>CAZGNJ010000007.1:14839-106144 GCA_964526985.1 uncultured Ginsengibacter sp. | reverse complement strand
CCATGGTGGCATCTGCGTGTATGCCTAACTGTTTGCAAACCTCCCTGAGCTCGTCTTCATTTTTTTCAGAGATATCTACACCTGTGTATTCTTTTATGGCATCATACATGGAAATCCTTTTGTATGGCGCTTTGAAGTTGATGATGCGATCTCCCATTTTCACTTCAGAAGTGCCATTGACTGCAATAGCTGTATGCTCCAGCAATTGCTCAGTTGTCTCCATCATCCACAGGTAGTCTTTATAGGCAACATAAAATTCAAGGATGGTGAATTCAGGATTATGTGTGCGATCCATTCCTTCATTACGGAAGTTGCGGCTGAATTCATACACCCAGTCAAATCCGCCAACGAGTAGTCTTTTCAGGTATAGTTCATTTGCTATACGCAGGTAAAACGGTACGTCCAACGCATTGTGATGCGTTATGAAAGGGCGTGCGGCTGCTCCTCCGGGAATTGCTTGCAGTACAGGAGTGTCCACTTCGAGGCCGCCACGTTCATTTAAGAAACTGCGCATGGCATTGATCATTTTCGTCCGTTTCAAAAATGTTTCTTTCACCTGCGGATTCACGATCAGGTCTGCATACCTCTGACGATAACGAAATTCTGCGTCTGTTACTTCATCAAATGTTTCACCGTCCTTTTCCTTTACCACGGGCAATGGACGGAGCGATTTGCTCAGGATAGTGAATTCCTTCACATGCACAGAAGTCTCTCCGGTTTTGGTGATGAACCCATATCCACGGATACCAATGATATCGCCAATGTCAATCATTTTTTTCCATACGGTATTATACAATGCTTTATCCTCACCGGGCGCAATGTCATCACGCTTTATATAGATTTGAATCTTTCCGGTGCTGTCCTGCAGCACAGCAAAACTTGCTTTACCCATGTCGCGGATGCCCATCACTCTTCCAGCCAGCGACACATCTGCGTAAGCATCCTTTTTTTCTTCTGAATAATTTTTCTTGATATCTGCCGCAAAACTGTTTACATGAAATTGGGCGGCAGGATAGCTGTCAATACCCAATTGCGTCAGTTGCTCTAATTTTTCCCTGCGGATGACTTCCTGTTCGGACAAATGCTCGTTGCTCATTCAATGATTTTTTTGCGCAGCAAAGGTAGGGTAAGAATAGGTCTGAAGATCGACTGTATAAGTAATTGAGAAAAGCTCTTTTATTTCCAAAAATTCTCAAGCGAGACAGTTATTTCGCAGTCTTCTTCGATTTGAAATGAGAACCTGTTGTCAGAGCTGATATCCTGTTGGGCGTATCCTGAAAGGTCAAGGCAATAGATTTCAATGGTTTCTTTATCCGGATCTGCGATAAGATAATATTTGACACCAAATTTTTCGTAAATACTATACTTTGTATGGCGGTACTTGAGTACGGTTGATGGAGATAATACTTCAACTACCAAAGCAGGAGGGAAATCAAGAAAATTCTCATTGCCCGATTTGCATACAATGGAGCAATCAGGCTGCACTATTGTAGAAGTATTTACTTTTACATCAACAAAATCCAGCACCTTACATTTATTGCAACCAGCATCTCTGATAGCATTTCTGAATTCACTGATAATATTTGCAGTTACCCAGTGGTGTTTGATAGTTGGAGAAGGGCTCATGGCAAAAGGAATTCCATCGATAAGTACCCACCTGCCTTCCCAATGGCGGTACTCCTCGTAGGTATAATTCGGAAGTAACTTTATCGCGTACATAGACCTAAAACTACAATATTTGATGCAAATAAGGAAAATGGTGACATCCAGTTAAATAGCCTGGTACGGTTGTTTTGCCAGGTAATGAACAATACGCTTTTATACCCGGTGTATGCTCATATTTTTTGCAGAGAGGCGCTGCTTTTTTAAGTTATCAAATGACTCGCAAAAAAGTTGGTATGAAAATTTCTAAGTTACCAAATGCTTTCAAAGTATGTCTCAGACTAACTAACGCTTGACTTTTTCCATTTCAAAATTTCAACAGCGGATACGCTCTGGTATCAACCTGCCATTGCCTCTATGGATGTCCGAAAGATTTCAGTTGAAAAATTCATTTACAATGCAGTGGAAAATTGTGATGAACGGTATTTGTTTAGTCATCTGTTTATTCAGGAAATTGATATTTTTACAAATCGTTATTACAGGAATGTACATACGAAAACAATCAATAATTTCATTGGTCAATAATTTCTATCATAAATTATTGACCAATGAAGGGAATATACTTCCAAATTAACATCAAATGAGAAAACTTACTATCCTTTTGTTCCTCGCTGCAATACCAACTTCGTTGATTTTTGCACAGATTGATGAAAAGCTAAAAGATGACATCCGTAGCACAGGCTACATCCACAGCCCGTTACCATTGGACTACAGCAAATCTTTTGAATCATTCGGACTTACAAAAAAGGTGTTAGCCTCGGAAATGCTCTGTGATATGGAGAGTATGAAAGGCTGGTCGCACAAGGGGTTCGGTACGGCATACCTTACTGCCGACAGAAGTATTTCAGGTACGCATAGCCTGCGGTTGACAGGGCAAACTACTAATCCGACATTCCTCAATTGGGGCATCGGGCTTGGAACTTCTCTTGCCAATTTTGACGTAGGAGGAGCTAATTGGGAAAAGTACAACCGCCTTCACTTTTATATTTATCCTCATTGCGAGGGCGCAAGAAGTATCTATCTGAACCTGTACATCATTAATGATGGTAAAATAAAAGTGCCGGATAAATACCAACGTGAGGGTATTCATGAGATCAACCTGGTCAACGGCCAGTGGAACGAATGTTTCCTGGAGATGCCGGCCTTGCCGCGCGACAAGGTTACTGCTATCCAGTTTGCTATCGAAATTTTTGGAAAAGAGAGGACGATGGGCGACTCATTGAAGTTTGATATTGATGATGTAAAACTGGAAACAATAGCCAACCCCGAAGTTGTAACAGGATGGGCACCGGCAGAAAACAGGATTATCTATTCTACTACGGGATATGGAGTAAACAGCAAGAAAACAGCGATAGTAAATGTGGAGAACAACAATGGTACCTTCCAATTGGTGGATAATGTTTCTAAGGGTGTCGTTTATAACGGAAAGATTCAATCACAAAAATCGAGAATCGGCAATTTTGAAACAATTGATTTCTCAGATTTCAGCAAGGCCGGTACCTACTATATCAAGGTAGGTGATGTAGTTACAAAACCTTTTTTTATCAACGGGAATATCTGGGATAATTCTGCATGGCGGGTATTGAATTTTATTTTTTGCGAACGATGTGGTTACCCAATTCCGGGAAAGCATGGTGCTTGCCATGCTGACCTCAATGGTAGCTACAAAGGAAAAACCTTTACCATGAACGGCGGATGGCACGATGCTGCAGACATGTCTCAGCAGATATTGCAATCCGGTGAAATCGTGCAGGGACTCCTGGAGATGGCAGTAAATGCAAAGGCAAAAGGTAACAAGGCGCTTTACCTGCGCATGATGGAGGAGGCGGAGTGGGGGATAGATATGATACTCAAGTCACGCTTCGGTGATGGTTATCGTGCACAAACGTGGGGTACCAATCTCTGGACAGATGGTTTCATTGGCACAAAAGATGACTCCTCGAGACGGCGCAGAATTCATGTGCATAACAGAGCTTTCGAAAACTTTGTTTTCTCAGGTATTGAAGCTTATGCTTCGCTCGTCGAAGAGAAGGATCCGATGTTAAAAGAAAATCTTCGTAAGGTAGCGATTGAAGATTTTGGCTTTGCTAAGCACAGGTTTGACAGTTTAGGTTTTGCTGATCTCAGCAGCATTGGTGGTGGTGGAGATCATGCTGCTATGGCTTCCAATAGCCAGTACTCCGCTAATATTTCTTTTGCAGCAAGTATGCTTTATAAACTGACAGGCGATAAATATTATGCAAAGGAAGCAGCGGCTGCAATTAAATACACATTGGATTGCCAGCGAACAGAACCGCTTGGGGATAAAGACAAATTGAGAGGTTTCTTTTATCGTGATCTGAACAAAAAATCGATAGTTCACTACACACATCAATCGCGTGACCAGGTATATATGCAGGCACTGGTGGCACTGTGCGAAACGCAGCCGGACAATCCTGATTATAATAAATGGAAAGAATCTATCAGGATGTACGGTGATTATCTGAAAACCATCATGCAGTATGTACAACCTTACGGTTTGGTACCAAGCGGTGTGTATAACATCAACGAAGTAAAGGATTCAGTGAATTTTTATAAAGTGCAGGTAGGCATTTTTGGAGGGGCAGAAAAGGATTATAAAGAACAATTGAAGAATGGTGTTCAGTTGGATGCAGAACATTATCTGCGTGTATTCCCGGTTTGGTTTTCATTCAGAGGTAATGCGGCAGTGCAATTGTCAACAGGAAAAGCAGCAGCCCTGGCAGGGAAATTTTTGAAAGACAAAGACCTGATCAACATTGCAGAGCAGCAACTATTCTGGATCGTAGGTAAAAATCCATTTGGCCAATCTATTATCTGGGGAGAGGGAAGTAATTATCCTCAACTCTACACAGCACTGCCCGGTGAAACGGTTGGAGGCATACCGGTAGGAATGCAATCACGGTTCAATGAGGATACCCCTTATTGGCCACAGTTCAATACTGCCACATATAAAGAATTGTGGGGAGCGCCTGCTGCGAGATGGCTTTCTTTGATTGCTGAATTTTGACGGAGATTATAGCATACCAAGACAATGGATTTTTGTATTACCTGAAATAAAATTATGGTGATTCATTATTGCCATGGCCTGTTCAGAATTGAATTATTCAAAATAGGATTCATTAGGGCTGCTTTAGAATTCTTACTTTCTTTTTGCTGATATTAAAGCATTTTTTTTTCTGCCATTTTATTAATTGAAATATTTCTCCACCTGAAAAATTTGGAAATGTTTTATTTGTTGTACTAAATTCCATTGATTCGATATTGGATGAAACCCTTTGCCTGCTTGCCTTTTAGCCAGGTGAGCAGCAATGGAAAAGAATGATTCATTACTACTTTGCAAAGATTGTAACCATCCATTTTCTTCTTACCAATTGAGGAACTTTTCCTGAGATGAAGTCATGGCTTCGTAAAATTTTCAGATTATCTGTATTTTTACGGCACCCTTTTCTACAAAGTTTTTGGTAAACATAGCTTATTAGACAACCATGAATAAATTCCATTCAACAATTATTTTTTTTATTACAGCCATTTTGCCGGCAAGACTTTTCGCTCAGCAAACAGTAACTCCTTACCCTGATCCTATCAACTGGAATATGGTAGGGCTTATTAGTCTCGCGGTTGCGTTATTGTTTGTTGCTATTTTCCTCGTGCTGAAGAGCATTAATATAGCGGCCTACATCAAAGCCACCAGGAAGGCTCATCCGGAAAGGAAAAATTACAAAAGCATTATTTCAGGATTCAGTAAAGCACAAATTGATCGGTTGCTTGCTGCAAGACATCTGAAGAATAAAGGATTAACGGCGATTAGTTTGCTTATCGGAACTCTATTGATGCCTGCAATCTCCTCTGCCCAGGAACCTTCTGCTGGAAAAGTGGATTTCACCGAAGGTGGCATTGTTATTACACTTATTCTGCTAACCATCCCCATAGTGGTAGGAATGATTTTGGTTGTGATTCGTATGAATAAATTGAGCAGCCAGATCAAGCAACGAAGAAAACAAGAAGAAATCGCTGCCAACCTGGGGCAATTGTCTTCAATTCCTGAAGATCAATTAGAGAATCAGTTATCGATTCAAAAAAGTATTTTAGATTACCAACCACAGCAAGGCGCACTGGCAGGTAACCTTCCTGCAAAGGATGAAAGAGGCCTGCTGAAGAATATTGATGAACATGGCGGTATTCGTTTTATTGAAGAAAAGAAAAGAGCGATACCTCGTCCGAAAGTTGATCCTGAACTTTCGAAATTGGTGATCTGGTATTTCATCACAGCTACAGCATGGTTGATCTTTGGTACCAGTGTGGGTGAATATCTCGGAATCAAGTTTGTATCGCCTGATGTAGATCATGTGAGTTGGCTGAGTTTCGGAAGACTGAGACCAGTACATACAAATTCTGTTTTTTGGGGATGGGCATCATTGGGCATGATAGGACTCGCATATTATGTGGTGCCTCGTGTTGGTAATGGTAAGTTGTACAGCATCAAATGGGGATGGTGGGCACTTATTCTCATCAATGCTTCTGTGGTGATCGGAAGCATTTTATTGATGGCAGGAATTAATAACAGTGGTGGTGAGTTTCGCGAATACATCTGGCCGGTTCAGCTTTTGTTTGGTTTGGGAGTGATCATTTCAATGATCAATTTTATCAAGACCATTGCAAGGAGAAAGACAAAGGAAATTTATGTTTCCAATTGGTACATCGTTGCGGCCACCATGTTTGGTACTACCATTATGCTGGTAGCCTATTTGCCCTGGTGGCAGAATGGTTTGGGAGAAACAATTTCGCAAGGTTATTATATGCACCAGGGCGTGGGTATGTGGTTTATGATGTTTGTGTTAGGATTGATTTATTATTTTCTTCCGCAACAACTTAACAGGCCCATTTATTCGTACAGCCTTGGTATTCTCGCCTTCTGGACGCAGATACTTTTTTATACGTTGATCGGTTCGCACCATTTTGTATTCAGCAGTATTCCGTGGTGGCTGCAGACTGTCGCTATTGTTGGAAGTGTTGGGATGATCATTCCGGTGGTGGCCGGTACCACTAACTTCTTAATGACATTCAAAGGTTCGTGGCATAAGCTCGCGGGTAGCTACACACTACCATTCATGCTGATAGGAACTATATTTTATTTTACCGGATCTATGCAGGGTACTGCGGAAGCATTTCGTACTACCAACCTTTACTGGCACTTCACTGACTTCACTGTTGCACACTCGCACTTGACGATGTATGGTATCATTACGTTTTTCCTGTGGGGATTCATGTATGCGTTGATACCAAGACTGACACGTCGTGAACCACCACAGACATTGGTGGGAATTCATTTCTGGCTCGCATTTATCGGATTGATGTTTTATGGAGTTGCATTAATGATAGGAGGAACTCTGAAAGGAATTTCGTGGATCAATGGAAATCCATTTATTGATTCAGTTACTATGATGGCGCCTTACTGGTTGTGGAGAGCCATTGGCGGTACATTGATGTGGCTATCTCATCTGGTGTTTGCTTATAACATCTACAAGATGATACGTCCTGTCAAAGAAGAGGTGGATGTAAATGAAGAAGTGATCCGGGGTATGGAACAGGGAGCATCACCAGCATTAGGATAATAATTATTCATTCAATAAAATCATTCATAAAAATGGAATTCTTCAATAATCATAAATTACTTTTTATTACATCCGGCGGATTCTTTGTATTTCTGACCATTTTTGTAGCGATCGTTCCTGCATTAAATAATCAAAGGATCAATAAGCCTTTGCCGGGAGATAAACCGCTCACTGCAACAGAAATGAGGGGAAAATATGTTTACATAGCTGAGGGTTGTGTAGGCTGCCATACACAGCAGGTGAGAAGCCTCGATATGGATAAGATGTGGGGGCCAAGGCCTAATGTAGCTGCGGACTACGCACTATACAATAGAATGGATACCTGGAGAAATACTGCTACTCTTATGGGTACAGAACGCACCGGCCCTGATCTCACAAACATTGGTAACAGGCAGCCAAGTATTGACTGGCAGTTGCTTCATTTATTTCAACCGCGTGCTGTGGTAAAGGAATCTATTATGCCTTCCTATGCATGGTTGTTTCAATACAAAGAAAAGCCGGGTCCCAATGATAAGGTAGTGAATGTACCAGCAGAATACATGAAAGGAAGGAAAGGAAAAATAGTGGCGAAGCAAAAAGCGTTGGACCTGGTAGCCTATTTGTTGAGCCGTAAAATGGTGGATTTACCAACAGGCGTCCCGACTCCCGGGTTCTTGTATGCCAGGAAAAAAGCAGCAGAAAATGTAGCATCAGGTGGAGGTACTACGGCGGCAGATGGAGCAGCTTTATATACTTCTACCTGCCAGGCGTGTCACCAGGCCAATGGTGAGGGATTGCCAGGAGCTTTTCCTTCTTTGAAGGGAAGCAGCATTGTAACCGGTGATGATCTGAATACTTATGTCAGCATCATTATGAATGGTTATAATGGGCGTGCTACTGAAGGTTATGGGCCAATGCCTCCCATCGGAACCACCAATAAACTGACACCGGAAGAAGTTACCGCCATCATGAATCATGAACGGACAAATTGGGGCAACAATGCCAAAGAAGTAACTGTAGATGAAATCAAAAAACTGATGGATGCAGTGAAACAATAAAACATTATTTTATCGAAATGCTACAATCATGAAAACCAAATTAATTTTTTCTCTTATCATTCTGTTTAATGCAATGGCAACGTTCGCATGTCCTGCCTGTGAAAAACAACAATCAGAATTCTTGAGCAGCATCTCTCATGGCGCAGGCCCTCAAAGCAGGTTTGACTACCTGATCGTGTCTGTTGTAGCTGTAATTGTACTCGCAACATTATTTTTCTCTTTAAAATGGATGATCAAACCCGGCGAGCGGAATGGAAATCATATTAAAAGAACCATCTTAAACTTTGAATAAATTATGGATAGCAAAAGTTCAATATTAATCTTTCTGGATGATGACAAGCAGCCGCTCGGCACTTTCAAATCACCCATCAACTTTGATCTGGACACTACAAAGCTCATAGATGGAGAACACACTTTGCGAATCGTGAGTGTAGATCCGCACGGAAGAGAAGGCATCCGGTTGATTCCTTTTACTGTTAGAAACGGCCCGGATATATCTATTGAAGGTATCCAGGAAAAACAAATCGTTGATGGAGTAGTCCCCATCATGATCAACGCTTATGGCAAGGGGGACGCAAAATATTTTTTGATCGAATCCAGTGAAGTGCCCAGAAGTGTTCCCGGATGGGTGTGGATCATTATCATCATGTTTGGCGGCTGGGCTATCTTTTATTTGGTAACACAATTGTCTTATTGAGATGCCTGAACAGACTATCAGGCTTTCTTATTTCATTCGAATTAATATCAGTGATCACTGTGACTTTCATTTTATTTTTTAGCTGAGGAGACGGAAGTATGAAGATTAGTTTACCTCTTGGTGCTTTGTGACAATTTTCTTATTGGATAAAAACATATATTTTGCCACGAAGACACGAGGACACGAAGAAAGAATACTTAGAATCTTTGTGGCAATAAACAGGACATTGCAATATAATCTTTGTGCCTCTCTGTTTGGCATGGTATCAATTTCATCCAACCCAAAAACTCAACTTTGCAAACTCTTCCACACTCAGCGTTTCAGCTCTTCTGTCAAATAATGTATCTGAAAGTTTTTCAGAGGAGATCATTCCTTTCAGATTATTCCGTAAAGTTTTTCTTCGCTGAGCAAATGAAGCCTTTACTAATTTCTTAAAAGTGGATTCACTCTTAACTGGTAATAATTCTTTGCGTAGGTTCATTTTGATAACAGCACTCTCAACCTTTGGTGGTGGATTGAAGCAATTCCTGCCTACAGTAAATAAATATGTCACCTCGTAGTAGTATTGGGTTATTACGGTTAGTACGCCATAGTCCTTACCTCCGGGTTTTGCTGCTATACGCTCTGCCACTTCTTTCTGAAACATTCCAATCACCTGCTCTACATTTGGGAACCAGTCAACAATCCTGAATACAATCTGAGATGAAATATTGTAAGGAAAATTTCCGATGATAGTGAAAGGTTCCGAAAAGGGTACTTCCATCTTCAGAAAATCCTGATGAATGATTTCTATACCTGGAAATTTTGAATGGAGGTATTGCACTTTTTCTTCGTCGATTTCTACTGCACGAAAATCAATGGAAGGTATTTTTAATAGCCCACTCGTCAATGCACCACCACCCGGACCTACTTCGAGCAGGTGTGAAAATTTACATTGGGACAGGCTTTCAAGAATTTTTGAAATGACATGCTGGTCTTTTAAAAAATGTTGACCCAAAGATTTTTTGAGATGATACATGATGTGCAATATACAGAAGCTGTTGTTACTGAATGCAAGCCATTGGTATAGCCGTCGGTACCGCAGGTCAGACGGCGTGTGAAGATTGCATGGCAGAACTCGAATGAAATAATTGGTTTTCCATTCCGGTCTGACTTGCAGTGCCGACCGGATTATAGCCGCCGGTACCGACAGGTCAGACGGCGGGTGAAAAAATGGTTTTCCATACCGGTCTGACCTGCGGTGCCGACCGGTATGGCCAAAAATAAAAATGGCCCGGATTTTTCCAGGCCATTTTTTTCAACTTACATTTTATGTTTAGTGAATAATTACAAGTTTGGAAATGTAGGAATTGCCATCTGCAAGTATATGAACAGTATAAACGCCTCCCGGCAATTTTTGCAATTCTGATACATGAATTGTATTTGTTCCCCTGAATAATTTTTCAGAAAGGGCTTTCACCACTTTTCCTGTATTATTCAATATCTTGATCTGGGCGTTGCCTTCCTGTATTGCTGGCACTGCTATCGTTGCAAATTGGTTGGCGGGATTAGGTTTGATAACGATCTCCGTAATTTGATTCCTTGTATGCAACCTGATCACGTCACTATTGGCATGCTTACCGCTGGCGCCTGTGATCTGCAACCTGTAGAAAATGATGCCATCAGAAATCATAGAAACATCATCATTGAAGTTGAATCTGCGTTGCTGATTTGCCAATAACTTTTGAGTTAATGCTCCTACCTGAGTGAAATGAATATTATCTGTGCTCCTGAAGATTTCAAAAGACCGGATGTCTTCAGGGCTAAGAATTTCCCATGTCAATGCAGCATTGTAACCGGATAGAGTTCCATTGAAAGTAACAACATTCAATGGTAACACATAAGGTAACCAGCGCCAATCGCGATTGCCGGCAAGTGGAGGAGTCTTTTGAACTACTGCTTTTGTTCCCGGCGAAGGATCACCGAAGGTACTTCCACCATTCCCCAAATTGGATGAAGTTCCCTTTGCAGAAGTGTTATCCAGATCGAACCGGTCATCCAGCCCATCGCCATCTGTATCCACACCGGTCAAAGTTGTAATCTCATTAAATACTCCATCGAAGTTATAGTCGTGCCCTTCTTTAATATCAGGACTACCATCACCGTCCGTATCCAGATCGCGATAATCAGGTATGTAGTCTCCGTCCATATCTACAGGGAATACTCCATTGCCTCCCCAGACAAATTTTTGAGTATCCCATACATCATCAATCCCATCATTATCCGCATCTGTTCCCAAAGGCATTTTGTAGTCACCTGTTGATGGCCCTTCTATATGGTCTGTAATACCATCGTTGTCGCTATCGATATCTAAGTAGTCCGGGTTGGCATCACCGTCAGTATTGGGAAGGTTCAGTGCGGGCATGGCATCTACAACAGCAGACCAGCCTTTAGTTCCCAGGGCACCATCCACTCTTCCGTCAAAATTTACATCAGGCAGGTTGGCCTCCAGCACATCTGTAATACCATCCCCATCGCTGTCGAGATCATAAGGATTGGGTACACCATCTTTGTCCATATTATGATATGGATAGCTATCCGCCCTGCCATCACTGTTGGTGTCAGCGCCTGTTCTCAGCAAAGCATTTGTCAACAAAATATTATCTGAAATACCATCATTGTTACTATCAACAAATCCATCTATCATTCCGTCATTGTTGGCATCAGCACCACCTACCTCCCTTACGTCTGGAATGCCATCATTATCACTATCCAAATCAAATTGATTGGCTACACCATCTCCGTCTGTATCTTTCAATCCAAGCCCTACACCAGAATTATAAGCTCCGCCCAGGCTTGCATCCACCTGGTCACTCAACCCGTCTCCATCGCTATCTACGAAATTGTCAATCTTGCCATCGCCATTCTGATCCACACCGCCTGCTTCTACTACGTCAGGAATGCCATCATTATCGCTGTCAAGATCAAGCATATTTATGATTCCATCTAAATCTGAGTCGAACCTGTCGTCAACCCCATCACCGTTGGTATCTACGCGTCCGGGGAAAGTGGTGTCAAGGTAATTTGGAATTCCATCTCCATCAGAATCTCCATCTGCCTGAAAATTGTCATTAATAAAGTCGCCATTATTATCTACAAAGCCCGGATAGTCTGTATCATAAGCATTGATGATCCCGTCTCCGTCAGCGTCACCAAAGGCTGCCGGCATATTGCTTTCTACAAAATCAGGAATACCATCTTTGTCTTTATCGATATCGCAATTAATAGTAACGGTTACCTGCTGACACGTCGTTACGTTACAATCTCCTTCTGCACGAACAAAATAGGTAGTGTTTGCATTAACGGTTACATTGATGGTAGCTCCGGTACCGACTAAAGTTCCACCACAACTTCCACTATACCACCTCCAGACTGCATTAGTTCCGAGTGTGCCACCTACAGCAGTAAGCGCAACTGTCTTGCCGGGGCAAACACTGGAATGACTGGATGTAGCTGAAGTAGCAGCTACTGAAGGATTTTTTGCTGTTAATAAATATCCTGTGGATATATATTCACAACTTGGAATACCCATATTTCCTGTGGCAGCTACAATCACTCTGTAATATTTGCCGACATCTCCGGGCCCTACCGGATTTATGGTGTAGCTGGAAGATGTAGCACCTGGAATATTTGTATAAGGTCCGGCCAAAGCTGTTGCTACCTGCCATTGATAATCCAGACTGCCGGGTATCGCTGTAGGGTCACTTAAGGTAGCGCTAAAAGTAGTAGATCCGCCTAAGCATCCTCCTGATACCGCTCCAATATTTACAACAGGTGCCGGACTACACAAACCAAATTCAATATCATCGATAGCAAGGTCGTTTCCGCAACCTCCTTCGCCGTCATTCACCAATTCCAAATACACGGAAGAAAATCCGGTTGGCATTACCCACTTCATTCCGTACTGCTGCCAGCTTGTAGAAGTGATATCAGCAGTCGTGAATTGAGCAATTATGGCGCCTGAAATGGCGTCTCGTACCCGAAGCATTACTTTCGGATATTTGAATCCTCCGAACCCATCACAGATGGTTTGGTAGCTGCTGTTGCCAATAAATGCACCATAGAAGGTGAACGAATATTGTTGACCGCCACAGGCTGATGCTACGAGGTCGCGATACATGGTGTTGGGCTGCGCATCTGCATTCACCAAAAGCATTCGCCCATTGGCACCTCCTGTATGATCTGTCATATTGAGCCATTTGGCGGCATCTCCATTGATGGCATTGTCTGAAATTGTATATCTCTCAACAGGTACAGGAGCTGTTACGGTACCTGCATAGGTTGAAGTAGGTATTATACTTCCGCCGGTGGCCATCGGGAATGCGGTAACTCTTCCAGTACCTGATCCGAAGGTTTGTCTGTAGATTGTTTGCCCAAGCGTTACGCATGGTGTAGAACTGGCTGCTACGGCTATCAGTAAAGGCGTTGGCTGGCCTTCGCCTACATCATCAGGTTTGTCATTGCTATTGAGGTCAGGTTTGCTGCCATTGGTGCTACTATCTTTTAAATTATTACCATTGAAATCAACACCTGTAGCTATGGCACTGTTGTTATAGACAACACCCGGATTGATATTACTCAGCCTGCAAGTGATACGAATCGTGGCGTGATTGTTTGCTACCGGGTAGTTGGGCAATGTGCCGGTACCATTTAGTAAATTGATATTTGTTTTTCCATCATACGTTGGATTAAGTACCAACCCGGCAGGATTGTCAGTAAATACTGCGCTGGTAAATGCGACGTTTGCGTTACCATTGATTGCCTTTAAATCATCCGTCACCTGCACATTATTAACATCCATATTCCCATAGTTCTGGATATAGACATCATAAACTACATCATATTGTTTAGGTGTACCGGTGGGAGTTACGGATACCAATTTTTTAGCGGCGCCGATACCTGAAACAACTGTGGCCAGGTCAGAAGCGGAGAAGACAGTTCCGGATTTTGTAATATTTGCCGTTCCGGCAGTGATCATATTTGTTTCATAAAACGGGCAACCTCCTCCGGAATAGGCTGACATCATTTCTCCGTCTGCATAAGTAAGTCCTACATAGGAGCCCGTGGCACTATTGATAACTGTGTCGATGTACGTACAGGTGACATTGGCTCCTGTACCTGTATAACTTTTATAATCCGGTGTGAATAATTTATTGTCAACAACGAAAAACATTTGCCCGGATGGTGTCATTACTACGTCACCGCTTCCTTGTTGATAGATCTTTGCACCTCCTGTCATCACCAATGTATCTGCAACACCTAAGGTGCCTGTAGCAAAGTCTATAGAACGTATCATGGCTTTGTAGGTTGGAGGTGTTGTTGGCAAGGCTCCTGTAAATTCTATGATATAACCATTCCCATTGTTGTCAAAAGCCACACCCAAAATATCAGCATTGAACTGCTGATCAGGAACACGACGACTGGGTGTTGTTACTGTAGGACAAGTACCCAAAGGCCAGCTCCAGGCATACGTAATTGTTGTAGGGCTGTAAATAGTAAGTAAATAATATATTTTATGATCCTTCGGGTTAAAGGATACACTTGCAAGGCTTCTGGTAAATCTTTGTGTATTAGCACCCCCATACCTTAACTCAGGAATACAAACATTAACCATTCCTCCGGTTGCATTCGAAATAGTATTCGTGGTACCATTATAATTATAGAAGTGAATTTGGCTGGTTCCGCCACAATTGGCATTTCCTCCCACGGCAAACGGATAACTCTTTGTCGCTTGTGCAAAAACCTGATTGAGAAATGGCCACAACAGCAGGGCTAGGATTGGAATAATTCTTTTCATAAGTACGGAATTCATGCAACAATTTAAACGTAAAAAAACCCGCCTTATTGCGGGTTTTGTGATTTATTTGATTATGAATTGAATTGTTTTTTGAATTGTTCCGACTTGAAGACGAAGCAGATGCATTCCTTTCGGGAGTGTACTCACATCCACTTCGAGAATACCACTGCTTACGGGTATTGAAGATTTGAGGAGTGTTTTGCCTGAAATGTCCATGACGGTATAGCTGCAAGGCGTTGCACTTCCTGCAGGAATTTTTACTCTTACGACATCTGTTACCGGGTTGGCCAGAAGTTTTATCTGTGGCACATCCAGGTCGCCATTCACCTTGACCACATTGGAGTAGATCAACTCTCCTGTTTGCAATTCAATTTTTGCACGATAGTAAGTAAGTGCACCCGAGGCCGCTTCTGAATATTGGTAAGAATCATTTCCGATGCTTCTCATAGATCCTGCTGCCGTAAAATTGGTTCCATCACCACTGTGTTCTAATATGACATCCTTTACTGCAGTGTTGTCTTCCAAGTGCAACGCCACTGAGTTCTTTCCATTATTTTCCTGCACTGTAAAATCAGTTATGGTTGTTGCCAATACTGTTGTCTGGGTCGTAGTACCGGTAGCAAGACTCATATTATATGGATCGAATGTAACTGAAGTGGGATTAAATCCTACATATACTTCCGGTGTGGGAGAATTACCAAATGCTATACCATCACCTCCTACAGAAACACCGATACTCCCCTGGTCATACAGAACGATCAGGGTGTCTTTACCACCTGCCCCCTGTACTCTCAGAGGAATCACAGAATAATAAGTTGAAACGGTGGAGCCTGCGCTTTTGGTTGGAGTTTTTACTCTAAACCGGACCTTGCCTCCTCCAATGGGATCCCATTGTATAGCGTTGGTCCCTGAATAACTCGGGTATCCATTTCCATACACAAACGAATTGAAAAACCCACTCAGGTCGAAGCCTCCGCATACCGCTTCCATGTGTGCCTGCAAGTCTGCAGTGGTAGCAGAGCCGTATTCCAGGGCAGGGTCATTCAGATAGTTACGACAAGCCAGGAAAAATTTGTCATCTCCTAAAAGGGTTCGCAGCATGCTTACAACCATGCCACCTCTATCGTACACTGAACTACCATAGGTGCTGCTCCACAGTACATCAGAACTCGTAATTTTTGAATCGGGTATATAACAACTGTAGGTACGCTGTATATTGCCATTAGCAGCGCTTTTATTGCTACCGCGCTGGCTCGTAGGGTCGATACCTGTAGCGGGAACGAATTCACCTGCAAGCACTTCCCCATAGCTTGCGAATCCTTCGGCGAGCCATAAGTGATTCCAGGTACCCATTGTTACCTTATCACCAAACCACTGATGCATGAGTTCGTGGGCCACTGTAGAATTAGAAAGAAAAGAATTCCAGCCCATTGCTGAAAAAGTCTGGTGTTCCATGCCTCCACCCCATCCGAACTCGTACATGCCGTACTTCTCATTCTTGAAAGGATAATCGCCGAACAAGTTGCTGAAGGCAACAAGCTCATCGCGGCAATAGTCAAATTTGTTCAGGGTTGCAGTCGAAGGATTTCTGCCTTTGGAAATGTAATAGACAACAGGCACTGAAGTGCCATTTATAATTACAGGAGTTCTGTTATAAACGTCGTACTGGGTAACTGCGACTGCCACCAGGTAAGAAGCAATAGGATATTTGTGTTTGTAATGAAATATTTTATTGCTGCCGGAAGTAGTGGTACTCACCAATACGCCATTAGCTGCAGCCGTGTATTTCGATGGTGTCGTAATGTAGTAATCTGTACTGTCTATTTTATCTTGCATATCTGCCTTACACGGCCACCAGTCTTTGTCTTCGTAAGATTCGGAAAGGGTGTAGAATAATGGATAACCATTAATGGTTCTCTGCTGGCAACCTTCAGCCTGACCACTAACTGGCGGAGGAGCACCATTGTAAAAAATGGTAACAGAGTCCAATACATTATTACCGAGTGTAACCGGTAGATTAATCGTCAATATATCCCTGTTTCCTGACGGAGGAAATGACGTGGTGCAAGTGGTACCATGATATTTTACAATGAGGTTTACATTATTGAATGAAGCCCTATTGAAATCAAATGTTATCTGGTTGACACCCGATTGAATGGTCTTAAAATAGGTAGTTACGTCTCCCGAAATATTCTTCGAATTATCCGGATTGATATTCCAGTTAAAACGATGGTACTTTACATCAATGTTTGCACCGGTACCTTTATTGCCAGATGTCATAGGGCGAGAGGAGATATCATGTCGTTGTGCGAATGCAGTACCTGCCAATAGAATGAGGAGAGAGCCAAAGAAGTAATTCTTCATAAAATTTTGGATTATTAGGGGTTTTACGGGGTATTAAACGGATGGACTTTATCCGTAATTGTATTTCGTACAATATTTTTTTAAACTGATTTTCATTGATTTGCCAACTTTGCAGTATGATCTTCCCAACCTCAGGTATCGTCTTAAAAAATGTGAAGTATGGTGAAACCAGCGCTGTTGTTACTGTTTATACCCGTGAGTTTGGATTGCAGTCCTACATGGTAAACAATGTCAGGTCCAAAACCAAAGGAGCCAAAGGGCATCTCTACCAGCATGCATCCATTCTTGATTTGCAAGTCTATCATAATTCGCTTAAGAATCTCCAGCGCATAAAAGAGGCGGAATGGAAAAAAGTGTATCGGAATATTCTTACAGATGTTGAACGGCATTCGGCAGCAGTATTCATTATTGAGCTAATGCTTAAAACTATTCAACACGAAGAACGGAACTATTCACTATATGACTTTGCCGAAAGGTTACTGTTAGAATTAGATTCCCAACTCCCTAAACATGCGGCTAATGTGCCACTTCTATTTGCGGTGCAATGGCCGGCATTACTTGGTTTTCAAATGCACAATAATTATTCTGAAAGCAATCAATTATTTGACGTGCGCGAAGGTGCATTCACGGGTTCGATGGAAGTTACAACTCCTGAAAGTTCACCTCATATCAATGCCGCTTTGTCCTCACTTCTAAAAATGTCCCACGTAGAAGAAGTGGATTCGTTGAAACTAAATGGAGCTATCCGAAGAAAGATCCTTTTGCTCATAGTGGAGTATTTCAAATGGCATATCGATGGATTCAGGGAATTGAATACGTTGAGGATATTATTATAGATGGAGGTTAACGCACGCAGAGGCGCAGAGAACGCAGAGGATTTCTTCTTGCCAATCGTTTTTTTCTATTTCAAATCCGAATTTACTTTATTGTCTTTTCCAGTCGCTACCTCTTAAACTTTAGGAGTTTTTCTTATTCCTCGTATACCTCTTCCGCGCCCTCTGCGCACTCTGCGTGAGATTCTTTTTTATTTTACTTTTGCAGCCCTTAATCTAAATGCATGCTCGATAAGTTAGAGGCTATCCAGGCAAGATTCGATCAACTGGCAGTAGCACTTTCCAATCCGGAAATAGTGAGTGATAATAATAAGTACAAGTCGCTGAGCAAGGAATACCGCAGCCTTGAGAAAATAGTAAATGCCCGGAAAGACTACCTGAAAATATTGGATGATATAGAATTCAACAAAGAAGTACTGAACAGCGATGATGAGGAGATGAGAGGCATGGCTAAAGAGGAATTACCGCAGTTGCAGGAGAAGAAAGAATCGATGGAGTCACATATCAGGACATTACTCATACCTAAAGATCCGCAGGATGAAAAGAATTGTATTTTGGAAATACGTGCCGGAACCGGAGGAGATGAAGCTTCTCTGTTTGCCGGCGATCTGCTCAGGATGTACACAAGGTATTGCGAAAACAAAGGATGGCAGACCGCAGTATTAAGTGAAAATGAAGGTACCGTAGGAGGATACAAGGAAGTGCAATTAGAGGTGAAAGGTGATGATGTGTATGGCACGTTGAAATTTGAAAGTGGTGTTCATCGGGTGCAACGGGTACCCGATACGGAAGCAAGTGGACGTGTACACACCAGTGCCGCTACGGTGGCAGTGATGCCGGAAGCGGAAGAAGTGGATGTGGAGGTGAAAGATAGTGATGTGAAAATGGAGACAGCACGCAGTGGCGGCGCCGGCGGACAGAATGTAAACAAAGTGGAAACGAAGGTAATGTTGACGCACTTACCGACCGGCGTAGTGGTCATGTGCCAGACAGAACGCAGTCAGCTTGCCAACAGGGAAAAAGCCATGCAGATGCTCCGTACAAAACTTTATGAAGAGCAGGTGCGCAAACAGGAAGAAGAGATAGCGCGGCATCGAAAGAGCCTGGTCAGTACCGGAGACAGGTCGGCCAAAATCAGAACTTATAATTTTCCGCAAGGGAGAGTAACGGATCACCGTATCGGAATGACAGTTTACAACCTCGATGAAGTACTCAATGGGGAATTACAGGAGTTTATTGACGCATTGCAGTTTGCAGAAAATGCTGAAAAACTTACACACTAATTGGGGAATTGAATTATACCAGGTAAGGATTTTTTTCGGCAGGTACCTATTAGAATATTTGAAGTTTAAAAGCAAAATGTTAGTAGCAACTATAAATCTTAATACTTTTTGAAAGCCTTGTCAATAGTTTTTTAAAATTTGAGAAGATGTTGCTGTGGTAATTTTTTCGTATATACCTTTGGCATGTCTTTTGAAAATAAGATATTAAAAACAGACAATACAATTTTCTCATAAGCAGTTAGTTTTGGTAAACGGCCCTTGTTTCTACTCGGGCCTTTCTTATGTTTAGGAGGGTTTAGGGAGTTTAGGAAGGGTTTAGGAGGAATCCAAAATGGTATCAGGTTTAGAAAAAGCAGGTGAAAAAAATTGAGTCCAATTAGGATGAAAAACATTCTCATCAGGGATGGAGACGTAAGAATGCGAAGTATTACGGAGTAACTTTTCTAACCTCTTGCGGTTAGTACTTTTTGAAACTATATTTTTAGATTTCTTTTAGAAAATTTCTGGCAAGTTTATTTTTTCTGGCATTGGTTTTGTCTTTGTTAGGGTATAAAGTTTAAAATACAATTTTCTCATAAGCAGTTAGTTTTGGTAAACGGCCCTTGTTTCTACTCGGGCCAATTTTTTTATAGGGCTTATGGATTCTGATTTGGTTAATAAATTGATAGGATTTTTATTCAACTTTAGAAAGGCAAGTATTAACTTCATTTCCTGTTTTTTATATGGAACAATCGAGGCAGATTTTTCAATCAGGTGGTAAGGGACGGTGGAAAAAAATTATATGGACTGGCCGGTTGATTTTAATTCTTGTCTTTGGGTTGGTTGTTCTTTTGCTGATTACTATCTATATTGGTTCATTACCAAGCCTTCCTAATTTAGAATCAAAGGGAAAAGCGTATGCTCACGCTATCGATGTATCCAATCCCCTTGTTTTAAAGAACCAACAGAATAAAAAGTTTGCAGGTTTCAGAAAATTCCTTCTCAGGAAACTTCACGAAGATTCGCTTCACAGGGTTAGAAATGCATCTACCAGGATGGATGCTGGTATGATCAGGGCAGCGTTTTATGTGCCCTGGGATGCAAGTTCACAAATTGACCTGGCAAGGCATGGCTCTAAACTTAATATGATTTTTCCTGAATGGTACTTTGCAGATACCATCCATCCCACGATTGATAACCGGATGGACTCCGCTTCTCTTGGATATATGAGAAAATTTGGACTCAAAATTCTTCCGATCTTTTCCAATTACAATTCATCAAAAAATGCTTTCGACAGAAAACTCATACAACCCATTCTTCGCAATGCTGCAATACAGGAAGTATTCATTGATCACCTTGTATTACTCTTAAAGCAAAATGGGTTTGCAGGCATCAATATTGATTTTGAAGAATTGACAACAGAGGATAACAGTTTTTTTGTGCAATTCGAAAGGAAACTGAGTAGCAGGTTTCAAAAGGAATCATTATTGCTGACCACCGATATTCCAATGAATAATGATAGTTATGATTTGAAGGCGTTAGGCGAGGTAAATGATTATGTAGTTGCAATGGCTTATGATGAACACAGTGATGGTTCGGGGCCTGGACCAATCAGTGGGCAGAAGTGGATTGAAAAATCAATGGACGAAGTGACCGCAATGATTCCTTCTGAAAAAGTAATCCTGGGTGTGGCGGGTTATGGAGCACGCTGGAACAATGGCCATTTTGATGAATCGGTGAGTTTCGGGGATGTAATGAATGTAGTAAATGAATCAGGAGGAGCTATTACATTCGATGATAACAGCTACAACCTTCATTACGCCTATTCTACAGTAGATGAAGATGATACTTCTCAATTCGTTCGGCATGATATCTGGTTTACGGATGCGGCGACAATTTTCAATGTACTGCGATTCAGCGACGAGTTCCCGCTTGCCGGCACAGCTCTCTGGCGGTTGGGAAGTGAAGATGAAAGAATGTGGAATTATTATGATAGAAACCTAAGTGATACTTCATTGATAAGGTTTCCTTTTGATTATAGCAAACTGGAAAAAGTTCCAAGAATATCTAAGGTTGATTTTATTGGAGAGGGAGAAGTATTGGACATTATTAAAGGGCCTCATGAGGGTGAAGTTACTTTTGATATTGACAGTACGGAAAAATTAATTGCTGAAGAAAATTATGTAGATGTAGGAAGTGGATACCTGATCCGGAAATTTGCTGAGGATACGACGCGCGGCAGAGGCCACAAACTAATCCTGACTTTCGATGATGGGCCAAGTGCGGAATGGACTCCCAGGATATTATCCATTCTCGAAAAGGAAAAAGTGCCGGCTACTTTTTTTGTGGTGGGAATCCAGGCACAACAAAATATTCCGATTTTACAACGCGAGTTCAGGGATGGATTCGAAATAGGAAATCATACCTACACACATCATAACATTGCTGAAATGAGCCTTCGCCGGGCATCTCTCGAAATGGAACTCACAAGATTGCTGATCGAGAGCGTTACGGGACACTCGACAGTTCTGTTCCGTGCACCATACAATGCAGATTCCCAACCAGAGACGTTTGAAGAACTAGCGCCCATTGAGAGAAGTCGTATGGAAAATTATCTTACCATCAACGAAGGGATAGATCCGAGAGACTGGGAAAAAGGCGTTGTAGCAGATTCTGTAGTAAGCCGCGTAATCAGTGCTGTTGAAAATGAAAACGCCAGTATCATTCTTCTGCATGATGCCGGAGGTGAATCCAGGGAGGCTACCGTAGAAGCATTGCCCCGCATAATAGATTATTTCAAGGAAAAAGGATACGTGTTCACGACGGTTGGTGGCTTGATGGGGAAATCCAGGGATGAATTAATGCCTCTTGTTGCGAATAAGCGTGACCGTTGGATCAACAGTTTCAACTTCTTGCTTGCTGATGGTACCTACTGGAGTGGGAAATTGTTATTCTCACTTTTTCTTATTGCCATAATCCTGTCGATAGGCAGAATGTTATTTATGATTATCATGGCATCCTTGCAGCGGCGAAAAGACCAGAAAGCAGCAGTTTCCTTAGGCAATCGTAAAGATGGTGTATCTATCATCATACCTGCCTACAATGAGGAAGTGAATTGTGAACGAACTGTCATGAGCATGCTCAACCAGGACTACCCGCTCCTGGAAGTAATCTTCGTGGATGATGGAAGTAAAGATGCCACGTATTCACGCGTACAGGTTGCATTTGAAAATAATGAAAAAGTAAAGGTATTTACCAAGCCGAATGGTGGTAAAGCATCTGCACTCAACCTGGGGATTTCCATGGCTCAATATTCATACATTGTTTGTGTAGATGCTGATACGCAGTTGAAAAAGGATGCCGTAAGTTGGTTAATGAGCAAATTTGAAAGTGAGAAAGTAGCAGCCGTGGCAGGAAATGTAAAAGTGGGTAATGAGGTAAACATGCTTACACGCTGGCAAAGTATAGAATACATCACTTCACAGAATTTTGACCGCAGGGCTTTTGATCTGCTCAATTGTATTACTGTGGTTCCCGGAGCTATCGGTGCCTTTCGAAAAGACGCAGTATTGAATGTGGGAGGATTCTCTACAGATACTCTTGCAGAGGACTGTGATTTGACGATGCGGCTTTTGAGTGATGGGAATGTAGTGAGAAATTGTACCGAAGCAATCAGTTATACGGAAGCACCTGAAACTTTCAAACAGTTTTTTAAACAAAGATTCAGATGGAGTTTTGGCGTCATGCAGTGTTTCTGGAAACATCGTTATGCCATCTTTAATCCCCGGTATGGATATTTTGGAATGATTGCAATGCCCAATATCCTCATTTTTCAAATCGTCCTAACCATCCTGGCCCCATTGGCCGATCTGATTCTTTTGCTCAGTATTATTTTTTCGGTTACTAATATTATCGTACTGAGTTTGCCTAAGATCCTTTTGTATTATTTCATATTCACGATGGTGGATGTAGCCGGTGCTGCTCTTGCCTTTGCATTTGAAAAAGAAAATCCGAAGAAATTATTCTGGATTTTGCCACAGCGCCTTATATACAGGCAGATGATGTACCTGATACTCCTGAAATCTTTAAAACGCGCATTAAAAGGGGAAATCCAACATTGGGGATCATTGGTCAGAACCGGAAATGTAAAACCATCCGGCACGGTTACTTCTTAAGTTTTCTTCCTGAATTTTTCTATCGCAATTCTTGTTGCATCACTCAATACCAGCTTCCCACTAATGGCAGCACGTTTTTGTAATAGTCCATCCCAATGATCAGTTCCTTCCCAAAATACTTCTTTCATGGCAGCCATGGCTTCAGGACTGTACTGAGATATGGTGGTTGCTAATTTCTTTACGGTAGCATCTAATTGTTCAGCAGTTTCACACACTTCATTAAACAAACCTTTTTCTTTCGCCCAAATGGCAGATCGCCAGGAAGCTGCATCAATAGCCAATTCACTGTAAGCAGCTACTCCTGTTTTTCGTTCAACGGCAGGTCCAATTACAAACGGCCCTATACCAAGTGCCAGTTCGCTCAATTTAATATCTGCACTGCTCAATGCAATGACGTAGTCTGCAGCCGCAGCAATACCTACGCCTCCTCCAACACATTTTCCCTGTATCCTGGCTATAATTAATTTTCTACAGGTACGCATGGCATTGATGACTTCTGCAAATCCTGAAAAAAATTTCAACCCATCTTCTTCAGATTCTATCGATATCAGTTCATTAAAACTTGCACCCGCACAGAAGGCTTTGGCACCCGCGCTTTTCAATACGATGACTGTGCTGTCTGATTCACTTTCCGCCTTGATGTTTTGTGATAGTTCTTGTAACAAGATTCCCGGCATAGAATTGCTGAGTGGATGAAAAAATTCAATTGTAGAAATCTTGTTTTCACGCCGGCACTTTACATAACCTTCTTCCATATCTTATGCATGTTTAGAAAAAACGGAAATTTACAAAATGCTCACCAGAGAATGAGTAAGTTTATTTTTTGTATCATAGCAAATAACCAAGTGTTGATAATATGAAATTGAAAAATTATGTTTTGGGAAAATGGGTAGAAGGTGATGGTGAAGGGCAACCACTATACAATGCAGTATCGGGAGAATTGATTGCAACTGCCACTACCAGTGGGTTGGACTTCAAAGATATCCTTGAATATGGAAGAACCAAAGGGAGCGTGGCATTGCACAGGATGACCTTCGAAGAAAGAGGACGCATGCTAAGAGCATTGGCGATTCATCTCACTTCCATGAAAGAAAAATTTTATCCCATAAGCCTGATGACCGGTGCTACACGGGCCGATAGCTGGATCGATATTGAAGGTGGAATCGGTAATTTGTTTTCCAATGCATCGCTCCGCAGGAAATTACCTGATGAAATATTTGCAATGGACGGCGAGAATATTGGGCTAAGTAAAGGAGGAACATTTGCAGCTCAGCATATTTTGATTCCAAAAGATGGAGTCGCCGTTCATATTAATGCCTTCAATTTCCCGGTATGGGGAATGTTAGAAAAAATTGCGGTAAATCTTTTGGCAGGTGTTGCCGCAGTGGTGAAGCCTGCGACGATCACAAGCTATCTCACTGAGGCCGTAATGAAAGAAATAGTGTCTTCAGAGATTTTACCTGAAGGAGCAGTGCAATTGATTTGCGGAAGTGCGGGTGATATACTGGATCATGTGGGCTCTCAGGATGTTGTATCCTTCACGGGATCAGCCAGCACAGGATTGATGCTGAAATCCAATCCGAATATTCTACGCAAGAATGTACCGTTCAATATGGAAGCAGATTCTTTGAATTGTATTGTGCTCGGTGCGGATGTAACACCGGATATGCCGGAATGGGAAATTTTTATTAAAGAGATCAGGAAGGAGATGACTGTCAAGTGCGGACAGAAGTGTACTGCTATCCGCAGAATATTTGTGCCGGAAAATAAAATGGAAGATGTGTGGAAAGACATTTCCAAAAGCCTGCAACAGACAACAATCGGCAATCCGCAAAATGAAAAGGTGAGGATGGGGTCGCTGGCCGGAGGTCAACAGAGAAAGGAAGTGTTGCAGCAGGTACATAGATTGATGGCTAATTCGGAAATCGTTTATGGTACTTTAGATGCTATTGATGTCATCGATGCGGATTTTGAGAAAGGAGCATTTATCAGTCCGCTATTGCTCAAAAACGAGAAGCCTTTTGAAAATATGGAAACTCATACGGTGGAGGCTTTTGGGCCTGTAAGTACATTAATGCCTTTCAAGAATATTGATGAAGCAATTGCATTATCCAAATTAGGTTTAGGCAGCTTGTGCAGTACGGTCGTTACCAATGATGGAGCCATTGCACGTTCTTTTGTTTTGGGGGCAGGCAATTATCATGGACGTATGTTAGTGCTCAACAGGGATTGCGCAAAAGAGAGTACCGGTCACGGATCACCGCTTCCTTTGTTGGTGCATGGTGGCCCGGGCAGGGCAGGAGGAGGAGAGGAGATGGGGGGATTGCGTGGTATCAGGCATTATATGCAGCTTGTGGCATTGCAGGGATCGCCATCAATGCTTACGGCAGTTACAAACGTTTATGCACCCGGAGCAAAAGGGTTTCAATCTGAAGTCCATCCGTTCAAAAAATATTTTGACGATTTGAAAATTGGTGATCAATTGATCACGGAAAAGCGAATCATTACTACAGAGGATATCGATCGATTTGCAGATTTAAGTGGCGATCACTTCTATGCCCACATAGTGGCGACTGATTTTACTGATACCATGTTCGAGCGACAGGTGGCACATGGTTATTTCATCATGAGCGCTGCTGCAGGATTGTTTGTAGATGATTATGAAAAGAATCCGGTATTGCTCAATTATGGAATTGAAGAATTGCGTTTCACCAAACCTGTGTATCCGGGTGATGAAATTTTTGTACGCTTTACCTGCAAGGAAAAAAAGACCCAGGAATTGAAAGAAGCAAAACCCGGTGAGGATATTCCGAAAGGAAGCGACATACCGAAAGGAATTGTAAAATGGTATGTGGAAATATTGGATAATAGTGAAGATCCGTTGGTGGGAGTGGCAACGATTTTGACGATGGTGAGGCGGAGGGGATAATGGTTAATTGTCAGTTGTTAATGGTTAATTGTGTTTGCCGATGCGGAGGATTCTAAGGGGGGATGGTTGGCTAACTGATCAAGACACCTGGAACTCATTTCAGTATGTCAAAATAAAAAAGTAGTCATTGTTTTTCGATTAAATAACTTGAAATTAGTCTAATACCTTATGCAGTACTCATCAGATAAAGAAATCCACCAAATAGAGGAAACGTAACAATGGCCATAAAAATCAAGTAGTCTTCTTTGTTATCGGTTTTTGTTTGCAAGAACTTTATGCAAAGGATCGCTGAATAAGTAATCCCCAAAAAAGAGGTAAGGACAACAAATACCATTGGCAAAGGATTACATACCGGATATTCCGGTTCTGCCGTGAATGCCAGAGAATAAATCATAAATATCCACCATAGAAGATATAATGAAAGGAAAATTGACGATACCTTATGCCTGAAAAATAGTCTCAAATTATAGGCTTGCTTTTATTTTTATACCAAATCAATGATGAGGTAACCTAACCAAATAAAAAAATCGCCGTGCTTTCGTACAGCGATTATGATTTTTTTGCTCAGTAAAAAATATGGCCTCTATTGCGTGGAATCCGCTGCATTGCTCACCGGTTCCGCATCAGTGGGGGTTGGTAGAGAAGTAAGGTTGTGCTCCTTCATAGCTCTTTTCTTGCAGGTAAGACACAGTTCGGAAATCCCTTTGCTCTCCCATGCCTGCTTTACAGTACCACTCGAAATCTCAGGACGATTTTTGATGTGGTAACAGTCTTCGTAGATGTGATATTTGTTTCCTTCCTTAGTCCAGTAAACAAGATCACTTCCCATATTGATCTGTTTCAGTGAGTCTGTCTGGGCATTTATTTCTTTTGTATATTTTTCAATGGAAGGAGCATTAAAATCAATACCGGTAATACCAGCTATGAGCAATGCAACGATACCGATAGCGCCCGCAATCCCTTTGGTCTTACCGTCAAGGTTTTTGTTAGTAAATATAAAGATCACGAGTGGCAGAAAAGCAAGCACACTCATGATGGCGCCCAATTGATTCTGAACAAAAAACCTTGCTTTGTTTTTTTCTGACGTTGGGTCCAGCCTGTTGGCTTTTTTCCAAAGCAGGGAGCCTGTGATTGCTAGTACCAGTATCACTGCAATGGCAACGATCAGCCAGGTAAGGGTTTCGTTGTGAATCAATTTCATAATTGCGAATACCTCACCGGCAATGGCGATGATCCACGCGAGGAATGCAAACAGGCGGAGTTGCTTTGCCTTTCCTTTGGCTTCGGGACTTGCTTCGAAAATTTTTTGTTCTGCCATAATAATTGGGATTTTTTGTAAATAAAACTATGGAATAATATCAGTTAGTATAATTGTACACTTGGTGTGGTTATTCACCAAATATAAACACATTTAGCGTCAGCGATCAGAAGGTATTTGAAAAAATTTAGCAGTAAAAAAAAGACAGGCATCAGCAGACAATCGGAAACAATCAATTACCAAAATCTTCCAACCCAATGCATTGAACTAAACTATTCCAAACTCCTCTAAACACTCTAAACCCTACACTCTACACTCTACACTCTATCCGCCGCGGCGGACTAAACTCCTCCTCAACACATCTGGTTCTTCCTCACCTCAGACAATTTAGAATCCAGCCTTTCAAAGATTTGATCGATGGTGCCTTCCCCTTTTACATGAAATACTTTGTTTTCTTTCTCGTAATGATCAAGTACTGTGCTGGTCTTCTTATGATATTCCGCTATGCGTGCCCTGATGATGTCTTCATTGACATCATCAGACCTGCCACTTGTTTCCCCTCGTTTCAGCAGCCGGTGAATGAGTTCCTTTTCACTCACTTCCATCGCGAGAACGATATCAATACAGGTATTTTTCGATTTTAATAATTTGTCTAATTCAGCAGCCTGAACTCCGGTACGGGGAAACCCGTCAAACAAAAACCCTTCCGCGTTTTTGTTATTTTCTACTGCGTCACTGATCATACCTATTACCACAGCGTCCGGTACCAGTTCCCCCCTGTCCATGATTTTCTTGGCCTCCATTCCTAATGCAGTCTTTCGGGCAATTTCGCTTCTCAATAAATCACCGGTTGAAAGGTGTATCAGGTGGTGGGTAGCAATGATTTTCTCAGACTGTGTCCCCTTCCCGCTCCCTGGCGGGCCAAATAAAATTAGATTAAACATTTCCTATAGTCGTGATGAGTGCCAAATATACTGTATGCGACGGAAAAATAACAGAATAACTACTTCTATTAGAAAATTTCTAAGGCTCTACTTGTTCAGCTACCTTTTTTGCCCGGGTAATGGAGTGGCGATTAGACGACTACTATTTTGCGGGGAATTTCAATTAGTACGAAGCTTTGATTGTTTTCGAAAGTCGATTCTTCTTTGGGGCAGGTTCTTTTTTATGCAATGAAGAAGTATTTAAGACTACTTTTTATGCTTCATTATTTTTTTTTTAAATTCTTGTAGCCATCTTTGTACCCTTTCAAACTAAAATAAAATCACACGGCTGTACTATTATAATGAGTCTTAAAACTCCTCGCAGATATTTGTTTACAAGAAAGATCGATGAATTCTTTATCGGTATTCATTCAGCATTTCTATTTACAGTTCGTTTTTTCAAAGAAGTGTTCCGGCCTCCTTATGAAATCAAGGAAGTGATTCGTCAATGTTACCAGGTGGGGTACCGCTCATTGTTTCTGATCACGCTGACAGGATTTATTACAGGGTTGGTTTTCACCAAACAGTCGCGTCCTTCTCTTTCAGAATTCGGAGCGCAGTCATGGTTGCCTTCTCTTGTAGCGATTGCCATTATTCGTGCATTGGCCCCACTTGTTACAGCATTGATCTGTGCGGGTAAGGTCGGCTCTAATATCGGAGCTGAATTAGGTTCTATGAAAGTGACGGAACAGATAGATGCCATGGAAGTCTCTGCTATCAATCCATATAAGTTTTTGGTCGTAAGTCGCGTGCTGGCTACTACGATCATGATTCCTGTGCTGATGTGTTATGCGGGTTTCGTATCCATGATGGGTGCCTTTCTGAATGTACATCAGAATGAACTGACGAGTATGACAACCTTCTTCATAGCTGCATTTGATAAAATTTCGTTCCTCGATATTTTTTCTTCACTTATAAAAAGTATCGTTTATGGATTCACGATTGGAATGGTAGGATGCTACAAGGGTTTTTATGCGAAGAATGGAACGGAAGGTGTTGGTCAGGCTGCTAATTCGGCAGTTGTATTAAGTATGTTCCTGATTTTTGTCGAAGAAATATTAATTGTTCAGGTTACAAATCATTTCCGATACTTATGAGTCTCTCCATCAACATAGGGCCTGATAACCTCGTGATACGGATCCGGGATCTTTACAAATCATTTGGAGAACTAAAGGTGTTGAATGGTGTTGACCTGGATGTTTTTAACCAGGAAAACTTTGTTGTGCTTGGCAGATCAGGTACAGGTAAGTCTGTTTTGATCAAGATAATTTCTGGTCTGTTACAACCGGATAAAGGTTCCGTAAAAGTATTTGGATACGAGGTGCCGGACCTGAACAAGTACGAATTAATGCAATTGAGACTTCAGTTGGGTTTTTCTTTTCAGAGCAGTGCGTTGTATGATAGCATGACGGTGAAGGAGAACCTGGAATTTCCGCTGGTACGGCATGCACGCCATCTTACCAGGAAGGAGATTCGGCACGAGATAGAATCGGTGCTGGATGATGTCGGCCTGTTGCAAACCATCAATCAAATGCCCGCGGAATTGTCCGGAGGACAAAGGAAACGCATTGGTATTGCACGTACATTGATCCTTCGACCCAAGATCATGCTATATGACGAACCTACCAGTGGGCTGGATCCGATCACTAGCATTGAGATCAACAATCTTATCAACCATGTGAAACATAAACTTAATACTACCTCAATCATTATCACTCATGACCTCACCTGTGCTAAATCTACGGGTGACAGGATAGCCATGCTGCATGGAGGCATGTTTATAAAACAAGGTACTTTTGAAGAAGTATTTTCTTCAGGTGATGAACGATTGAGCCAATTTTATGAATACAACTTTATACAATAAATTATGAGATCATCCAGCGCCAGCAGGTCAGTTATAGTAGGAATTTTCACTTTACTGGGTGTAGCTATTCTCGCTATTACAATACTCACTTTGGGCTCGCAAAAGAAAACATTTACCGAATCCATTCTTGTGAAGTCTTATTTTCCAAATGTAAATGGACTTCAAAAAGGAAATAACATCTGGTACACAGGAGTGAAAGTAGGTACTATCAGGAGTGTAACAATGGTAGAAGGAGGATTAGTAGAGGTGAAGATGAATATAGATGAAGTAGCCAAAAAATTTATTCATACAGATGCAAAAGCCAAATTGTCTTCAGACGGACTTATCGGGAATAAAATTATAGAAATCTATGGAGGCAGCGCCCAGTCTCCATCTGTTAAGGATGGGGATATTCTCCAGGGAGATAAATTATTCAGTACTGATGAATTGATGAATACATTATCGAAGAATAATGATAACCTGTTGGCTATTACCGGGAACCTTAAGACCATTACTTCGCAGATTGCGGAAGGGAAGGGTACTATCGGGAAATTCCTGACTGATGAAACATTGGCCAACCAGATCAACCAGTTAGCAGCCAGTCTCAATAAATCTGCGACTAATATTGAATTATTGAGTAAAGCAGCTGCAGATTATACAGCCAAGTTGAATAAGCCGGGCTCTCTTGCAAACGACCTTGTAACAGATACTTCCATATTCAACAATCTCAGAAATATATCAAAACAATTGGCAGCGGTTACAGATTCTTCAAAAATGGTCATCAGCAACCTGAATGCAACCACTAATTCCTTGAAAAATGGATTGCAGAACACCCAGACGCCCATTGGTTATTTACTTAACGATAAAAATGCATCGGTGAAGATCAGGACCACACTAACCAATCTGCAGTCTGCAAGTAAGAAATTGGATGAAGACCTCGAAGCGCTGCAACACAATTTCCTTCTGAAAGGGTTTTTTAAGAAAAAGGAAAAGCTGGAGAAAGCAAATCAACGTGTAGTTTTGGATACAACAGTGGGAAACTAAGGTCTCCCGCATCATCTTTCAATAAACTTCATGCTTCGATTACAGGCAAAGAAGACATTGACATTAGCATTTCCGATCATCATCGGGGAGATATCGCAGATGTCATTGTCATTAATTGATAGTGCCATGGTAGGGGCAGTCAGTTACAAACAATTAGCCGCGTCTGCACTGGTAAGTAGCGTGATCAACATTCCCTACATTTTTGGAATTGGTATTACAATATCAGTATCTCAGATGGTGAGCATGGCGCATGGCCGGCGCGACAGCAGGCAAGTGAGCCATTACCTGTTCAATGGATTCTGGCTTTGTACTATCACGGCTATATTGATTGCGTTAGCGTTGGAATTTGGAAAAGATATCCTGTTTCACCTGGATCAGGATCCTGAAGTAGCAGCACTGGCAGTTCCTTATATGCAAATCATGGGCTGGGGTATCATTCCCATGCTGCTTTTTCTTGCGCTAAAACAGTTTACTGACGGCCTTGAATACACGAAAACAGCCATGATACTTTCAATAGGTGCTATCCCTCTCAACATCTTTCTGAACTGGTTATTTATTTTCGGTAATTGGGGATTTCCCCGCTGGGAACTATACGGAGCGGGACTTGGAACGTTCATTACCCGCATGGTACTCTTTGTGGTGCTTGCCCTTGTCGTACTCTTTCATCCTGTTTTTCAGAGATACATCATCATCGGAAAGCGGGCATGGAAACTGAGGTGGAACACCATGAAAGAATTGTTACACATCGGGATTCCTTCAGCCATGCAGATAGGAATGGAGGCAGGTGCCTTTGCGGTATCGAGCATCCTCGTTGGAACGCTCGGTGCTGTGGCTCTCGCTGCGCATCAGATAGCATTAAGCCTCGCTTCATTTACTTTCATCATCAGTATGGGGTTGTCGCAGGCTGGCTCCATTCGTACCAGCAATGCGTTTGGAAGAAGAGATCAGCCTCTCGTTGGATATATTGGGAGAAGTACCTTGTACATGGCATGGATTTATGGAGGCTTTTGCGCATTGATGTTTATTATTTTCAAAGACAACCTGCCATTTATTTTTAATGATAATGGTGCAGTTGTTTCACTTGCAGCTACACTTTTATTATTTGGAGGTTTCTTTCAGATATCAGACAGTTCCCAGGCCATAACATCTGGACTATTGCGTGGAATAAAGGATGTAAAAGTGCCCACTGTATTTGTTGCTATTGCTTATTGGGTGATTGGGTTACCATTTGGTTATTACCTGGCGTTTCCAATGGAGTTGGGGGCTGTGGGCATCTGGGTCGGATTCATTACAGGACTTACTGTTTCCGCCATATTGTTGTTTTTCAGATTCAGGAAAATGGCGCTGGGAAAGAGAAAGCTGAGATTTGAGATTTGAATTACGGATTGTGAATTATGGATTATGAATTTTGGATTAAAGATGATGGATTATAGATTATGAATTATGTATTTTGAGAGAAAACAAATCTTTGGTTCATAAACTTCCAATGGTTATCAAAAATCCTGAACGAACAATCTTCAAACTTGAACCTTCAACCTTAAACTTTCGACCTTGAACTTTCAACCTTGAACTTTCAACCTTGAACTTTCAACCTTGAACTTTCACCAAAACATCGAATCATTGATCATCCTTCAATAACAATTAAAAATTAGCAATTCATAATCTATAATCCAAAATTCATAATTCTAAAACTCATCCTCTCACATCCAACGCGTCTCTCAGGCCATTTCCCAGCAGATTAAAAGCCAGTACCAGTATCATGATGGCTATGCCCGGAGCAAGAGCCAGTGCAGGGTTGTGTGTAATGATGAAGTTGTAATTTTCCTTGAGCATCAATCCCCAACTTGGTGTGGGCGGTTGAATACCTATTCCTAAAAAACTTAATCCAGCCTCGATGATGATCGCGCTGGCAAAATTTGCCGCTGCTATCACCATCACAGGACCCAATACATTGGGAAGAATATGTCGCAACATGATCCTTGCGTTTTTCAGTCCGAGTGCCCTTGCTGCCTGTACATACTCCAGGTTGGCAACTGCCATTACCTGGCCTCTGACCACACGCGCAACTGTTACCCACATTGTAAGTCCCACGGCAAGGAAAATTTGCCAGAAACCCTTGCCCAAAGTTAGGGTGAGGCCAAACACCAGCAGCAAAGTAGGCATACTCCATACCACATTGATGAGCCACATGATGATATTGTCGGTACGGCCTCCATAATACCCGGAAAGCATTCCGAGCGTAACGCCAATGAGCAACGAGATGATGACGGTTACCAGTCCAACGGAGAGGCTTACACGAACACCTACGATGAGGCGACTGAGTATATCACGACCAAATTTGTCTGTTCCGAGCCAGAATGTATTTTGCGAAATGAAATCTTCAGGAAGTTCACTTTTTGCAAATACTTTTTTTTCATAGATCCCTTCATCAATGAATTTTTCGACGGAAACACTATCAGTCCTTACCTGATAACTTTTGATGGGTACAAGAACAAAAGGATCGTCTTTCCCAAAGAGTAGTTGATGGAAAATTCCTTCGGGCTGTGGCTGCCGTGGCTTGAGCACTTTTAGGAATAGTTGAGTAAAACCTGGTTTACGGGCTTGTATTTCTACAATTTGCCGGTCAGCATTTGGCGTGTGGTCGTTGCCAATGAAATAAGCAAAGATAGCAGTGAGAATTGCCAGGCCAATTACTATGAGACCTCCTACTGCACCTTTATTTTTCTTCAGTCTTCGCCAGGCTTTGTCAAAAAAAGAATCAGAAACCTTCATTTGAAAATTGAACTCGTCATTAAAATGATTTGATGAGTTGTTGTAAATATAAAGTTTAAAATGAGTTATGCAGAACGGTATTATAACCCTGGCAAAATATTCCATGAAAAAATGTGTGGTTTTATCTTGTTAGGAAAAAATTATCTTTGGAGAATAATACCATGATTTTCTTCAGCGCATTTGATATTGGGTTAATTTATCCGAACCTGAATGTTTAGTTGTAGCACGGATTACTTTGACCGGTTTTTCTTGTGTTTTCTTTAATTATTTTGCGGCGTTATGAAAAGTGGATTCAAATCTGGTAAATTATTAGGTACTAACCGGCTTCATAGGCCGGTGTTGCAGATGGACAATAAACGATAGGTACGCCATCGTTTATAACTCAATGATTTTATAAGCAAGAAAATATTTGTTTTTATTCCGGAACATCAAAAAAAATCAAACTGCAAACCTCCAAAAGATTCGTCAACTACTACAGGTATGAAAATACTAATTAAGATATTCTTACCGGCTCTTCTCTTGTTGCTTATTAGTTGCCATAAGAAAAAGGATAATACGATTCTTGAGCAATTTTTTGAAGACAATATTTTAGATCAGTCATTTGTCATCACCCACGCAAATGATGAATCCGCAGATTTGACGGCGAATTATACAGGATATAAGTTCGTTCTGAAAAAAGGAAACGATTATTATCATGGACCTCTGAAGGTAACTTTCAATTCATCCAATTACAACGGCACATGGAGCAGTAACGAAGATTACAGTAAATTAAATATCCAACTCCCATCAGTCCCTTCTGATTTTATTTTTCTTAACCGGGATTGGCGGTTTACAAGCAAAGCCCTTCCTGAATTAAAATTTGCTCCATGGGGAAGCACAGCGAATATTCAACTGACGATGAAAAGACAATAACATGACTATTGTTGAAATTATAAATTCTCTCGAAAAACTTGCTTCGCCTTCCTTGCAGGAATCTTATGACAATTCCGGTTTGATCGTGGGCGACAGATTAAAGGAATGTACCGGCATCCTCGTATCGCTGGATACTACAGAGGCCATCGTTTCAGAAGCGATTCAAAAGAATTGTAACCTCATTATTTCTCATCATCCCATTATTTTCAAGGGATTAAAAAGACTTACCGGAAGGACTTATATAGAACGCACATTGATACAGGCTATCAGGAATGATGTAGCCATTTACGCCATACATACCAACCTGGACAATGTGCATAACGGAGTGAATTCGAAACTGGCTGAGAAGTTAGGACTTGTGAACTGTAAGGTATTGGAGCCTAAACCAGGCACAGTTATGAAGTTGGTAGCTTTTGTACCCGCCGAATACCTGGAGCAAGTTCGTAATGCTCTGTTTTCTGCCGGGGCAGGTGAGATCGGCAATTATTCGGAATGTAGTTTTGGGACAGAAGGCACCGGCACTTTTAAAGCAATGGAAAACGCAGATCCGTTTGTAGGAAAAATTGGTGAAAGGCACTATGAAAAGGAAATGAGAATTGAAGTGATCTTTCCGGCATTTTATCAAAAAGATATTATCAATAGTCTCCGAGCTTCCCACCCTTATGAGGAAGTAGCCTTTTACGTTTCTTCTTTGGAAAACAGGGTAGCGGATTTTGGAAGTGGCATGGTTGGTGAGTTTTCCAGTCCATTGAATGAATTGGAATTCCTTTCAAAGGTAAAATCCAGCCTGGGTACCGGCATATTGAGGCATACGGCACTCACAGGCAAGGTAATCAGGAAAATAGCCATTTGTGGAGGAGCAGGATTTTTCCTTCTTGACCGGGCAAAGGCTTCTGGAGCTGACGCCTATATTACTGCTGATATCAAGTATCATGAGTTTTTTGATGCTGATGGGGCTTTGCTTTTGGTAGATGCGGGCCACTACGAAACGGAGCAGTTTACCATTGAACTTTTGGCAGATTATTTACAAAAATATTTCCCTAACTTTGCCGTCCAAAAAACGGAGGCTCTGACCAACCCTGTCAGGTATTTTAAATAGTGTTTAGGTCTGTAATCCGTTGAAATTTAAAAATTTACACAAATAAGTATGGCCCAGGTTAAAGATTTTTCCATCGAAGAAAAACTTGCATCTCTTGTCAAATTGCAAAAGATTGACAGCAAGCTTGATAATATCCAGGTTTTGAAAGGTGAACTCCCAATGGAGGTTAGCGACTTAGAGGATGAAATTGAAGGTCTGAATGCAAGGCACAACCGCATTGAAGAAGAAGTGAACGGCATGAAGCAGTTCATTGAGGACAAGAAGGTTGCGATCAGAGATGCCGGTGACCTCAAAAAGAAATACGAGAAGCAAAGTGAGAATGTAAAAAACAATCGCGAATTTGAAGCTGTGAACAAGGAGATTGAAATGCAATCTTTGGAAATCAAGCTCGCTGAAAAGCACATTAAAGACGCCACAGAAGAAATTGCTGAAAAAGCAAAACAATTGGAAATTGCAAAGAACGCAGTAACTGCTAAGGAAGGTAATCTGAAAACCAAGAAGACAGAACTGGAAAAAATTATTGGAGAGACTGAGAAAGAAGAAAAGCATTACAGGAAGCAGGAAAGTGCAGCGAGGGAAGAAGTAGAACCCCGCTTGCTGAATAGCTATGATCGTATCAGGACTAATTACAGGAACGGCCTGGCTGTAGTACCGGTGGAAAGAGATAGCTGCGGTGGATGTTTCAATGCAGTACCTCCTCAGAAGCAGAGTGAAATCCGCCAGCGGAAGAAGATCATCGTTTGTGAAAACTGTGGACGCATCCTGGTAGATGATGAATTGAATAATTCAATAGAAATTCAATAGAGAATTCAAAATTTAAAATTATAGAAATTGGCGCTTGATGCGCCATTTTTTATTCCCGGAAATTGCCATAATTTCAACATGGCTCCCATTAGAAATTTGTAATTTGCTCCCTGAATGTTACAACAGCTTATTATTCAGAATTATGCCATCATTGATCAGTTGAAGATCAATTTTACACAGCACCTCAATATTATCACAGGTGAAACCGGCGCCGGTAAAAGTATTCTGATGGGAGCGCTGAGCCTCATCCTGGGAGATAGGGCAGACACTTCAGCGCTATTGAATAAAGACCAGAAGTGTATTGTGGAAGGTCATTTTAGAATTCAATCGGAGAACACCTCGCGGTTTTTGAAAGATAATGAATTAGACAGCGATACAGATATCATTATTAGGAGAGAGATTACCCCTTCGGGTAAATCAAGAGCCTTCATCAATGATACGCCGGTTACATTAGTTCAGTTGAAAGAATTGGCTTCTATGGTGGTGGATCTGCATCGCCAGTTCGATGTTCAGGATATTAATAGTAGTGATTTTCAATTGGAAGTTCTTGATGCCCTGGCGGGAAATGAATCCGTTCTTTTGGAGTACAGGAAATCATTTTCCGAATACCGTAATGTAAAGAAGCAATTGGCTGAATTGATAGAATCCGGGGAGGCTGCTTCGAAAGAATATGATTATCATAAGTTTTTATTTGATGAATTAGAAGCAGCAGGTTTTTATGAGAATGAGATTGAGGATAATGAATCAGCGCTCAAAATGATGGCAAATGCTGAAAGCATTAAGGGGACATTGTTGGCTGCGGTACAGTCGCTGGATGGTAGTGAAGATGCGTTGTTACAACAATTGAGAACTGTGATCTCAAAACTATCCGGTATCAGAAATGTAATGTCGGAATTGGCACCTCTGGAAGAAAGATTGCAATCTGTCCTTGTAGAAGTGAAGGACATTGGCGAAGAACTGGAACAGAAGAATGAAAAGATTTCTTTCAGTGAAGAAAAACTCAATGAGCTAAATGAAAGAATGGATGTTGCCTATTCACTTTTAAAGAAACACAGGGTACAGACTACAGCAGAGCTTCTTGCAATAAAAGATGAATTGGATGCTTCTTTGCAAAAGACAACTAATCTTGGAACTGAAATAGAAGAAAAGGAAAAGTTGGTGACAAAATTGTTTGCTGATTTGACAAGGAGAGCAAAGGATATTTCATCCAAAAGAAGTGAACAAATCCCGGGTTTTATTAAGAAAGTAAACAAACTATTGCAAGTGGTTGGTATGCCGGGTGCTGCGTTTAAGGTAGCACTTTCGCCGCTTTCATCTCCTGCCGCAGATGGTATGGATGCCGTGGAATTCTTGTTTAATGCTAACAAAACAAATTTTCTTCCGGTTCGAAAAGTGGCCAGTGGCGGCGAATTGAGCCGGTTGATGCTCATCATAAAATCATTGGTGGCTAAGAGTATGCAGATGCCAACGCTGATCTTCGATGAAATAGACACAGGAATCAGTGGTGAGGCAGCCCGGCAGGTTGGGAATATTATAAAAGATTTGTCAGACGATCACCAGATCATTCTGATCACTCACCAGCCGCAAATAGCAGCCAGGGCTTTTACACACTTCTTCGTTTACAAAGAGAAAAAAGCGGAGAAAATTCTTACTAATGTGAAATTACTCAATGAAGAAGAGAGGATTCATGCCATAGCCACCATGTTGAGTGGTGATAAGCCAACTGCAGCGGCATTTGAAAATGCCCGTGAGATGATGAACTGAATTCTATTCGGATAAAAAATTTTACTTTCGGCCTACTTTAAAAAATACTTTATGAGTTACAATCTACTGAAGGGAAAAAAGGGAATCATTTTTGGAGCCCTTGATGAAAAATCTATAGCCTGGATCACAGCATTGCGTTGTTTCGAAGAGGGAGCGGAGATCATTCTGACCAATGCACCTGTAGCTATGCGACTTGGAGAAATCAACAAATTGGCTGAACAGGTAAAAGCGCCTGTAATTCCTTGCGATGTTACCAGTCAGTCGGACATGGACAACCTGATCGTGAAATCAATGGAACATTTCGGAGGAAAATTTGATTTCATGCTTCACAGCATAGGTATGAGCCTTAATATGAGAAAAGGTAAATCCTACACAGAACTGGATTATGGATTCAATCAGAAAACGTTTGATATTTCCGCAGTCAGTTTGCACAGGCTTCTGGCTACTACCTGGAAGCATGAGGCACTTAATGAATGGGCTTCTGTATTAGCTCTTACCTATATCGCTGCACAAAGGGTTTTTCCTGATTATAGTGAGATGGCTGATGCCAAAGCATTACTGGAAAGTATTACCCGTAGTTTTGGATATCATTATGCAATAAAAAATAAGGTGAGAGTAAATACGGTTTCGCAATCACCTACCAGAACAACAGCAGGGAGTGGTGTGAAAGGCTTTGAGGGATTCATTCGATATGCAGAGCAGATGAGTCCGTTAGGAAATGCCGGGGCAGAAGACTGTGCCAATTACATCGTGACCTTGTTCAGCGATCTTACCAAATATGTAACGATGCAAAACCTGTTCCACGATGGTGGTTTTTCTATGACAGGTGTGAGCCACCAGGTGATAGAGCAAATGGAAAAATAGGATCTAAAAAGGTATTGAAATAAAAAAAAGCCGCTCATTCCAGCGGCTTTTCATTGAGATTTTTTTGAATTAATACTCATCTTCATTAAAAAAGAAGTCTTCCTGGCTGGGGTAATCCGGCCAGATATCTTCAAGGCCTTCGTAAATCTCTCCACCCTCGTCCTCAAGTTCCTGCAGGTTCTCCACCACTTCAATAGGAGCGCCACTCCTGATGGAGTAGTCGATCAGTTCGTCCTTGGTGGCAGGCCATGGTGCTTCTTCAAGGTGTGATGCGAGTTCTAAAGTCCAAAACATATTCTAAGTATTTTGAGTTTTTTTAAGGAATTGGTTTTCCAAATTTCCCGCAAATGTATAAGTTATAATGGTATTTCCAAATATACTTTTCAACGCCTCAAATCCGATTATGTTGACGCAAGATGACCGCTAAATGTTGCTTAAGTTTTCATAAATTTTTAGGGGGATGTGATGAAGTATTTTCTATTATTTTTACCAGATGTTAAATGCAGAAGGTATTTATAAAAGTTATGGGGATTTAAGCGTGCTGAAAGGCGTTGATATTAGTATCAATAAAGGCGAGATCGTAAGTATCGCCGGTAGTTCCGGCGCGGGTAAGAGTACACTACTGCATATTCTCGGTACATTGGATGCTCCGGACAAAGGGAGAATATTCCTCGATTCTAATGAGATTACCAAATACAAAGGCAAGAAATTAGCTGCCTATCGAAATAAGTATATCGGCTTTGTGTTTCAGTTTCACCACTTGCTTCCGGAGTTTACGGCTTTGGAAAATGTTTGCGTCCCGGGATGGATCGCAGGGATGAGCAGCGCAAAAGTGAAAAGTCGGGCAGCGGAATTATTGACATTGATGAATCTGAAAGACCGGGTTGATCATAAGCCGTCCGAGCTTTCAGGAGGAGAGCAGCAGCGGGTGGCTGTGGCCAGGGCTTTGATGAATTCTCCGCGTATAATTATGGCGGATGAACCCACCGGCAACCTGGATTCTCATAATGCGAAAGAACTGCACCATCTTTTCATCAACTTGCGCGATAAATATGACCAAACCTTTTTGATTGTAACACACAATGAGGAATTAGCAGCTATGAGCGACAGGCTGCTGCACATGAAAGATGGCAATATCATTTCCTGAAATATGAAAGGCTTATACACTATTCTATTGCTGGTATGCAGTAATACATTCATGACTTTAGCCTGGTATGGGCATTTAAAAATGAAAGAGACCGGTAAACTCGCCGGTATTGGGCTTTTCCTGGTGATTTTGATGAGTTGGGGAATAGCCTTTTTTGAGTATTTATTCCAGGTACCTGCGAATCGAATTGGTTTTAATGAAAATGGAGGCCCATTTTCAATATGGCAATTAAAGGTGATCCAGGAAGTGATCACACTTTTGGTTTTTACTGCCTTTATGTTCTTATTCTTTAAGAATCAGCCGTTACGCTGGAATCATATTGCAGGGTTTGTTTTGTTGATCGGGGCGGTTTATCTCATCTTCAAAAAATAGCCCACTTCTTTGTTATTTTGCACCTCTAAAGCTATGAATAATGATAAAGGATAGAATTCTTGTAATCGGTGCCTGCGGGCAAATAGGTGTTGAACTAACGCTGGCCCTTAGAAAAATATATGGAAATGACAACGTGATCGCCTCTGACCTGAGATCAGAAAATCCTTTGCTCAAAGGGACAGGGCCTTATGTGTCATTGGATGTGATGAACAAGGAGATGCTCCATGTATTGGTGATTCGCCAAAATGTAACTCAGATATATTTGCTGGCAGCTATCCTGTCTGCTACTGGTGAAAAGAACCCACACCTTGCATGGTCGCTCAATACCCAGAGTTTATTAAATGTTCTTGAAATATCGAGGGATGAGAACGTGAAGAAAGTGTATTGGCCAAGTAGCATAGCCGTTTTTGGGCCTACCAGCCCAAAAGTTCATTGTCCCCAGCAAACAATCATCGAACCCACAACAGTATATGGCATCAGTAAGTATGCCGGTGAGTTTTGGTGCAATTATTTCAACCATAGGTATCAAACAGATGTGCGGAGTATTCGTTATCCCGGACTGATCAGTTACAAGAGCCAACCCGGTGGTGGTACTACTGATTATGCAGTGGAAATCTATTATGATGCATTGGAAGAAAAAAGGTATGAATGTTTTTTAAAAGAAGATACCTACCTGCCTATGATGTACATGCCCGATGCCATCCGGGCTACAATAGAATTGATGGAAGCACCTGCGGATAAAATATCAGTTCGTACTTCTTACAATATTCATGGTATGAGTTTTTCACCTAAGGAAATAGCTGCCGAGATAAAGAACCACATTCCTGGGTTCCATATCGAATACAAACCCGATTACCGGCAGGTCATTGCCGAAAGCTGGCCTCAAAGCATTGATGACAGTGTAGCGCAAAATGACTGGGGATGGAAGCCGGAATTTGACTTGACTGCTATGACAAAAGATATGCTGGAAAATATTAAAAAAGAGTAACCAACCCGGTTAGGTCATTGGGCAATCATTTCAGTTAAATTAATTCCTTTACTCTTTTTGATATGCTGATCAAAAAAATATTGGTTGAGAATAAAATAAAATACCCCAGATCTCGTTTGTTAGTTTGCCAATTTGAAATGGACATTTGCCAATTCAGATTGGAAAATTGTCAATAAATAAATTCCAATTTGAGAAATATATTCTAATATTGGGATTAAATTATTAACCCAAAAAACAAAGAAATGAAAAAAGTAATTCTTTTAATCGCTGTAATTTCCTTCATAGGATTTTCAGCAAATGCTCAATCCGCAAGGTTTGGATTGAAAGCCGGAGTGGTTGGTTCTAATATGAAATTTTCCGGAAATGGTGTTTCACTTAAAATGACTACAAAAATTGGCTTCTATGCAGGAGGTGTAGCAGAGATTGGCGTTTCAGACAACTTTGCTGTTCAGCCTGAATTAGATTATTCTTTAATGGGCGCAAAATCAAAAGGAGATGACGAATTTGGCGATGGCAAACTTGATCTCAGCTACATCAGTGTTCCTGTATTATTAAAATACAAGAACCAGGGATTTTCTGCATTCCTGGGGCCACAAATCGGCGTCTTGATGTCTGCAAAAGCTAAAGGCGATGGTGAAAATGAAGATGTGAAGGATCAATTCAAGTCTACAGATTTTTCAGGAGTTATTGGTGTAGGTTACACACTTGAAAGTGGATTGGGATTTGATGCCCGCTACCAAATGGGATTCAGCGACATTGCCAAACAGGATCAGGATCTTGAGGGGGCAAAAGTGAAGAATGAAGGATTTAAAGTAGGTATCCATTATTTTTTCAATAAATAATTAGAAATATTTGGTTCACTTAGCCGTTTCAATTTCTGGAACGGCTTTTTTGTTTTAATTATTCTGAAACTAAGATATGAGACTTTTATTTGGATTTGCTTGTGTGCTGCTATGTCATTCTGCTATATCTCAGCCGAGAGAACATAAAGTGAAACCTTATGTCGAAGCGGGAGTGGGTATCAGCACCGGTATCTCCAGGTATGTATATACGAAATTCATAGATCCCCGTATCGGAATTAGCTATCAAGTTTCCGAAAAGATTGGTTTGAATGCCGAATTGGCTTATGCCTGTTTCTTCCGCAAATCAAAGAAAGAGGGCATTTCATTTCTTCCTGTATCAGCTGGTATAGAGTATAAAATGGTATCTGACTTCTTCTTAAAAATGCAGGTGGGTGGAGCATTAATTCTTGATGGATCGGGTGAGTTGTATTTCATCACTGAACCCGGATGTGGATGGCAGTTTGATAGCCACCATTCCGTTCTCTTATCATACTATGGCTTTGTAGCAAACAGTGTAGCCATTGGTGGTATCAATCTGGGGTACCGGTTCATGTTTTAATTTTGAAGGTTTAACACACAAATTTTTAGCGAAGGAAAAAATTGGTAGATATTTGCATCAATTTTCAACTTTTTTAAATTAAGACAAAATGAAAAAAATTTTTCTGGCAATTGCTATTTTAGCATTTACATTCAATGCCAATGCACAAGATGAAAAGTCAACATCACTCAGTGTGGGTGCCAATATTGGCTTGCCAACTTCTACAGGTTATTCTTTCGCCTATGGTGCAGACCTCCAGGCTGATTTTTCCGTGGCACCAACAACAAAAATAACAGCCAGTGCCGGATATGAAGGGTATTCATGGAAAGGCGGTGGGGGAAGTACAGGATTGGTGCCATTATTGGTTGGTGTCAAAACCTTCTTTGGTAATGGTGGTAAGGCTTATGGTCACGCACAATTGGGTTACTCTTTTTTCACTAAGGGTGGAAGCGGTGCATTTACCTATGGCCCAAGTGTAGGATATTACGTTAGTTCTAATTTGGACTTATCCCTAAAGTATCTTGCAGCATCAAAAGGAGGTGGTACCTTAGGTTCCATCAATCTGCGTGCTGCGTATAATTTTTGATCAAAAAATACGATTGAAAAAAGACCTCCTTTGTGGAGGTTTTTTTATTCGATACCCAGCACAGCTGCCATGGTGTGAATTCCTTTCCTGTCTTTGATATATTGCGCTGCAGCTACGGCTCCGGCAGCAAATCCTTTCCTGTTGAAAGCCGTGTGTGTGATATCTATGGCATCATTTTCTGAAAAATAAGTTACCAAATGAGTGCCGGGTACTTCATCTATCCGATGGCTGATGACAGAGAGTATCTCGCCATCATTACTTTCTCCTGAAACAAATTTCTTTTTCTTACCAGATTCGATCACTGCCTCAGCAAGCGTAATGGCAGTTCCACTTGGCGCGTCTTTCTTGTGAACGTGATGCGTCTCTTCTATTTTGACTTCATAGTCTTTTTGCCCCTTCATCAATGAAGCAAGCCGAGCGTTCAATGCAAAAAAAATATTGACGCCGATGCTGAAGTTGCTGGCATAAAGGAGACTTCCATTCTTCGCAATACAATGTTGTCTGGCTTCTTCGAGATGCTCCAGCCAACCGGTAGTACCGGATACCACAGGAATATTTGCATCCAGGCACTTCATCACATTATTAAATGCAGCAGCCGGATGTGTAAACTCTATAGCTACATCAGCTTTTTGTAAGTTCCCTTCCGTAAATTGATCCGTATTGGTTTCATCAATTTTTAGAACCACTTCATGGCCGTTTCCTATTGCGATTTCTTCTATGGTCTTACCCATTTTGCCATATCCTATTAATGCTATTTTCATATCCAGTATTGTTAGTGTGGTTTGTTGAACTTGTAGGTGCGTTCGCGAAATGAAAACACAAGTCCGAGAGACGCATTGCCGGATTCAAAGTGATATTGGGGCTTTATTTTCATTGAGAGGTTCGGGCCTACATCAAATGCTTTCAGATGTGCATCTACTGTGGCATCCACCACATTCAGCCCCCACAACAACATGAACGCCAGAACAGAATAATCAATATTTTGCCGGTAGGCATTCCGGTAAAAAATAAGACTCGAAGTAGAAAGTTGTTGCAGGTCTGGCTCAATCAGGTCATCATTTCCCGGAATCGTATCCTGCCTGTAAACCACAGCATTCCTTAATTGCTTATAAGTTTTCAGGTTGTAAAAAAACACTCCGGCAGATACACCAAGTGCTCCATATACTATCGGGATTTTCCAATATTTTTTATTGTATGCCTGTCCCCATCCGGGAATAATCGCTGAACGAATGGTAGCCTTCCGTGCACTGAATTTCTTGCTTGCAGTAGTATCGCGTGGTGATGTGTTGTCGGCCTTGACCGTATCCGTTATGCTTTTGGCAATCGCAGAATCTTGCTGTGCAAAAACAGGTTGGCATATAAGGCTTGCTGCAAGTACAACAAGAAATAAAAAAATAGATTTTTGCATAACCGTTAATCGGGCTGCACATCAAACTTGTCAAGCAGGCTGTTCAGCTCCTGGATTGAATAATAGTCAAAGGTAATACTCCCTGCACCTTTGGAAGAATGCACCATCTTGACACGTGTAGCGAAATGAGATGCTAATTCGTCTTCGATCTTTTTCATAGCCGGTGAGAGATTGCTTTTGGATTCCTGTTTTTTAGGAATGGCTGCATAAAGTTTTCTTACCAATTCTTCTGTCTGCCTCACTGAAAGATTCTTGGTCTTTATTTCATTGAAGATGTAGAGTTGTTTATCTACTGCATCCACATTGATCAATGCGCGTGCATGGCCCATACTGATCTGATTGTTGCGAACTGCAGCCTGTATATCGGGAGGAAGTTTCAAAAGCCTCAAGTAATTGGCAACAGTACTTCTTTCCTTTCCCATCCGCTCTGCCAGTTGTTCCTGCGTATAGTTCATCTCATCTGTCAACTGTCGGTAGCTCAGCGCTATTTCCATGGCGTTCAGATCTTCACGCTGCAGGTTTTCCAGCAATGCCAATTCCAGTATTTCTGAGCTATCTGATTCCCTGATATAAACCGGAACTTCTTTAAGCCCGGCAATCTTTGCCGCCCTGAATCTTCTTTCACCTGCAATGATCCGGTAATTACCATCACCAATATTTCTAACAGTGATTGGTTGGATAATGCCATGAATTTTTATAGATGCCGCCAGTTCCTCTAAAGCTGCCTGGTCAAAGTCGCGGCGGGGTTGCCCCGGATTAGGTTCTATTGAATTCAGTGAAATGCGGCTGACAGGAGCAGGTTTCTTGATGCCTTCTTTCAGCAAGGCGCTTTCAGTGGTATTCAGGTCGCTGTTGATGTTCTGTAAAAGAGAACGGATCCCCTTTCCCAAGGCATCTTTCCTATCGGTATTTTTTGTTTTCTTGTCCATGTTTATTTATTCACTTTCCTGCAATGAATTTTGCCTGGCCAGTTTAGTCATGTGATTTTTTTGCAGGATCTCGCGGGCCAGGTTTAGATAATTGATAGCGCCTTTACTTTCTGCATCATAGAGGATAGCCGGTTTGCCCGCACTGGGCGCTTCACTCAGGCGGGTGTTGCGATGAATGATGCTGTTGAAAACGATTTCTTCAAAATGTTTTCGCACTTCATTCACCACCTGGTTGCACAACCTCAACCTTCCATCATACATAGTCATCAGCAGTCCTTCTATTTCCAGTCCTTCATTCAACCTGCTCTGTACGATCTTAATCGTATTCAATAATTTCCCCAATCCCTCGAGTGCAAAAAACTCCGCCTGAACCGGTACGATCACACTGTCTGATGCTACGAGTGCATTCACTGTAATCAATCCTAAGGAAGGAGAACAGTCTATGATGATAAAATCATATTCGTTGCGGATTGTTTTCAGAATGTTTTTCAAAACGCTTTCCCTGTCGGGGTAATTGATCATCTCAATTTCCGCACCTACCAGGTCGATGTGTGATGGAATGAGGTCTAAGTAAGGAATTTCAGTTTTGAGAATGAGATCTTTGGCCGGTACCTCATTCACCATGCAGTCATAAATGCTGCGTGTTATATTGTGCAAATCAAATCCAACACCGGTGGTACTGTTGGCCTGGGGATCAGCATCCACCAGCAAGGTCTTGAATTCCAACACTGCAAGGCTGGCGGCAAGATTGATGGCAGTAGTTGTTTTTCCAACTCCACCTTTTTGATTCGCTATTCCTATTATTTTAGCCATAAAGTTTGCAAAAATACCATTTCAAAGACATGCAATTATGCTTTCGAAAGTGGTTCCAATTATAGTTGTGCTAAAATAACAGTTTCAAGGGTAATTCAGGCGAAAGTGTTAATTAAAAAACTGAATTGTGGATTAAAATTCTCCTATATTTTGTCTATTCCTTTTACCCCTTCTCTACTAATTTTGCAGCCATGCTTCATGAATTAGCAAGTAAGGAACTATATACTGTAATAAGCGGTACAAACAGGAAAGGAAGCCACACAGAAAAAGTAGCGAATTACTATTTAAGACTTTTGGAGGATAAAAAACTTTCAGCCATACTTTTTAACCTGGAAGGTTTTAATCCGATGTCCAGGGATGATAAATTTCTGGAAGCAGAAAACAAGTACATCATTCCTGCATCGAAATTTATTTTTGTCATCCCCGAATATAATGGCAGCTATCCCGGTGTTCTCAAAATGATGATAGACAATTCAGACATTAGGAAAGCATGGCACTTCAAGAAGGCTTTGCTAACAGGTGTGGCTACGGGGCGTGCGGGCAATTTGCGCGGAATGGATCACCTCGCCGACACATTGAATTATCTAAAAATGACGGTCCACTATAACAAGTTACCCATTAGCAGGATTGATAAGGTGTTGGATGCAAATGGAAGTCCTGATGATGAAACAAAGAAAGCCATCCAGGCTCAATTAGATGAATTTATTGACTTTTAAATAAATCGAAATCAGATGAGATCTCCTACTGCCGCCCTGATCATTGTATTCCTTATGGTTCTGATCGACATTTATGTTTTTTACGTGATTCGATCGGTGAGTAGTACTTCAAGTCAGAGGATGAGGACATTGATATTTGCATCCTACTGGACGATCTCCATCCTTGCCATCGCCGGATTGTTACTCTTTTTTTTTACCGGTTATGAAGTACTAAGCAAGAAAATTCGTCTTTATTTATTTGCAGTAGTCGTTGCCTTATTCTTTTCAAAATTAATAGCATCGGTATTCTTTCTATTGGATGATTTACGTCGAGGGATTCAATGGCTTACAGGTAAATTGTTTTTTTCAGGTACTGAGGTAGCCGGAATGAGTGAAGGAGGTATCAGCCGGTCTGTATTCCTGAATTGGTTAGGTATGGCTACCGGTGGATTCCTTTTTGGTTCCCTGGTCTATGGATTTAGTAATAAATACAATTATCAACTGAAGAAAATAAAACTGCATTTCGACAATCTTCCTGATGGTTTCAAAGGAATGAAAATTGTTCAATTCAGTGATGTACACTCTGGAAGTTTTACTAACAAAAAAGCGGTGAGCCGTGGCGTAAAGATGATTATGGACCAGCAGGCTGATCTCATTTTTTTTACAGGTGACCTGGTCAATGATATTTCTACGGAAATGAAAACCTACATGGATGTGTTCAGCCAGGTGAAAGCGCCACTGGGTGTCTATTCTATTTTTGGGAATCACGATTACGGAGATTATATCAAGTGGCCTGTGGATGGTGTTTCAAAAGCACAGAACCTTGAGAACCTGGCGCAGGTACATGCTGAATTGGGATGGCAACTGCTAAGAAATCGTCATGTGGTCATTGAAAGGAATGGTGACCAAATGCCCATCATCGGTGTTGAAAATTGGAGTAACATTGGCCGCTTTCCAAAGTATGGAGATTTGCCGAAGGCATATAACGGAACAGAAAATTTTCCTTTCAAAATATTGCTTAGCCACGATCCCAGTCACTGGGATGCACAGGTGAGGCCCGAATTTCCAGATATTGATCTGATGCTTGCCGGGCATACACACGGAATGCAGTTCGGAGTAGAATTGCCGGGCTTTCGTTGGAGCCCTGTTCAATATGTGTACAAGGAATGGGACGGACTTTATGAAAAAGGGAAACAAAAATTATATGTGAATCCGGGGTATGGATTTATCGGTTACCCGGGAAGGGTTGGTATTTTGCCCGAGATAACGGTGTTTGAATTGGTGTAAGCAATGCAGGAAGGGCGTTAGGGTGGATGGAGTGTTTCGAGGTTTAGAGGGTTTAGGGGGTCTAGGGGGTTTAGAGAGTTTAGAGTGAAAAACGGGATTGTTGAGAGTGTCTTGTTCAAATTGGATTTTGAATGCTTTCATGAACCTTTCAAAGGAAGTTTTTCATGATGCCTGAAAAGAAAAATGCCGCAGGAAATTCCTACGGCATTTTGCTCAATAGATTTTGAAGTATTAATTCACTTCTACTTCTGCACCAGCTTCTGTAAGCTTGGTTTTGATATCTTCGGAAGTAGCTTTGTCAACACCTTCTTTCACCGGCTTAGGAGCGCCATCTACCAGTTCTTTAGCTTCTTTCAGTCCGAGGCCTGTTAACTCTTTCACCAGTTTTACGATAGCCAATTTGTTAGCGCCAGCGCTTTTCAGAATTACATTAAATGATGTCTTTTCTTCTACTGCTGCTGCACCACCACCATCTCCACTAACTACTACTGCTGCGGCTGCAGGTTCGATACCGTATTCTGATTTCAGAAAATCAGCTAATTCCTGTACTTCTTTTACTGTCAGGCTTACTAAGCTTTCAGCTAATGTTTTAACGTCTGCCATGTTTTTTGTGTTTTAATTTTTTCCACCTTCTTTTTTCAAATATTATTTGAAATCCGGCGGAGATGTTTTTTAAAAAAATTGTTTGTTTATCAATAATGGGTTGCCCCTATTATTTCTGATTATGCTTCAGTTCCTTCACCTTCCGCTTTTGGAGCTTCCGCAGGTGCTTCTGATTTCGGAGCCTCAGGTTGAGCAGCCTCAGCAACAGGTGCTACCTTGGTTACACCTTCAGGTTTATTCTGCAATGCACCAATCACTCGCTGTACCGGCGACAACAGTAATCCGATCACATCTCCGATCAATTCGTTCTTAGTCTTGATCTTAGTAAGGTTAATGAGGTTGTTGTCTCCTACGAATACTTCTCCATTCAGGAAAGCAGCCTTCAATACAGGTTTCTCATTATTGTTAGCCTTGCGGAAACTGCTGATGATCACAGCAGGATCTTTAGGGCTTTCGCTGAACATCAAAGCCGTTACATTGTGCAGTGAATCATACACACCTGCATATTTTTCACTGTCAAGGCTTTCAAGTGCTTTCTTGATGAGTGTATTCTTAGCCACTTTCATTTCTACCTGCTTATCAAAGCAAGTACGGCGAAGTGCTGTCACCTGGCTTACAGTCAGGCTTTCTGTATCTGTGATATAGAAGTTAGAATACTGGCTGAACTTATCTTTCAGTACTTCTATTACTTCCTGTTTTTGTTCTTTAGTCATAACGATATCTTTTTGAAGCCGCATTCAACGGCTCTGAATAAATTGATTTAGCTCTGAACTGATTTGGTGTCAATAAGAATGCCCGGGCTCATGGTACTTGCCATGCTCAATGCTTTCAGATAAGTACCTTTTGCTGTCGCCGGTTTCAATTTGATAATAGCATTGATCAGTTCCTGGCTGTTATCAGCAATTTTCTCAGGAGTAAAGCTTACCCTACCAATGGAAGCATGAATAATTCCAGCTTTATCTACTTTGAAAGCGATCTTACCGCCCTTCACATCATTTACTGCAGCTACTACATCGTTGGTTACAGTACCTGTTTTAGGATTCGGCATCAGGTTGCGTGGCCCTAATATTTTACCAAGACGTCCAATCTTTGGCATTACAGAAGGCGTAGCGATGATCACATCGACATCAGTCCATCCACCTTCAATTTTAGAAATAAACTCATCCAGTCCTACAAAATCAGCACCTGCCTGCTTCGCGGCATCTTCTTTATCAGGTGTGCACAGTACCAGTACTTTCTTTGTCTTACCAGTTCCATGTGGAAGGGAAACGGTGCCCCTGACAGCCTGATCTGCTTTCTTAGGATCCACTCCGAGGCGGATGTGCAGGTCAACAGAACTATCGAATTTTGTAGTATTCACTTCTTTTACCAGGGAAGAAGCCTCTTTCAGTGTATAGGCCTTGTCCGGCTCTATTTTAGTATTTGCTACTTTTCTCTTTTTCGTAATCATTTGAATATTTTTTTAACCCGCAGTGAGCGGAGTGTCATTGAATTTAACTTTTCCAGGGTGCTGTTCCTTCTACAGTGATACCCATACTGCGGGCAGTACCTGCTACCATCTTCATGGCGCTGTCCAGACTGAAGGCATTGAGATCTTCCATTTTATCTTTGGCGATCTCTTCTACCTGTGCCCAGGTTACCTTACCCACTTTGGAGCGGTTTGGTTCTTTACTGCCGGACTTGATCTTAGCCGCATCTTTGAGTTGCACAGCTGCCGGAGGTGTCTTAATTACAAAATCAAATGATTTATCCGCATAAACGGTAATGAGAACGGGAAGTACTTTCCCTTGTTTATCCTGGGTTCTGGCGTTGAATTGTTTGCAGAACTCCATGATGTTGATTCCTTTGGAACCAAGTGCCGGGCCTATTGGAGGCGCCGGATTGGCTTGTCCGCCCTTAGCCTGGAGCTTGACATAGCCAGTAATTTCTTTAGCCATATTTTCATTTTTTGGTGTTAACGTCCGGCCTTTTAGGGCTGAACTCCCAAGTCCTCCCGATAGCTACCGGGATTTATAAAGAACTTTTTTGGGAGTGCAAAAGTAGGGGAAAGTAATTGAATGGAGAAAAATGAAAAGTGAAAAGTTTCCAAAGAGCAGGATAGTACCTCTTTCTTGCAAGATGCTATAAATATCCAGGGACAGCCGTTTGCAAACCTCTCTGGTTCCGTACCCCAGAACTTATCCGGGCTATTTATAAGGTATATGCCTTTACAACCGGGAGGGTATCCTTCTCATTTTTCTCCGTTACGGTAGATCACTTTATCAATCGGTCTTCTCATCGCCGGCCCAATTGCTTTGAATTGAGTCGGAGTCATTCCAGTTACACGTTTGAACTGAGACGACAAATGCTGACTACTGCTATAACCCAATTCTACAGATACTTCCTGTAATGATTGCTCGTCATAAACGATCAGTTCTTTGGCTCTCTCTATTTTTTGTAAGATGAAATATTGCTCTATTGTAATACCCTCTACTTCGGAAAATAATTTGCTAATGGTGCTATAGTCCTTAAAAACAATTCCGGTTAGATATTTCTGAATACTAAAATGAGGTTCCATTCCTTCCTGTATTTGTTGAATCAGGCTTCGTTTCACCTGTTCAATCAGTTTGGCAGAAGGATTGTTGAGTAATTCAAAACCTAATTTTTGTAATGCTGCTCCCAGGTCTTTCAATTGTTCTTTACTCAGTGTTTCACTTAATTCTGCTTCGCCCAACTGTACCGCACGATAGGAAATTCCAGATTCCTTCAACAATTGCTCCACGCTCATGACGCACCGGGGGCAGACCATATTTTTTATAAATATCTTCATAAGAGGGATTCAATTAATCACGCATCGGTTTGAGTGCCCTGGTCCATTTCAGTAATTCAGCCATCATGATACCATACATCTTATCTATCCGTGCATCAGGCTGGAATGTACCGTTTTCTGAAATATGATCTTTGAAAAAGGAGATAGAAATAGCTTCTGTAAGTGGAACCATCTTGGCGGTAGTCAGCACTAATTTACTCATCTGTGTGGAGCGGAGACCTCCCGAGATACCGCCGTAACTCACTAAGGCTGCGGCCTTGTAATTCCATTCCTTAAATAAGTAGTCAATAGCATTGAGCATCGCCGGCGGCATTCCATAATTGTATTCCGGCATTACGAACACAAATGCGTCTGCTTCCTCAATTTTGGCAGACCATTTTTTCGTGTGTTCATAAGTGTATTGATGGAGTTTGGGATGATTAGGTTCATCCAGGGCAGGTAAGTTTATTTCCTTCAGGTCTAAGAACTCAGCTTCAAATTCTTTCTCTTCACTTTTCACTTTTTCAAAAAACCATTTTGCTACCGCGATTCCCTTTCTTTCCTCCCTGGTGCTGCAAACAATGATCTTCAATAAAAACATTCAAACAATTTTTAATCAGTATTGCAAATATCGAATTATTTTGTCGACTGTTTTCGATTGAATTGTATTCAACTTAATTTTACAATTCCTACTACCACGAAATAATAAAATGAAAGAGGCTCTCGCACAACTTAAAACACAATTAGAAGGTTCACTATTTTTTGATAATGCTCACAAGGTGTTGTATGCAACCGATGCATCCGCGTACCGCGAATTGCCAGAGGCCGTGGCTATTCCTAAGAATGCATCAGATATTCAGAAACTCATACAATTTGCAAATGAGAATCATGCTACACTCGTTCCGAGAGCTGCGGGCACTTCTCTTGCAGGCCAGGTAGTAGGAAGTGGTATCGTGGTGGATGTCTCCAAATACATGACAGAAATATTAGAGTTTAATGAAGCAGAACACTGGGTACGCCTGCAACCGGGAGTCATTCGAGACGAACTGAATATGTTTCTGAAACCAAAAGGATATTTTTTCGGACCAGAGACAAGTACTGCCAATAGGGCAATGATAGGTGGAATGGTTGGTAATAACTCTTGCGGCTCTAATTCTATTGCTTATGGCACTACAAGGGATCACTTGCTTGAGGTGAAAGGATTTTTGGCAGATGGTTCTGAAGTGGTTTTCAATAAATTGAATTCAGGAGAATTCAGTGAAAAATGCTCACTTCAAAATCTTGAAGGAGCCGTTTATAAAAATATCAATGAGATACTTTCGGATGGCGACAACCGGGAGGAAATTGAAAGAGAATTTCCAAAGGCGTCCATCAAAAGACGCAATACCGGGTATGCACTGGATGCGATGATGGCAATGCAGCCATTCAACACTGAAGGAGAAGATTTTAATTTCTGTAAACTGATTGCAGGATCTGAGGGAACGCTGTTATTTATTACAGAGATTAAAGTAAACGTATTGCCATTTCCAAGAACAGTATCCGGGCTTCTCTGTGCACACTTTAATACTATCGATGATTCACTTCGTGCAAATCTCATTGCGCTCAAATACAATCCTGTTGCCAGTGAGTTGATAGATCATTACATTCTCGATTGCACTAAAGAAAATATCGAACAAAGGAAAAACAGCTTTTTCGTACAGGGAGAACCCAATGCCATACTGATTGTTGAGCTTACCGGAGCTACAAAGGAGGAAGTAGAAGCTAAGGCTGCTGCGTGTGAGCGTGAAATGAGAGAGCAGCACCTGGGATATCACTTCCCGCTTTTGTTTGGCGATGACACAAAAAAAATATGGAGCCTGCGTAAAGCCGGGCTCGGTCTGTTAGGTAATATTCCCGGTGATGATAAGCCGGTGCCGGTGATAGAGGATACTGCTGTTGATGTAAATGATCTGCCTGCCTACATTGCGGAGTTCAATGACATCCTCAAGAAGTATCAACTCAGTTCTGTGCATTACGCGCATGCCGGTTCTGGTGAATTGCATCTGCGTCCCATTATCAATCTGAAAACTGTAGAAGGTAATGCGCTGTTTAAAACCATTGCGCAGGAGATAGCCACCCTTGTGAAGAAATATAAAGGCTCGCTCAGTGGTGAACATGGAGATGGAAGATTGCGCGGAGAATTTATCCCACAGATGGTAGGCGCTAAGAACTATCAACTCTTCGAGCGTGTAAAAAAAGCCTGGGATCCCAACGGTATTTTTAACCCGGGAAAAATAGTGGACACACCTCCTATGAACACCAACCTGCGCTACGAACCCGGGCAAAAATCTCCTGAACTCAAGACTACTTTTCGATTCAACGGACAGACAATATTGCAACATGCGGAACAATGCAATGGCACCGGCGAATGCAGAAAGACACATCATACCGGAGGAACAATGTGCCCCAGCTATATGGCTACTCGCAATGAAAAAGATACTACGCGTGCGAGAGCCAATGTATTGCGCGAGTTTCTGACCAGGTCAGAAAAGTCTAACCATTTTGATCACCAGGAGATATATGAAGTAATGGATCTGTGCCTTAGCTGCAAAGGGTGTAAATCAGAATGTCCGAGTAATGTGGATGTTGCTAAATTGAAAGCAGAATTCTTGCAGCAATACTACGATATTCATGGAGTACCTCGCAGATCAAAACTAATCGCACAGTTTTCAAAGATGTCGGCGTTGGGTTCCAAAGTGCCGGGCCTTTATAATTTCATGGTGTCAACTCCTCCTTTCTCAACACTTATTAAATCTTTTTCTGGTTTTGCAACCAAAAGGAGCATGCCCCTGATGTACAAAACAACTTTGAGAAAATGGTATCAGCAACATCTTAAAAATGGGAAGCCTGTATCTACCAGTAAAAAAGTTTATCTCTTTTGCGATGAATTCACGAATTATAACGATACAGCGATCGGAATCAAAGCAATAGAACTTTTGGAAAAATTGGGTTATGAAGTTGTCATTCCTGATCATATTGAGAGCGGCCGCACCTGGCTTTCGAAAGGATTGATCAAAGAGGCAAAAAAGATTTCCAGGAAGAATATTGAATTGTTGGCACCACTCATTTCGAGTGACTCTCCTTTGGTTGGGATTGAACCAAGCGCCATTCTTACTTTCAGGGATGAATATATCGATCTTGCTGATGATGATATTCTCGAAAAAGCGAAAGCACTTGCAAAGAATGTATTTTATATTGATGAATTCATTTCTTCTGAGATGGCATCTGGAAAGATTGATAAGAATTTATTTAAAGAAGATGAGAAAACCATCCTGGTGCAAGGGCATTGCCATCAGAAATCTCTTTCCAATATCAATGCTACTATTAAAGCACTTTCGTTTATTCCCAACAGTAAGGTGAAGTTGATCCCAAGCGGCTGCTGTGGAATGGCAGGAAGTTTTGGATATGAAAAAGAGCATTACGATCTCTCCATGCAGATCGGGGAGTTGGTGTTGTTACCTACATTACGCAACGCAGCCACCGGTACCATTGTGGCAGCGCCGGGCACCAGTTGTCGCCACCAGATCAAAGATGGTGTTGCTATGAAATCATACCACCCAGTGGAGATATTACATGATGCGCTGAAGTGATGTAAACGGGTGTTATTTAATGATCAGCAGTGGTACGTGTACAAGATGCCTGAGCCTGTCGGCAGTAGAACCAAATATCAGATCCTTTACAGCTCTGTGTCCATGGGCACCCATCACCATCAGATCTATTTTATTTTCTTTTACTGCGCGTGCAATTTCTTTAGGAGGGTTGCCGAAACCGATAATAGTCTCTGCCTTGAATCCCTGTTCTGCAAGAAGTGTTTTGTATTTGTTCAAATTCTCAGTGTCAATGATTGTTTCTCGGTCCCGCGCGTTACTGTCGAAATATCTTGCCACAGCACTTTCTACTACATGGATAAAAAAGTATTGTGCCGAAGGGCCTCCCTGTTTCAACGCATTGGATATGATTGCCTGATCCTTTCCTGAAAAATCTATGGCAATACCGATTTTTGAAAAGGGGTGGGCAGCCGCAGCTACAAAAGTCTCCGCGATTCCGTGTGGCAGATTGATCGCTTCTTTTTCTTCGCGTGATACCATTGGATGAATAAAGATATAAAAGAGCAGGAATACACACCCTGCAAGCAATGGCAGAACGATTCCGTAAATAACGACTTCAGGTGTATTGCCACTCCTGATCCAGAGTGAAATCTCCTCTGTTACCAATTGAATATTCAGATACAGAATGATAACAGCACAAGCCCAGGCTAACAATTTTACGATAGGTTTGATAGTGAATTCACCCATTAATTTCTTCTTACTATTGAAATGAATAAGAGGGATTACTGCAAACCCTAACTGAAGACTAAGCACCACCTGGCTCAGTACCAGCAAATTTCCCAACGCTTCTCCTCCTAAATAAATGGTGGTAAATAATGCAGGTACAATGGCAACCAGCCGTGTGATCAATCTTCTCAGCCACGGTTGAATACGGAGATTCAAATGCCCTTCCATTACGATCTGTCCCGCGATAGTACCGGTAACTGTAGAACTCTGACCTGCAGCGATCAGCGCAATCCCGAAAAACAAAGGAGCAGTTTTACCAAATAGTGTTTCGAGCATAGCACTGGCATCCTGAATTTCAGTGATACCCACAATGCCTCTCGAAAAAAAAGCAGCAGCTGCGAGAATCAGAATAGCTGCGTTGACAAAGAATGCTAGGTTGAGTGCTATCACAGTATCAAACAGATTCAATTTGAGCGCACGGCGTTTCCCTTTTGGAGAAGGATCTATTTTCCTTGTCTGCACCAATGCAGAATGGAGGTAAAGGTTATGCGGCATTACGGTAGCACCAATAATTCCAATTGCGATGTACAAGGCATCACCCGAAAGTTCAGATGGAACAAATCCTTTTGCAACATCCGCGTAAACGGGAGATACTATCACCATTTCTACAAGAAAAGAAATGCCTATGATGGCAACAAGTGTAATGATAAAAGCTTCCATTACTCTGATACCCTTATGCAAGAGAAATAAGAATAGTACAGTATCCAGGGCTGTGATACAAATGCCCCATACTAACGGTAACCCAAAAACGAGATTGAGCCCGATCGCCATTCCGATGATCTCTGCAAGGTCGCATGCTGCAATGGCAATCTCGGCAAGTATCCACAGTGGAATATTGGTCCAACGTGGGTAATTGCGTTTACTGGCCTGGGCAAGGTCAAGCCCTGCTATGATTCCCAATCGTGAACTGAGCGATTGCAGCAGAATTGCCATAAGGTTAGACATCAGCAATACCCATATCAGTTTATATCCAAACTGGGAGCCGCCTGCAATATCCGTAGCCCAGTTGCCGGGATCCATGTACCCGACACTCACCAAATAGGCAGGCCCTAAAAATGCCAGTATTCTTCGAAAACCTTTGCGCTCTGTGTGTACAGTGCCATGTACTTCACTCAATGATTTACCATCCCACATCTCAATTGTTTTATGAGCAAATATATAAAATTAGATACGTCTAACAATTTTATTAATTATCTTTCACCTTTAAACTGCGTCTTAGATGTCGATTCAAACTTCTCACATACAGGAAAATTACCTAAAGGCTCTGTATCATCTTACGGCTGATAAGAAAGAAGTTACCGTAAACGAACTGGCAAAGAAGATGGATTTGAAAATGCCGAGTGTAACCAGTATGATGAAGAAAATGGCTGATGAGAAACTAATTAAGTATGAAAAGTACAAGCCGGTAAGACTGACAGATAAAGGAAAGAAACTGGCTGGGCTAATCATCCGGAAACACCGGCTTACTGAAATGTTTTTAGTCAATGTAATGAATTTTGGTTGGGAGGAAGTGCATGAAATTGCAGAGCAGATTGAACATATTAAATCTTCTTCCTTTTTTAATAAGATGGATGAGATGCTGGGTTTCCCTGTCAGAGACCCTCATGGTTCCGTTATTCCTGATCCTTTCGGAAATATCAGTGAGGAAGTTCATGTTTCACTTTCGGATGTGGCAGTGGGTGAAGGGGTGAAAGTTATCGGTCTTGCCCAATCAGAAGACAGCTTTCTCAGGTTTCTCAATAGCAAGAACATTAAACTGGGGGCAGAGATGAAAGTTTTGGAGAAAGAAGAGTTTGATGGTTCAATCGTTATCGAAATGAATAAGAAGAAGATATCTTTGAGTTCAAAAGTGGCTGACGATATTTATATCACTAAGGAATCAAAAAGAAGCAAATGATTTTTCCTGCTGTGAGTACAGTTGTGAAAATTAATTTAATAAATGGTTGTTATTGCAACCAATTTGAATAATTCAATCATCTTTGCCAACAAATAAAGGGATTATGAAGAAGATTTTTATAGGAATGTTATCATTGACCATGCTGTCGTGTACTTCCACAAAAAAAGCAACAACAAGCCAGGGGACACTATTCCAAAAGTGGGATCTTCTTACGCTTAATGGAGAGAGTATAAACCAGGGAAGCCATAAGCCGGTGTATATTCAATTTTCTGATAGTGCCAATCGGGTATTTGGAAGTGGGCCATGCAACAGATTTTTTGCAAGTTTTACCAGGAATAGTAACTCTTTGAAATTGTCAGGAATAGGCAGCACCAAAATGGCATGCCTTGATGAAAATGCCGGAAAGTTGGAACAATCATTTTTTAACGCCCTGGAATCTGTGGACGCTTACAAGGTTTCTGATAATACATTGGAACTTGTGAGCGCAGGAAAAACAATTGCAACATTCGCTCAACACAAATCTGTTCCGGATGAATTGGCCGGAAAGTGGGAGATGTTCTATATCACAGGGCCAAGGATAACCTTTGAAGGATTATATCCTGACCAGAAACCTACGCTCACATTCACTTCCGGAGAAACTGAATTATCAGGATTTACTTCTTGTAACGGGATGTCTGCAAAGTTTCTCGGCAAGAAAGGAAGTCCATTATTCAAACCCGGGATCATGACGATGAAGGCGTGTCCTGGTAATGGTGAACAAACGTTTATGAAAGCATTCAACAAAGTGGATGACTATAAAGTGGAAGGTGACACCCTCACTTTTTCCTACAAAAATATTCCGTTTATGAAATTCAAAAAGGTGGTTAACAATCCATAATCCTTGATTTCAATTAGGGTGTTGATTGTAATGAAAAAAATTGGCGGCAATCAGCAATGCTTCAATCGTCATTTATGATTTAATGACCGTTCACTATATGTTCCAGGATTTTTGCAAATGTGAATACCTCTTCGAATGTGTTGTACAATGGAGCCGGAGCTAATCGAATTACATTAGGTTCACGCCAATCAGCAATGACGCCGTTTTTGCGCAGCATATCGAATTGATGTTTGCCATTTCCTTTCATTAGGATTGAGATTTGGCAACCGTGCCCTTTTTCATTCTGAGGTGTAATAATTTCAAATGACGGGCTTGACGAAATATCCAGAATTTCATTAAGGAGGTAAACCAGGTATTTCGAAAGTGCTTTTCCTTTTTCTAAAACATTTTCGAATCCTGCCTTCTGAAATATTTTGAGAGATGCCTGGTGAATGGCAAGGCTGAGAAATGGTGCGGTACTCAGTTGCCATCCTGCTGCACCCGGTGCCGGATGAAATTCCTTTTCCATCTGAAATTTTACGCTGTCATCTACACCCCACCAGCCTTGCAGGCGTGGTAGTTTTGGATTATTTGTATGACGCTCATGAATAAAGACACCACCCACAGCGCCAGGCCCGCTGTTTAAATATTTGTAGCTGCACCAGCAGGCAAAGTCAACATCCCAATCGTGCAATTTCAATTCAATGTTGCCAACAGCATGTGCCAGGTCATATCCGCAGAATGCGCCGACATTATGAGCTGCTTTTGTGATGCGTTCCATATCGAACACTTGCCCAGTGTAATAATTCACACCACCAATCAGTACCATTGCCAGTTCTTCTCCGGTTGCTTCGATGGCTTTCAATATATCATCTTCACGAAGTACCTGCTCACCATTGTGTGGCTTTACTTCAATCAGTTCATGCTCCTTTGATAAGCCTGCCAATTCGAGTTGAGATGCAATTACATATTCATCAGAAGGAAACGCTTTTGATTCGATGATCACTTTTTTTCTTTTGCCCCGTGGACGAAAAAAAGTAGCCATCATCAGGTGCAGGTTTATTGACAGTTGATTCATCACTACTATCTCATGTGGAAGACCACCAACGATGTCCTTTAATAATGCCGGAAATTTATTGGACCAATTCATCCATTCATTCCTTGAATGCGCATAGCCTTCTACTCCGAAATTGGCCCAGTCTTCCAGTTCATTCAATACAGCATCCTGAACCTGCCTGGGCTGGAGTCCTAATGAATTTCCGCAAAAATAGATTGCATCCTTTCCATGGAGCATAGGGATATAAAACTCATTTCTGAATGATGCGAGTTTGTCTTCTGCGTCCATTGCTTTCGCATAATCAATACTGTTATTTCGATTCATAGAATCCTGCTTTTGTAATTAAATGTTTTCGATTTAGTAAAATCGAAATACCGGGTTGTAAAATTAATCAAATGAAAGGTTGGCAAGGGCAGAATGCATTCACGATTCTTGATTTCACTATCATTTTCCCGGATTCGATACAAGAGCCGGAATTGTTCTTACCTGGGAACGGATACTTCTAAGTACGTATTCCCGGAATACGCACCTCGCGAGGTTATTTGGTAAATGTTATATTTGCTTGCATGATAAGCTGCTTATGGAAAGTTATCTCACAATAGGCCAGGATGGATTTGCAGAGCACAAGATGTTTGAAAGCAGGTTTTTGGCTTATGCTTACCCGATAAAAAGTACGGAAGATTTCAAGGAGAAAATGACACATCTGAAAAAGCTTCATCCAAAAGCGAATCATCATTGCTTTGCTTACCGGTTGGGCTTGGATGGAAATACAAGCCGCAACTCTGATGCAGGTGAACCATCCGGTACGGCTGGCCGGCCGATACTCGGACAAATTGATTCTAAAAACCTGACCGATTCTCTTATCGTAGTAGTTCGGTACTTCGGCGGTGTACTGCTTGGAATCCCGCGACTCACCAATGCTTACAAAACTGCTGCTTCGTTAGTGTTGCAATGTACTCCCATCATACAGAAAAGTATTTTGAAAACTTACGGTATAGATTGCCATTATCCTGACCTCCATTCAGTTTTGAAAATACTGAGAGCGGGAAACTCCGTCATCATTCAACAGGAAATGCAATTGTTCTGCCATGTGAAAGTGGAAATTCCGATTTTACAATCTGAGGTAATTCTCAACAACCTGCAACAAATTCCCGGAGTAATCGCACGGGAGGTTTGATAGGTCAGGTTCGAATTTTTCATACAGGTTGCCAACCTTTGTGAAAAAAATCCTTGTAATTTTAATGGATGGAAAAGAAATACAAAACCTTTTGGGATTTTTATCCTTTCTACCTGACAGAGCATATGAACACGGTAAGCCGATCCCTGCATTTTATCGGAACGTTTCTGGTGATAGCCTGCCTGGTTGCAGGTATCATTACGGGTAAGTGGTTCCTGTTTGTCATCATACCACTATGTGGATATGGATTTGCATGGGTGGGTCATTTCTTTTTTGAGAAGAATAAACCAGCCACATTCGTGTATCCGCTTTACAGCCTGGGGAGCGACTTCGTCATGTTCTGGCACATCATCACCGGACAGATCAGAAAGAAAATGAGGGAAGCGGAAAAAAATATTGTTGCTGAAAAATGAGTACGGGAGATGATCAGACAAAGTTCAGAGAGGTCTGAATTCTCAAGGTTCCCGGTTCGGTTTAACCTTCAGAATTTCTCATCCTGTTGAAATCTTCAAGGTGTCGGAAAACTTTGACGGATTTTGAGACTATGAATCCTATTTGAAATTTTTACTCACAATCAACTCTTTGGATTCACCCTTATAATCATAGAAACCTTCACCTGATTTCTTACCTAAATTTCCGGCCAGCACCATATTGTTTAAAAGAGGGCAGGGTGCATATTTAGGATTCTTAAATCCTTCATACATTACATTCAGGATGGATTGGCAAACATCGAGGCCGATAAAATCTGCCAGTTGTAGCGGCCCCATCGGATGTGCCATTCCGAGTTTCATGACAGTATCTATTTCATTGACACCCGCTACCCCTTCATACAATGCATAAATCGCTTCATTGATCATTGGCATCAAAATACGGTTGGCGATGAAACCGGGATAGTCATTTACCTCGCATGGAATCTTGTCCAACTTTTTTGTTGTGTCAATGATCTGTTCTGTTACTGCTTTTTCAGTATGAAATCCATTGATGATCTCAACCAGCTTCATCACCGGCACCGGGTTCATGAAGTGCATGCCGATTACTTTCTCCGCTCGTTTTGTTGCAGCAGCGATTTTTGTAATGGAAATACTGGATGTGTTTGTAGCAAGAATGGCATGAGCAGGTGCTGCTGCATCAATGTCTTTGAAGATTTTTAGTTTTAGCGATTCATTTTCTGTAGCTGCCTCTACCACAAGGTCAACATCTGAAACACTCTTAGAAATGTCTGAGGAAGTGTGGATATTGTCAAGTGTATTTTTTTTGTCTGTCTCTGTGAGCGTACCTTTTTTTATTTGCCTGTCTAAATTTCCACTGATGGTTTGTATTGCTTTTTCTAATTGTGCTTCGCTAATGTCTGTCAGGTTTACTTTAAAACCTTTTTGTGCAAATACGTGAGCAATGCCATTGCCCATGGTGCCGGCTCCGAGTACGGCTACTTTCTTAATATCCATCGTGTATATTTTTTGGTAAAAATAATCAAAGCATGGAAAGGAGTGGAAGATGGTTTTAATGAAAAAGGCAGTCTCATGATTTGAAACTGCCTTTTGAAAATTTTGATTATTGTTTACTCAGACTTCAGAAGTCTTCTCTTTCTTTGAAGAGGACTTGATCTGGAAAATCAGTTTTGAATTTTCTTTGTCAAGATTGGCGACCAGCGTGTTCCCGCTCTTTACATTCATATTCAGGATTTCCTCTGCCAGAGGGTCTTCCAGGTATTTCTGAATAGCCCTGTGCAATGGCCTTGCGCCAAATTGTGAATCATATCCTTTTTCGGCAATGAATTTCTTAGCTTCTTCTGAAAGTTCCAGTTTCAATCCTAAATTCTGAAGGCGTTTGGTCACATCCTTCATCAGGATATCAATGATCTGGAAGATGTCGTCCTCTGTAAGTTGGTTGAAAATAATCACGTCGTCTATCCTGTTAAGAAACTCAGGGCTGAATGTACGTTTCAAAGCTTTCTCAATCACGGCCTTGTTATTTTCATCTACATTCTTTACCCGGGAAGCTGTAGTGAATCCTACTCCATCCCCAAAATCTTTTAATTGACGTGCACCAATATTGGAGGTCATGATGATCATGGTATTTTTGAAGTCCACTTTTCTTCCAAGGCCATCAGTCAATTGTCCATCGTCTAATACTTGCAACAGAATGTTGTAAATATCCGGATGTGCTTTTTCAATTTCGTCCAGCAGGATTACAGAGTATGGTTTGCGGCGGACCTTCTCGGTCAATTGTCCGCCTTCTTCGTATCCCACATATCCGGGAGGCGCACCTATCAACCTGGATACGGTAAATTTTTCCATATACTCACTCATGTCTATCCGGATGAGTGCATCTTCACTATCGAACATATACCGTGCAAGAGCACGTGCCAATTCAGTCTTACCAACACCGGTAGGCCCCAGGAAAATAAATGTTCCGATTGGTTTCTTCGGATCTTTCAATCCAACTCGATTTCTTTGAATGGCCTTTACTACTTTTTTAATAGCTTCTTCCTGCCCGACAACAGCACCTTTCAGGTCGTCAGCCATGCGACGAAGCTTTTCAGTTTCTTCCTGTACCATTCTCTTCACAGGAATACCGGTCATCATGCACACCACTTCAGCAATTGCTTCCTCATTGATAGGATAGCGCTTGTGTTTGCTTTCTTCTTCCCAATTGTTCTTGGCAGTTTCCAATTCTTCCTGCAAACGCTTTTCTGTATCGCGGAGAGAAGCTGCTTCTTCGAAGCGCTGGCTTTTTACCACCCGGTTTTTCTCATGCTTTATCTCATCAATTTTCTTCTCTAATTCAATGACCTCCTTGGGTACATTAATATTTTTCAGATGGACACGAGCACCTACTTCATCCATTACATCAATAGCTTTGTCTGGCAGCAACCGGTCTGTCATATAGCGATCGCTCAACTTCACGCAAGCCTCTATCGCTTCATTATCATATTCTACATTATGATAATCTTCGTACTTGCTTTTGATGTTATTGAGAATTTCAATAGTCTCTGCAACCGATGGTTGCTCTACCATTACCTTTTGAAAGCGACGATCCAATGCACCATCTTTTTCTATGTACATGCGGTATTCATCTAATGTGCTCGCACCGATACATTGCAATTCGCCCCGGGATAATGCAGGTTTGAAAATGTTGGATGCATCCAGCGAACCACTGGCGCCACCTGCACCTACGATGGTATGAATTTCATCAATGAAAAGAATCACGTCACGATTCTTTTCCAACTCATTCATGATGGCTTTCATCCTTTCTTCAAATTGTCCACGATATTTTGTACCTGCTACCAGGGCAGCGAGGTCAAGCGAAACCACTCTTTTGTCAAACAGTACGCGGCTCACTTTTCTCTGAACAATCCGCAACGCCAATCCTTCTACAATTGCAGTTTTACCGACACCCGGTTCACCGATCAGGATTGGGTTATTCTTTTTACGACGGCTCAGAATCTGAGATACGCGTTCGATTTCTGTTTCACGACCAACTATTGGATCCAGAGATCCCATTTCGGCCAGGCGGGTTATATCTCTTCCGAAGTTATCCAGTACAGGAGTCTTGGATTTTGATTGTGCACCTCCGGTTTTAGAACTTTTTTGCGCATATTTTTTCTCTTCCTCAAACTCTTCATTCTCTTCGTCCTGGAATTCTGCTTTGGTATCTGTTTTCACGTATCCTAATTCTGTTTTGAAGTTATCATAATCAATATCGAACTGGTTCAATATCTGGGTGGCAATGTTTTCCTTGTTCTTCAGGATAGACAACATCAGGTGTTCACTCTCTACCATCGGGCTTTTATGTGTTTTAGCCTCGAGCACGGTAATGCGGATTACCTTTTCAGCCTGCTTGGTAAGCGGGAGGGAGTTGATATTACTGATATTCTTGCCTGTTTTGTCCTTGACTGCCAGTTCAATTTCTTTTCTTAGTTCGTAGAGGTCCACATTGAGCGATTTCAGGATTTTCATCGCTGTGTTTTCCCCGTCTCTAATCAGTCCGAGCACAAGGTGTTCGGTACCGATGAAATCATTTCCCAACCGTAATGCTTCTTCACGGCTGTACGAGATGATCTCTTTTACCTGGGTTGAAAAATTATTATCCATTGAATCTTTTTTAATTGCTCTTCACAATAATAACGAAATAAATCAATTCAATCATACAATGTAGAATACACAGGGTGTGTAAAAGTTAATAATGGATGGTTAAAATAGGAAAGATCGTGAAAGCGAACCCCTGGAAGAATTCCTGTTGTTTTCATTCTATTGCCGACTTATTATCATCAATTATCAATTTTAAATACCTGGCCTTTTTCCTTTTTCAATACCTTTGATCACAAACCTCCTGTGTAAACAATCATGAATGATGAAATGCTCAAAGTCAAAATTGATACCAAAGAGAAAATGCATGTCATTAGTATTAGTGAATCAATTCTGGCTGCTAATATGACAGAAGAATTCAGGCAATTGCTGCTTCCTTTTCTTAATAAGGACATCAGGAATGTCATTATCAATTTTGAGGATGTAACATCGATTGAAAAGCCATTTGCTGAGGAAATGGTGGCGCTCCAGCAGATGTATTATGAAAAAAACACTTCTATGGTGTTTTGTAATATTTCAAAAGACATCCTTAAGAATCCGGAATTGGAAGACTTATTGGAAGATGCTAACATAACACCTACAGAAAGTGAAGCCTGGGACATAGTTCAGATGGAAGAAATAGAAAGAGAATATTTATAACAGATAGCATTGATAGCCGTAACGATCCTTGGAAACAACAGTGCCGTACCTGCTTATGGCCGTCATCCCACCGCACAGGTAGTACAGACCCGCGAGCAATTTTTTCTTGTTGATTGTGGTGAGGGCACTCAAATGCGAATGGATCAGCATAAGATTCGCAGGAGCAAAATCAATCATATTTTTATTTCTCACCTGCATGGTGATCACTATTTTGGATTGATCGGCTTATTAAATACTTATGGGCTAAACAAGAGAGAGAATGACCTGCATATTTATGCTCCTGAAGGGCTGGAGGATGTCATCAAAATGCAATTGTCGATGGCCGACGCGCATCTTCCTTATTCCCTGCATTTTCATATTTTGAATGAAGCAGGTATTATTTGTGAAGATGACAAAATAATAGTGAGTGCTTTTAAAGTCAATCACCGGATACCCTGTTTTGGGTTCCACTTCAGAGAAAAAAGATTTCCCAGGAAACTGAACATTAGTCAGGTTAGAAAATTTAAAATACCCAAAGAATTTTATGAGAACCTGCACTATGGTGAAGACTTTGTGATGACAGATCAGACTGTAATTCCTAATGAACAACTTACATTTCCAGCGGCCCCATCCAGGACTTACGCCTATTGTGCAGATACGGCTTACTTCGAAGATATTTGTAAGTATATACATGGAGTTGACCTGATGTACCATGAATCCACTTATCTGAGCGACCAGGCAGAAAAGGCCAGGTCAAGATATCATGCCACCTCGGTAGATGCGGCGATGATTGCGAAGAAGGCAAACGCCGGGCGATTGCTGTTGGGGCATTTCTCAAGCATGTATGAAGATTTAGATGAATTCGAAAGGGAAGCCCGGGAGGTATTTGAGAATGCGGAGGTTTCTGTGGAAGGGACTTGTTATGTGGCGTGAATTTGGGAGAGTTTAGTCCGCCGCGGCGGAAAGAGTTTAGGGTTTAGCCTGCGGAGGAGGACAGTTTAGGAGAGTTTAGAATAGTTTAGGACAGTTTAGGATGGTTTAGAAGGGTTTAATTTGTTGAGAGTGGTGGGGAGGTTGAGAGGTTCATTCCTATTCCAATGTCTGTTTGTATGGGGAGCCATTGCATGCAACGGCTGTCCTAATTCCTCCATTTCACTTTCATGCGGTAGGATTCAATTTGTAATTATCCATTACCTATTGTTCATTCTCCATTCACCATTCACAATTCTCTGCTCATCATTAACAATTCACAATTATTAATTTCATCAACTACTTTCTTACATTCGCACCTATCAGCCATGGATAAATTTATAGTTTCAGCACGCAAGTACCGGCCTCAGAATTTTTCTACTGTGGTAGGGCAGGAGCATATTACAACCACACTCAAAAATGCCATCAGGAATAATCAACTGGCACACGCATTTTTATTTTGTGGCCCAAGAGGGGTAGGTAAAACTACTTGTGCCCGTATATTGGGTAAAACCATTAATTGTGAGAACAGGACAGCAGATGGAGAAGCATGCAACGAATGCCAGTCGTGCATTTCGTTTGACAGAGGTACCTCTCTGAATATTCACGAACTCGATGCAGCAAGTAATAATTCTGTAGATGATATTCGCGCCCTTGTTGACCAGGTTCGCTTTGCCCCACAGGCAGGTAAATACAAAGTGTATATCGTGGATGAAGTACACATGCTTAGTGCTGCTGCATTTAATGCTTTTTTGAAAACACTGGAAGAGCCGCCTCCATTTGCGATTTTTATTTTGGCCACCACCGAGAAACATCGGATAATACCTACCATACTTTCGCGTTGCCAGATATTCGACTTTAAGCGTATCAATACTCAGGATACGGTAGATCATCTCAAAGAGATCAGTCAGAAAGAAAATATTCATGCAGATAACGCTTCCCTTCACCTGATAGCACAAAAGAGTGAAGGATGTATGCGCGACTCCCTGAGCTTGTTTGATAAGATTGTAAGTTTTACCAATGGAGAAGTGACTTACTCAAATACGCTGGAGCATTTGAACATCCTTGATGAAGATTATTATTTCAAATTGACTGAGAGTATGCTGGAGCAAAAGCTCAGCGATGCATTGCTAACGTATGATGAAATCGATAGGAAGGGTTTTGAAGGAGATACATTCCTCAATGGATTTGCAGAGTTTTTGAGAAATCTGCTGGTAAGCAAGGATGCTAAGGTGGCTGATTTGCTGGAGGTGGCAGAAGATTTTAAGAGCAAGTACAAAACCATTGCTGCAAAGACAGAAGCATCCTGGATTGTGAGTGCCCTGAATATTGTGAACGAAGCAGAGATCAATCTGCGACAAGCAAGGAATAAGCGATTGCATGTGGAAATGGTACTCATCAAACTTTGTTATCTTAACCAGGCTATTGGCATTTCTGAAAGTGCGACAGTAAAAAAAAAAGTGATTGAAGGCACTTCAAGCCTTGCTTTCAAATCCCTCGTGCCGCAATTGGTAAAAACAAATGGTAGTAAATCCGGTGAAAGAACCTCATCAATCATTGCGAAAACAGAAAAGCAGGAAGTACCTGAAACTCCGGATGAAGGTGCACGTTTGATTATCCAACACAAACCTGAAGAACCCAGGCAGAAAAAAGCAACTTCAGAAAACAGGAAAGGAAAGTATGGCAGTCTTGAAGAAATACGTAACCGGATAGCATCCCAGCAAAAAGAAAATACTGTAATAGACCTGACCATTGATGAACTGTACAACGCATGGGAATCTTACATCAGGAAATTAGAAAAAGCGTCTCAACCTTCAGCTATCACCAGTTTCAGGGATGCCAAACTTTCGCTTCTTGAAAATGAATGCATAGAAATTGTTTCATCTTCTGATTTCTTCAAATCATTCATCGAAGGTGAAAGAAGCAACCTCATTTCTCACCTTCAGACCCACTTTAATAACCGTTTGATCACATATACAGTAAGAGTGGAAGAAAACCAGATGAATGAAAAAAGAGAAGAATACCTGAATGATCGTGAGAAGTTTCAGAGAATGGCAGAAAGTTACCCGGCATTAAAGAAGATGAAGGAGAAATTGAATTTGAGACTGGAATCGTAGTAAATGGAAACCATCTGTAATAGCCGTATTTTTTATAGACAGCCCTCTCATCCATATTAAATAGTTTATTCAATTATTTATTGTATCCTTGCAGCTATTTGAGAATGCCTATTGTCTTGTAGCAGTAGGGTACTATTATTTATAAAACATAATCTAAATTGTTCATGAGAAGAATCATTGCCTTGTGCACTATTCTGCTATTATCTGCAGCAAGTGCATTCTCCCAGGACAGGACTATTACAGGTACGGTGACTGATGAATTGGGTCAACCACTACCCGATGTATCAGTCCTTGTCAAGGGAACTCAAAACGGTACAGTAACCAATAACCTCGGACTTTTTAAAATTGAAGTAAAGCCTAATGCAAAAGTGCTCATCTTTTCTTCGATTGGTTCAGAGACCCAGGAAGTCACAATCGGTAACCAGACCATCATAAATATCACACTGAAGCAGGCTCAGGGCCAGTTGCAGGAGGTAGTGGTGAATGTGCCGTATGGTACTATTAAGAAAACTTCTTTCACCGGGTCTGAAAATACAGTAACGTCACAGACCATTTCCAAAGCTCCAGTAACCTCAGTTACCAAAGCTTTGGATGGCTTGGTACCAGGAGTTATCATGACGAATGGTGGTGGCGCTCCGGGATCAAGTGCCGGTATGCTCATTCGTGGTATTGGATCAGTGAATGCTGCCACAGGACCATTGTATGTACTCAATGGAGTGCCTTATGATGGTTCAATAGCTGCACTGAATACAGCAGATATTGAAACCATTACCGTTCTGAAAGATGCGTCTGCTGCTGCACTTTATGGTTCCAGAGCTGCGAATGGAGTTGTGATGATCACGACCAAGAAAGGCCAGAGAGGGGCACCTGTTACTTCTATTGGATTACAACAAGGCTTTCTCACCCGCGGTATTCCTGAGTATGACCGCGTAGGCCCTAAAGATTATTATGAATTATTCTGGGAAGCATATAAAAATAACTATATCTCTCAGGGTAATACTCCTGCTGCTGCCGGAGTATTGGCTTCCAATGTACTTACTGGTTCCAGCGGTCTCGTGTACAACGCGTACAATGTTCCTGGAAATCAATTAGTCGATCCGGTAACTGGGAAACTAAACCCGAATGCTAAACTGCTTTGGAATGAATCATGGGAAGATGCTCTGTTCAAAACTGCAAGCAGAACGGCAGCAAACTTTAATGTATCCGGAGCTTCTGACCGGGCTAATTATTACTTCTCTGCCGGCTACCTTAATGAAGATGGTATTGTAAAGTTCTCTGGTTACAAAAGATATGATCTGAGGTTGAATGTAAATATGGATGCTACAAAGTGGTTAAAGACCGGATTGAACATAGATGGTTCTTTGGGCAATTATGCAAATGTACCATCAGGCGGTACTGCTACAACAAATCCATTCTACTTCACAAGGCAGATGGGACCAATTTACCCGGTATATCAACACGATCTGACAACCGGTGCTATCGTTAATGATCCAACTACAGGTAAACCAATGTTGGATTGGGGAGTACCTGAGCAAATGGGAACACGTCCTTATGCGGGTAGGGCCAATCTCTTAGGCTCACTTAATTTAGATAACCGTTCTTCCAAGGTATTCAATGGAAATGCAAATACTTTTGCTGAAATTATTTTCCTGAAAGACTTCTCATTCAAGACTACTTTGGGACTGAACTTCTATAGTAGCAATGGTGTTTCTTATCAGAACAACCAGTATGGTGATGCTGCACCTACTCCGGGATTGGCAGATGGAGGCCGCTCTACTATCAGCAACGATAGACAATTGTCGCTAACAGCCAACGAGGTTCTGTCATGGAATAAAACTATTGGCTCGCACAATATCAGGGCTTTGGTTGGCCATGAGAACTATCGTTACCAATATCATTACTTGGCTGGATATATGTCAGGTTTTCTATTCCCCGGACAGGTAGAATTGGATAATGGTACCACAGCATTCTCACCTCCTACATCTTATGAAGACAATCACAGAATAGAAAGTTTCTTTGGTAGTGTAAACTATTCTTTTGACAATAAATACCTCGCTTCAGCCAGTTACCGCACTGACGGGTCTTCAAGGTTTGCATCAGACACCCGCTGGGGTAGCTTCTATTCAGCAGGTCTTGGCTGGCGTATATCTCAGGAAAATTTCATGAAATCTATTCCATGGATAAATGAGATGAAATTGAAAGCGAGCTATGGTGAACAGGGTAATGAGGATATCGGGTTGCTTTATTCTTATCGTGCATATTATTATGCCAATGGAAACGGAACCTATACGCCACCATCAAGGCCACCAAACCCAGGGTTACTATGGGAAAAAAATAAAACCACCAACGCTGGATTGGAGTTTACTATTTTTAACCGCAGGATTCAGGGTAGTTTTGAATGGTTTACCAGGGAGTCAGACAACCTCTTATTTGATGTGCCACTTCCTCCTTCAACAGGATATGGTTCGGTATATCAAAATATAGGTACCATGAAGAATACAGGTATCGAAGTTCAGATTGGAGCTACTATCGTGAAATCCAGAAATTTTGACTGGAAGATAGATGCTAACCTCACTCATTTCAAGAATGAAATCACCAGGTTGCCTGCTAACCAGAGAAAAAACGGAATCGTATCTGGTACCAAAAAACTCATGGAAGGACATAGTATCTATGATTTCTGGTTGAGGGAATATGCTGGAGTAGATGCTTCCACCGGAGATGCCTTATACTATAAAGATGTTTTGGATGCTAACGGAAAAGAAACAGGGCAAAGGGTACTGACCAATCAAATCAACCAGGCTACATATTACTTCAGAGGTTCTGCCATACCAGATGTTTATGGTGGTGTATCCAATACATTTTCTTACAAAGGAATCAGCCTTTCGTTCATGCTGGTGTATTCTTACGGAGGATTATTTTATGATGGCAACTATGCAAGTTTGATGCATCGGGGTTCTCCTGGTACTGCATGGTCAACAGATATTCTACAGAGATGGCAAAAGCCAGGAGATGTTACTACAGTTCCAAGATTGCAAACTGCAGTCTCCGGGCAGGATGGAGTTTCTACCAGGTGGTTATTTGATGGCTCATTCCTGAATGTGAAGAATATTTCCTTGAATTATGCGCTGCCTTCACATATAGCTGAGCGCATGTACTTAAGTGGCCTTAACTTCTTTGTAAACGCTGATAATATCTGGCTGTTTTCTGCACATAAGGGTATGGATCCACAAAGATCATTTAGTGGTACATCTGATTGGAGTTATACTCCTTACAGAACTATCAGTGTTGGAATCAATGCCAAATTAAAATAATTAAGAAAATAAGAAATTATGAAAAAATTATTAATAATAACTGCCGCTTTTTCCTTCGCAATAATAGCGGGGTGCAAGAAAGATTACCTGGAAACGAAGCCAAGTAATGGAGCTACTGAACAGGAAATTTTTAGCAAGTACAGTTCGGTGGTAGCTGCGTTAAACGGAATTTATAAAGAGCAATTTGCATTTGCGATAGGAGCCGGGGGCCATGATGATTTCGGACAAAAGGCTACAGACTTGATGTCGGATCTTATGGGGAATGATATGGTTGTCCACTCTCAGGGTTACGGATGGTTCAATGCTGATTACCAATTAACAGCCTGGATGCTTGCAACTGACGCAAGCCAGTGCTATAATGCTTGGGTCAGGTATTACGATATGATCAAACAGGCAAACAAGATTATTGCCAATGCTGATGGAATATCGGACGCAACTGATGCTCAAAAAGCCTCATTGAAAGGACAGGGTTATGCTCTTAGAGGCTATTGCTATTATTACCTTGCCAATTATTATCAGCAAACACTTAAGGGAGGCGAATCCGGTAAGGGAGTTCCTATCTATACTCAAGATACCCTCGTAGGAAAAGCAAGAGGTACCCTGCAGGATGTATTTAATCAGATTGATAATGACTTTGCACAGGCAGCCACATTATTGGCTGGCAAACCTCGTGATTCCAAGGTAAACATGGATATTTCAGTTGTAAGAGGATTTCAGGCCCGTGTCGCATTGATGAAGAACGACTGGGTTGCAGCTGCTACTTTTGCTGACCAGGCCTTGCAGGGATATTCATTGATGAATGCAACTACCTATAAATCCAGGCCGGCATTCTCAACAATTGAGAATTCAGAATGTATGTGGGGATCGAAAATTACTGCCGATCAGGCAACCATCTATGCTTCCTTTTTCTCTCATATTGATATCTCAACTGGGGGATATGCAGCTCTTGGTGGACAGAAGAAAATTACAAAATGGTTGTATGACCAGATACCAACAGGCGATGTAAGGAAGGATGTATTTAAAACTCCCGGAACTGGTACAAACTCTGATCCTGATTATAACCAGCACAAATTTCAAGTACCGGATGTTTCCAATAAATGGCAAGCTGATTACCAGTATATGACAATTGCAGAAATGTACCTGATCAAAGCTGAAGGCCTTGCACGCCAGGGTGGTAAAGACGGGGATGCTATAACAGCATTGGAAACTCTTGTAAAAACAAGGTACCCGGCATATAGCGCAACAGGCCTTTCAGGTCAAAACCTTATAGATGAAATTCTTTTGCAAAGAAGAATTGAGTTGTGGGGAGAGGGTTTTGGCTTGTGGGATATTAAGAGGCTTGGACAGGGACTGAATAGACCGACTGGCCCGGGCAATCATGGGGCACCAAACTTTAATCCTAATGTTTACACAACTTCTCCAAAAGATCCGCGTTTCCTGATGAGAATTCCCCAAAAGGAACTGGACAATAATTCAAACATGACGCCGGATGATCAGAATCCTCAATAACCAAATTAAATCAATGATCATGAATAAGAATATTTTCTATACCATCCTTTCAGGACTTTTGTTGATAGGAATGGTATCCTGCAAGAAGAATAATATAGTTGTGGGGAAGAATATCACTCCACCACCTTTTGTCAAGATTGCTACCTGGAATGCCGGTGATACAACAGGCACCTACATTATCATGCCTGACAATAAACCATTTAAGATTCCTATCGGCATTACTAATGTTTCTAATGAAGACAGAACTATCAACATTTCCTACTCATCTCCAACAGCAGTAAAAGGTCAGCAATATAATGCTCCTTCAACTATTGTAATTAAAGCTGGTGAAGCGCTGGATTCTCTAGCTATCACCGGGATTTTCAATGGCTATGAAACAGTTACCCGGGTTGATAAATTGACTATTACAATTACAGGAGGTGATGGCGTTCCAGCCAATCCTTCCAAGGTAAACTATGTGTTGACCATGAAGAAATATTGGGTAGCACCACCTGATATATTTGGTGGGATATACAACATCCAGGATTATTATGGTGGTGCGCCAGATGGAGATCCATACCAATGTGAAATAAGCTTGGTATCTGCAAATGGACCTGTCCTGAATATGCAGGTAGTTGGTTTGTGGGGGTCTAGTGTGCCTCTTAAATTTACGATGAACTGGACTGACCTGACCCAGGGAACTACGGTTGTTCCACAACAAACATGGGATGTGATTGGTTCCTATGGAGTATCTACTGTCAAAACAGTTGGTACCGGAACATTTACAGTTACACCTGAAAAAGTTTCTATTTCATATAATCCAACAGTTGCTGCCGGATCATTTGGAAATTATATTTCTGTAATGACTCCGTAATGGACAATGAATTCTTTTGATAAACAAACAGGCTGTCAGACATGATGGCCTGTTTTGTTTTTGGGGAGCAATCCTTGTTTGGGACGAATTTGTTTCTGCTTTGTCGGAACTCATTTCTCACAACTCACCAATCATCACTCACCTTCCCGATCTTCCCATTTCCTCCTGCCAGAAAAACTGATTTCCCTTTCTTGGCTTTGCGCACAACATGAAATGATTTTTTGCTGATATTCTTCCAGTGCACACCATTATCATCAGAAATGTCAACACCATTCAGGCCACAGGTGATCCATTGATCTTTCTTCAGATATTCTACACAGCTTCTGTATCCTGAAGGAGGGGTGGTAGAATGCTGCCAGGTAATTCCTTCATCAAATGAAATGGCACAATTTCCCGTAGTATCATTCGGCCTGGTAAAGTCACCACCAACTACGATCATCGTCTTTTCCTTTTTGATAGCAATGGAATTGGCTCCTGCAGATGCACTTCCTTGAAGCAATGGCAACTTTATTTTTTGATCTCTCTTGAATAAATTGGAAACAAGTCCTCCGCTTACAAACACGGCTTCATCTCTCGTCAGTTTCCTGACGTTCGTTCCGCTTGCTGCAAAGCAGGCCTCTCCACTATTAGCTACCGGCATATTTTGTTCAGGAATGGTTTGCCATGTTTTACCGCCGTCAAATGTTCGTCCGATAAAGAAGTGGCCGTGTTGAGGATCACCGATTACAATACCACTCATATCATTCCAGAATTCCATGGCATCCAAAAACATAGTGCTATCTTTATTTTCATACACCTTTTTCCAGGTATCGCCCCCATCTGTTGTTCGTAAGATATATGCGGGACTCGCAACACCCATGATCACCGCCGTTTTTTTATCAAAAGCTTCAATATCCCTGAAGTCCACATTTTCAAAACCTTTCACGGTCTTCCATTCAAAAGTTTTACCTCCATCAACACTTCGTGCTACGGTTCCTTTACTGCCGCTTGCCCAGACGACATCATCATTGACTACGCTGAGCCCCCGCAGGGAAACCTTTGCATTGCTGTCGAGTAAAACTATCTTTTGAGCCTTGCAAATTGTAGCAAAGCCGATCATTACAATCAAATACATCCATTTCATAGAAAACAAATGTAACCAAAGAGGGTGGGTAACCGTTTAACAAAAAATAATACCGAAAGCAAGGGTATTATTCCCATTTAAACATATTACATTGAACTATGTAAGACATGGTACTTATGTTTGACATGTATTTTAAACCCGTAAATAATGAAAACTCTCTTACTCTTGTTCCTGTCCCTCGTTTCTGTAGTTGTAACCAAAGCGCAGAATAGTCAAATATCATCAAGGATTCTTGATAGTAAATCCATAATGCCGGTCGATGGTGCCACGGTACTATTGAAAAATGTGGATTCTTCCGTAGCAAAAATGGCGGTATCTGATGCGGGTGGCTACTGGACTATGTCTGGTGTTGCTAATGGCAATTATTATTTGACTATTTCTGCTTTGGGTTATACAGTGTTCCAATCAAAGATTATTAAGATATCCGATGGACAGGAACTGAGATTAGAGTCTCAGCAGTTAGTCCGGAGTGCCACGGTATTGCAGGGAGTAGTCGTCTCAGCGAGGAAACCACTGATTGAAAGACGGGCGGATAAGTTGGTAGTGAATGTAGAATCTTCTCTCACGGCTGCAGGATCCACTGCTCTCGAAGTGTTGGAGAAAGCACCCGGTGTGAACGTAGATAAAGATGGTAATATCAGTCTGCAGGGAAAGGATGGTGTTATGATCCTGATTGATGACCGGCCTGCTTACCTGAAAGGATCGGAGTTGGCGAACTACCTGCGTAGTCTTCCTGCATCCTCCCTGGAACAATTGGAAGTAATGACAAATCCATCTTCGAAGTATGATGCCGCGGGTAATGCAGGTGTGATCAATATCAGAACTAAAAAAATAAAAAAGTTCGGATTCAACGGAAGTGTGAATGTATCGGCCATGGTTACTGATGATGCACGCACAAACAACAGCCTGAATCTGAACTACAGGAAGGGGAAAGTGAATTTGTTTGGAACCTACAGCTATTCCCTGTTCAATAATCATAGCCGCCAAAATATTCTGAGGAAATTTCGAAATTCGGGTGAGAAAGAGGTTGTTTCAATTTTTGACCAGGTGAGTCGTAATGATTATAGGTCAAACAACAATAACATCAAAGTAGGAATGGATATCTATGCAAGTGAAAAAACGATAACAGGTATAGTCTTAACCGGATTTCACAACACGGAACGCCAGGTGTTTCACAATGAGACAAAGTTGAAGAACGGGCAGGATGAGATTGATTCTTCCCTCCTTTCACAAAATCATTTCAGTAGTATTTCAGATAACTTTTCAGGTAATTTGAATCTTCGTCATTCACTGGACTCTACCGGTACCAGGTTCACCGTTGACCTGGATTATGTAGTGTATGACCTGGGATCGAATATGAAATTCGGTACTGATTATTTTTTACCCGATGGCTCAGTACAAAAACCATCCGCATTCTTGAGGGCAAAGCTGCCTTCTAAGGTTCATATTTATTCTGCAAAAACAGATTTCACATTTCCATTGCGCAATGGCAAAGGAACGATTGAGACGGGTTTGAAATCCAGTTATGTTACTACCGGTAATGATGCGGTATATGAAAACAGGGTGGGTGATGGATTCGAAATAGACAATAGCAAAACGAATCATTTTTTATACAATGAGAATATCAATGCAGCATATATCAGTTGGAATAAACAATGGAAAAAATGGAGTACCCAGGCAGGCCTTCGTGCCGAACATACCTATGCTCATGGCCATCAATTGGGAAATGAAATAGTTCCCGATTCGGCCTTTACTAAAAAGTATCTGAATCTGTTCCCTACTCTATATGTAAGCTTTAAAGCCAATGAAAAAAACTCATTTGGGTTGAATTTTGGTAGAAGAATTGAGCGCCCTGCCTACCAGGATTTGAATCCTTTCCTGTATTTTCTCGATGAATACACCTATCAGGCCGGAAACGTATTGTTACAACCGGAGTTCACTAACCGGCTTGAGTTTACTCATGACTACAATGACTTAATTCATTCTTCTGTCAGTTATGCACACACGAAAAATGCGATGTCAGATGTACTGAAGCAGAATACGGAAAAAAGAATTACTTATCAGACCAAAGAGAATATAGCTGACAAGCGAACTTTTACTATTACTTCCGGAACCAATTTTTCAATCATAGATGGAATGAAAACTAATGTGGATATGACTTTGCTGAATCAGGAATTCAAAGGAGCGTTGGGCAATGGTGAATTGAATGTGAATAGTTGGATGTTCATGGCAAAGATGAGTGAAGAAGTTAAGTTAGGTAATGGCTGGAAAAGTGAACTGAGTGGCTTTTACAGAACAAAGAACAGAGATGGTCAAATAGAAATCGATCCGCAATGGAGGGCTGACTTTGCAATTCAGAAAAGTGTCCTGAAGGAAAAGGGAAGCATCAATTTTTTTGTGAGAGATATTTTTAATTCTCAGAATTTTCGTGGGGCTGTACGATATGAAGACATAGACCTCATGATTCACAACGAGAGAGTGAGCCGGACCTTTGGTCTTAGTTTCAAATACAGATTTGGTAAGCCTTTGAAGAATTTGAAAAGGCATGATAATTCCGGAACTTCTGAGGAACAGAGCCGGGTCAAGTCAGGTTCTTAGTACAACATATTTTTAAGGTAGGGGATATGCAGGTTGCTTCAGGCGCCTGCATTTTTTATGAGTTCGGCCCAGGCAATTTTTGTGGATTGGAACGCAGTGAAATGCTTTTTCACATTCTTACGGTACTGCGATAGTTCAGTGAGTATCTGTTTGAATTGTTCAGTTTTGAAATAGGTGCAAAATTTAGGAATGGAAATTTCAAGGTTCCTTCTTACCTGCTCAATAAGGGTGTCATACTCACTCTGCCTGGTGATAAACAACATCAGTGGTTTGTATCTGATCCAACCGATGGCGGCGTTGATGAATCTTTTTGTAACGATAGGAGAAGCAGCATTCACAGCCTGAAGTGAGATTGGAAGATTTCCTCGAAGAATTTGCCTGTAATTCAGAAACCCGTCATGAAATGTATAAACGGGAACTTTCAAGACTTTCAATTTTGTCAGTGCTGTACTCATGAATGTATCTTCACCTCTTGCTCCAGGGGGATTGTAAAATGGCGGAAGGTCTGATCCGGTATTTTTTAAATTAAAACATAAATTGGCGCCACTTATAAATTTCATCCCTGACAACTCTTGTACTTCTGATAATTTTTCTTCATTAATGATGGAAGGATCTGCATATGTTATACCATTATTCTGCAGAATATTTTCCTTTACAGCATCCCAGGTTACTATTTCATTGCTGATGGCTTCTACGAAAATCCTAAAGTCTGATTCAGTGAGGATGTTGTCAAATGAAATTTTTGGAATTGGAGAAATATAACCGCAATGATGACCATGTGTAATGGCAGCATTCTTACTATATTTCAGATGAGTGCCTACTACACTTTGTCCCATCCATACCAGGTTGCCATAGGTATTCTTCATTACAGCGAGCGGGTATTCGTCATCGTCCAAAAATATAAGACGATCCATCTCGCTTTTAATGGCGAAATAAACAACTGCATTTCGTTTTTTAGCGTAACCATCTCCAAATAGAAGATCAGCTTTCTCTTCAGTTAGAATTCCTTTTGATATAAGAAGCTGCTTTTCGGTTTCAATGGTTTGTTTTCCATAGAAATGGATGGAATCAATCATTGAAGCCAATTCGGGATTGATGTTCTTATAGTCGCCGGGTAGTGTTCCTTTATAAGTGAGGTCGTACGCTACCAACAGATGGAGGCGAATGTTTTTATCCAGGATCAATCCATGTTCCAGCCAGTTATTAATATGTGTGGTCAATACATGCTGAAAGTGTTTACGTCCTGTTACGAAACCAATAGCGACATTGATACTCATTCTTCGGAAGGTAATCAAAAATTATTTGGGGCGAAATAGCTACGGCTCATTCAAATTGTGAAATCGGGAATATTAATATCCAACTGGTATAGACTCAAGTTGATGTACATTTTTCAGAATGGGAGATGTTGTTACATTTTTTTCATTCGTATGATTGATGGTTGCGATATAAATGCAATATCATCTAAATTGTAATGAGCCCTGAGCAATCCTGTCACGGAAAAAAGCAATACTTTAGCAACCTTCGATTAATTTTTTATAAAGAGTAACATGAATAAACCACTATATCATTTTTTTACTAACGATCATCACCGGATCGATGATTTATTGAACAAAGCAACTATTCATCCGGACAGAATTGACATGGATTACTATCAGCAGTTTAGGGTCGGATTGCTTCGCCATATCGGGATGGAAGAGAAAATACTTTTTCCGGCTGCAAAAAAAGTGAATCCGGAGGTGATGTCTAAACTCATACCGCGCTTTAGATTAGAACATGGTGCATTGACATCACTGATGGTGCCACCACCCACTGGTGCAATCATAAGAGCTATAAGACATGTCCTGGAACTACATGATATTGCTGAAGAAGAACCGGGTGGAATGTATGATGTGTGTGAAGGGTTGACTCAAGGACAAACACAGAGTTTGCTGGATCAACTTGCCGATATTCCTGAAGTAGCGACGTTACCACTCAATCCCGCACCCATCGCTATTGAAGCTGCAAGGCGTGCATTGGCAAGAGCGAATTATGATTTTGATGAGATTGCAGGAATGGAGGGGGAAAAGTAATGTTGGTCGTTGATCGTTTATCGTCCGCCGCGGCGGACTGAACTTTCTAACCCAACTAAACGCTAACCTTCCAACGTCTCAACGTCCCAACGTCCCAACCTTCCAACATCCCAACCTCACAACGTCACAACCTCACAACATCCGAACGTCCTCAATACCCCACAGCCGCATCATCTCCCCTATGATCTGCTACAGCAGTCATTGTTCCGTCTTTATTCACCATGATGACCTCTGTACGTCCGATCGAACGCCGGGGTTCTATTTTGTAGCCCATTTGTTCTAATTGCTTCTTCACATTTTCATCAAAACCTTTTTCGAGATACACTACATCAGGCAACCATTGGTGATGAAACTTTGGCTTGTTCACTGCATCCTGTGGTGTCATGTTGAAATCCATGATGTCAACGATTGTTTGATATACACTTGTGATGATAGTAGTGCCACCCGGTGTGCCCACTAGTATCCAGGGCTTGTTATCTTTTAGTACAATTGTTGGTGTCATACTGCTCAACATTCTCTTTTGTGGCTGAATGGCATTGGCTTCCTGACCTACAGCGCCAAACATGTTAGGAACGCCGGGTTTCACACTGAAATCGTCCATTTCGTTGTTGAGAAAAAATCCGGCGCCACCTACTACGGTGCGACTACCATATCCGCCATTGATAGTAGTGGTTACAGATACTGCATTTCCTTCGCTATCCAATACATTGAAGTGTGTGGTCTCTTCACTTTCAGGTATGATTCCCTCTATGATATCTTTACTGTTACCCGCTTTTCCCGGTACAAAAGTTTCCATTCTCTTTTTCAGATAATCGTTACTTACCAAAGTTTTTACAGGCACCTTATAAAAATCAGGATCTCCTAAAAATTTTGCACGATCGGCATAGCATCTTCTTTCGATCTCGGTCATCAGGTTTACAGATTCGGCAGTTTCAAATTGCATTTTCGAAAGCCCATTCATTTCGCTCATCTTCAGCATTTGCTCGAGGATGATACCGCCACTGCTGGGCAAAGGCATGGTTACAACAGTAGCGCCTTTGTAATCGAACACAATCGGGTCGCGTTCTTTGGCCTGGTAATTTTTCAGATCGTCATAGGAAATGATACCACCACCTCTTTTCATTTCTTCTACGATTAGTTTCGCTGTTTCTCCTTCGTAAAAACCTTTCTGTCCATTGTCCCTGATTCTCTTTAGCGTATTGGCAAGATCTTTTTGAATCAATGTATCACCGGTCTTCCATTTAGCATCTTTTACAAAGACCGGCATTACAGAATTGTATTTTTTGAAATCATCCTGGTAATGATTCAGTGATGAGGCTTCGTCCTCTGTGATGGCATATCCTTTTTCTGCGAGGTCGATAGCCGGCTGTATCAATTTCTTGAAAGGCAGCTTTGCATATTTTGCACATTCAAAAAGCCCTGCTATGGTACCGGGTACCCCTGAAGCAAGATGCCCGTTTTGTGAAAGATTCAATAGCGGATTGCCGGCACTATCTAAGTACATATCCCTGAAAGCCTTTCCCGGAGCCTTTTCACGGTAATCAATGGTAATATTCTTCCCGTCCTTGAGATGAATAACTGTGAATCCTCCTCCTCCAATATTCCCTGCAGCAGGAAATACAACTGCCAATGCCAATTGCGTTGCGATGGCAGCATCCACAGCATTGCCACCTTCTCTCAAAATTTTCACACCTACTTCACTGGCCAGTGGATGTGCACTGACCACAGCGCCATTTTTTACATTGATATCTTTTTTTGAACTGTACTTAAAAGCGTTGATCTTAACCTCTTGGTTACACGAAAAGATGAAAACAGAGGCGATCGAAATCAGAAGGAATTTTTTCATTGATGGGAAATGATTTTCCACACAATATAAGTGATTCCTTTCTTTAATGCTTAAAGTTGTCTTCCTTTGAGCATTGGGACAAATGAAAAATTGGCAAATTTTTCTTCCGTGTAGCTACCATCACTTTCTTTTACAAGTCTTAGCATTCTCTGGCTGTCTTCTTCATCCACCGGCAATACCATAATGCCGTTTGGCTTGAGTTGTTCTATCAACCTGGGAGGGATGAATGGCGCTGCTGCTGTGATTAGAATCTTGTCAAACGGAGCATACGTGGGTAAGCCTTCAAATCCATCGCCATAAAAATATTTGATGGAAGGATAGCTGTTTCGAAGTATAAAGCCTTTGCTTTGGTCAAACAGTTTTTTTTGTCGTTCAATAGTAAAAACATGAGCGCCCATTTCTGCCAGTACCATTGCCTGGTACCCGCTTCCTGTACCGATCTCCAGTATTTTATCAAATTTTTTTACATCCAGTAGTTGTGTCTGGTAAGCTACCGTGTATGGTTGCGAAATCGTTTGTCCTTCACTGATAGGAAAGGCACGATCCTGGTAGGCGATATCTTCAAGGGCCTTGTCCAGGAAGTAATGTCTTGGAATTCTCATCATGGCTTCCAATACATTTTCGTCTGAAATCCCTTTCTCACGGATGCCATCAATTAGTTTTTTTCTTAATCCTCTATGGCGGTATGTGTCTTCAAATCTGCGCATAGGACAAAGGTATTTTATTTGACGGGCTAACCAATGGAATACATGGTGCGTAATTAAAATTGGAGACATAATTCCACCTTATTAAACCCAAATTTTGCAGTAGCAAAATTTCTGCGAAGCAGTGACGAAAAATTGGCTTTTTTGCCAATTTTTGTCAGGGTTAACCCCGACAAACTTCGTTTCGTCGGTCCTTTGGGCAGATTTTGCAGCCAACTGCAAAATCTGGGTTAAATTGCGCCCCATGTCAAAATCGAAGAAGAAAGAAGCGTTTGTCGTATCCGAAAAGGGAATTTCAGGACAATACAAAACCTGGTTTCTGGATTATGCGAGCTATGTGATCTTAGAGCGGGCGGTGCCTGCTATTGAAGATGGTTTGAAACCTGTTCAGCGCAGGATATTGCATGCCATGAAGGAAATGGATGATGGCCGTTTTAATAAAGTAGCCAATATCATCGGGCAGAGTATGCAATACCATCCGCATGGCGATGCGAGTATAGGAGATGCAATCGTAAACCTGGGACAGAAAAACCTGTTGATAGAAACCCAGGGAAACTGGGGCGATGTGCGCACCGGTGATGATGCAGCAGCACCAAGATACATTGAAGCGAGGCTCAGCAAGTTTGCGCTGGAAGTGGCTTTCAATGACAAGACAACACAATGGCAACTGAGCTACGATGGAAGGAAGAATGAACCGGTAACACTATCTATGAAATTTCCTTTGCTACTCGCACAGGGCGCTGAGGGAATCGCTGTAGGATTGGCTACAAAAATATTACCTCATAATTTTTGTGAGCTTATAGAGGCAACGATCAAATATTATAAAGGGAAAAAGTTTGAACTGTATCCTGATTTTGGAACCGGGGGCCTAATCGATGTTACTAATTATAATGATGGATTGCGCGGTGGCAAAGTACGCGTGCGGTGCAGGATTGAAGAGGCAGATAAGAAAACACTTTTAATTAAAGATGTGCCGTATGGTGTTACTACCTCGCAATTGATTGAGAGCATTGTAAAAGCCAATGATAACGGAAAAATAAAAATTAAGAAAGTAACGGATAATACTGCGGCTGAGGTAGAGATCAGGGTTGATCTGGCTCCTGGTATTTCACCGGATATTACCATTGACGCACTCTATGCATTTACGGATTGCGAAATATCCATTTCTCCAAATGCCTGTGTGATCTCAGATCAAAAGCCACAATTTCCCGGTGTAACGGAACTGCTGAAGATATCGGCAGATAATACGAGGGAATTATTAAGACGTGAGTTAGAGATTAGATTGGCCGAACTGAATCAGAAATGGCATTACACTTCTCTTGAAAAGATATTCTTCGAAGAAAAAATATACAAAGAATTAGAAAAGAAGCATGAGACCTGGGACAAAGTGCTTACTGCAATTGACAAGGCATTTGATCCTTTCAAGAAGCAATTGAAGCAGGAGATCACAAGAGAAGATTTATTGAAGCTAACGGAAAAGCCTGTACGTAGAATTTACCGCCTGGATATTGAGCAACTGAATGAACAAATCAAAGGGCTGGAAAAAGACATAGCACAGGTAAAACATGATCTGAAACATCTGACAGAGTTTGCCATTGCTTATTTCGAAGAACTGTTGAAAAAGTACGGACAGGGTAGGGAGAGGAAAACAGAGATCAGGCTCTTCGATACTATCCAGGCAAAGCAGGTGGCTATTGCCAATACGAAACTGTACATGAACCGCTCCGAAGGTTTCATTGGTACTTCACTAAGAAAAGATGAGTTGGTAACAGAGTGTAGTGACCTGGATGATATCATAGTTTTTACCCGTGAGGGAAAAATGAAAGTGGTGAAAGTAGCCGATAAAGTATTTATAGGAAAGGATATTTTGCATGCTGCCGTGTTCAACAAAAATGATGAACGCATCACCTACAACATGATTTATACGGATGGGAAAAAAGGTGTGTCATTTGCAAAACGATTTAATGTAACAGGAGTAACGAGAGATAAAGAATATGATCTTACCAAAGGTAGTGATAGCAGCAAAGTACAGTACTTCAGTGTTAATCCGAATGGGGAAGCAGAAGTTGTAAAAGTTGTCTTATCTCCGGTTTCGAAAGCGCACAAGAAAGAATTTGAATTTTATTTTGAAACACTCGAGATCAGAAGCCGCAGCAGTATCGGCAATATCGTTACGAAATACCCGATACGGTCGGTAAAATTAGCGGAGAAGGGAAAGAGTACTTTGGAAAACCGGAAACTTTGGTTTGATACCACTTATGGAAGGCTGAATGAAGATGGCAATGGAATTGCACTGGGAGATTTCGAGGGCGATGATAAATTATTGGTAATATACAACGATGGTTATTATGAAATAACCGGGCAGGAACTGACACAACGTTTTGAGGCTGACCAGGTAAAACTCATAGAAAGGTTTGATGCTGAAAAAGTAATCACAGCTGTTTATCTCGATGGAGATAAGTTGCAATATAATGTGAAGCGATTCAAAATAGAAACGAATACACTCAACACAAAATTTCTTTTCATCAAAGAAGGTGACAACAATAAATTAATGGAGGTTACTACCAATGAAGAGCCTGTGTTGGCTATGCAGACAGGAAGAGGCACTCAGATACGAAAAGCAAAGATCAAATTATACAAGATCGTAGATGTGATGGGATGGAAGGCAATTGGAAATAAACTCACGGATTTTTCCAAGAGCGATCAAATGGAATGGGTGGATTCAACACCCGGAGTGCAGGGTGAGTTGTTTGACTGATAACGTAATAAACTGTTAGGAAGAGATGGGGCAAGATCATGTCCATGTAATGTCGCCGGGGTCTAAGTTTGTAGCAAATGCATCAAAAACGCTGAGACCTGTTGAAAACATTTTACGCATTTCCGGAGGATCAAATGTCAATCCACCAGGCCCACCACCAAGTGGGCTATCAGGGCGAATCTTGAATATTTTTACCGGCTTCTTATTCTGGAATTTATTGGGTTCAGTTAAAGTGAAATAATCATCCACTTTAACAGGAGATATCCCATCACTGATCATTTTTTTCTTGACACCGGCGATGTAGTTCAACGCATCATTGAATTGATCTGTCAGTACAATATCATTCTTACCCACGTCTGATGTAAGGATGTCTATGGTTTCTCCCAGGATACTCATCAGGTCGCCAAATTGTGAAGTGCCGGCAGTATGGACATCTGCTGAAAGGAGTATTACAAAAATTTCTTCTGCCCCGGCATTTATTGCCATTTGAATACCTGCATATTCCAGCACTCCGCCATCTACATATTGATAGTCTGGATTTGTGGCGCCGGGTACTCCTTTGCCCACATGAATCGGTTGCATGAAAACCGGTTCACAGCAGGATGCCAGCAATGCTCTCCGGAAATGATTGACGTTGATAGTTTGCTGCACTACATAATCGTTCGTGTTGATAATGGAAGCGTCATTGGTAAATACATTCAATTGCTCTGTCTGCAGGCATACCGTAGTAAAACAAATTTTCTTTCCGGAGCTATTCAACTGATCATAATATTCATCTTTATAAACTTTCTGAATGAGTTTCCAAAGCGGTGCTACATCAAAGATCGATGTGTCATTCACCTTATCAACAATGTTGCCTTCTATGAAGATATCGCTGTTTTTAATGTTGGTATAAAAATTTTCGAGAGTATCCAGCATCCCGAGAGATGCCAGTGAAGTAACCAGTGAGCCAGCGCTGGTACCTACGTAAATATCAAAACCCAGTTTAGGAAAAATCTTTTTCATTTCTTTCAGTACGCCTACTGCAAAGGCGCCTTTGGAACCACCACCACTGATGACTAAAGCTCTTTTCATTTTGTCAGGATTTAGATATCAGGATTTTTGTGTTTTTTAGAAATTCGGATTCCGAATTCACTTTGAAACCACCAGGTCTTGAGTTTATAATCTCTGTTTGCCGAAAGACCGATTGTGATCAGGTTACCCGCATCAAAAATGATCGCGCCTCCAAGCAGTCTTTGTTTGCCTGTACCCCAGAGATGATTAAGTTGAAGGTTGATGTTTCCGATAGAGCCGACCTCTGCACCTCTCAGGCTTGCTTTTAGAGTTTTTATTTTGAAAGAAACTGTTGGCCCAAATTCTCCTTGTATTTTCTTTCCTGAATAAAAACTTCCGGCAATGATCCCGGCTCGCAGGAGATGAGGGGCTACTGTGTATTGTGGATGTAGTTGGATGCCGCCAACAAAAAGATCAGGGTATGAAGAGAAGTCAGTAATCATACCGCTATGCAATTTTGCATACATGATGAAACCCTTTGGAAATTCAGGGTCTTGTTGCGCATAACAATCCTGAAGTGTGCAACAGATAAGGAATAGAAGAGAAATTCTGCTGATGTAATGACTCATTCTTTGCATGGGCTGGGGGATTAAGGCGTGAAATGAATCTCAGCGTAAAGGTAGGTTAATATGAGTTCTTGTCAATTCATGTCCAAAATTTCAAGAAGCAAAATTTGAGTGTATTTTTTTGCTCTGAAAAGTAAGTGGGATTAGGTTCAACACGATCAACCAATTAAAGTGTATCTTCTGTGAAAAGATAGGAGGATATAATTAACAGTGGAATATTTAATGTTTACTGACTCAGAGATTTCATTCCTGAGTGTGTGATAGAAAGATGGTCACCGGATTTTTCATGGTCCAGGGAGTTTATTTCACCCACCAGTATTTCAGAAAATTTGATAGCTCCGGTGTTATTAAGATGATCGATATCTGTGAAAAGCTGGTTGTTAAAAAAAATCGGATTATTTGAAAAATCAATAAATGCAACATTGTTTTTCAAAGCTATTTCCTTAGCCATCTTTACTGATTTATCTGGGCTCTCATCTTTCTCAAATGACGGTGAGCAAACTATATATAGTTTTACTCCGGCATTGCGGCAATCATTGATAAATGACTGATAGGTCTTTACTTTAAGGGAATCAAACTCATAATTGATTACTTTAACTGACTTCAATGATGCTGACCATTCATTCTTAAGAGGGATATAACCGTCTATATCCTGCTCTCTTTTTTTATTGTAAACAGTATTGCCAATAGCAATTGTCAGCATGGAGGAATTATATGGATAGATCTGTGATAACAATTTAAATTCTTCAAATTTGCTCTTCAACCGGATTATGGGGCGTATCTCAGGGTGATTGTCATAGTAGGGCAATAAAGAGGATAGCCTGTCATAGCTGCCTGGTTCTCTGGCAAATTCCTTTTTCATAAAATCCAGTATTACAATTTTGGGAGTATATCTTTTCAATATTCCCTTCAGCATTGCATACTGATAGAAAATATAACTGCCATCTCTCCCCGCATTATAAAAAGACATATCCAGCCCTTTCTCAAAGACTTTTGGATAATAATGATGGTTGGCCCTTGAGGAGCCTAAGACCAGCATATCCGCTTTTGTTTTTTCCAGAGCATAAGTGGTGCGGTATTGTAATCCGCTTTCTTGTTTGAAATAAAAATATTTAAGTGTGTTGCCAATGGCAAAATCAAATACAAAAACGACAACTACCAGAAATATAAGTTTTGTAAAGAATAATAGGAATTGGTTGTTATTGATTGTATGTTTTAATCTTTGAATCATCATTCTGGTATTTTAAAATTGGAAGTATATGAATTGTCCTCCGTCAAAAACACCAAGAAGCAGGATCAATATAATAAGAGTAGTATAAGATAAATAGCGAATCATCAAGTAGCGGCTATTCATGAAGATATCTTGTTCTTTATAATGTTCCTGGATGTATTCCGCGACAATGAGGAACAGAATGGCGAAGATCGAAAATATCATTATAGATGGATTGCCTATATATACAGGGCCACTAAATGAAAATATCTTTTTGATAATTTCGAATGCATCGGATATGTGATTAGCTCTGAAAAATACCCATGCCAGGCATGCCAGGATAAAGGTGAAAATAATTTGTAATGTTGTATTTAATTGAGGGACTTTATCCAAACCAATCATTTTTCCTATTTTTTCATTGAAAGGTTTTAGGATAATCGCAAATATTAAGTATAAGCCATTTAAGGCGCCCCAAATTACGAATGTCCAATTGGCTCCATGCCACAGACCGCTGACTACAAATACAAAAAGCAAATTGAAATACCACCTGGGAATAGAAACCCTGTTGCCTCCGAGAGAGATGTATAAATAGTCTTTAAACCATGTGGATAATGATATGTGCCAACGTTTCCAGAATTCTGAAACATTTCTTGAAAGGTAAGGACGGTTAAAGTTTGTCATTAATTTAAAACCCATGACTCTCGCTGCTCCAATAGCAATGTCTGAATAGCCAGAAAAGTCGGCATAGATCTGAAAAGCAAAGAAGATGGTGGCAATGGTAACGGTTAGTCCGGTGTGGTAGCCCGGATTGTTATATACCGCATCCACGTAAAGTGCCAACCTGTCTGCGATTACCAACTTTTTAAAAAATCCCCAAAGCATAAGTTTTAATCCGCTAACTATACGGGTGCAATCAAACTTATGTTGTGCACGAAACTGAGGCAGAAGATTCTGAGGCCTTTCAATAGGGCCAGCTACCAATTGAGGATAAAACATGACATACAGAGAGTAGATCCCGAAATGCCTTTCAGCTTTTTGATGACCACGATACACTTCGATGGTGTAGCTCATTGCCTGGAAAGTATGAAAGGATAATCCGATAGGTAATAATATCGACAAATATGGAATTGGATTTTCAAAATCAGCACCGTGCAATAATGCGGTGAGATTGGCATTCAAAAAATTATAGTATTTAAAGAATGCCAGTACGCCAATGTTGGCAATAAGGCTTATGATTAAATAGTATTTTCTCTTTTTCCCTTCATTTTTCTCTATTAATTTTCCCGCGAAATAATCTATAATTATAGTAAAGACTAATATTAAAATATAAGCAGGTACAAAGGCCATGTAAAAATAGCAACTTGCTGCCAGCAGTAGTATCCATCTATATTTACCAGGAAGCAGAAAATAGGTAATAGTTACCCCAATGAAAAAGATGACAAAGTCAATAGAATTAAAAAGCATTAGTCACAAAGAGATTTTCTGAAAAAGTAGATGTTGATCTTGTAAAGTATTGCATGAATTTTGTCTCATGACGGGAAGCAGGCAGTGAAGGGCGGGTATTGTGACTGCCTAACGCATTTCTCCCGAAATGAATTTAAATTCGGATTTTAAAATTGCCTGTAAGTTGTGAACTGAGTGATTCGGTCTAAAAAGTTTTATTCTGAAAAAAATAGAAACCATTTTGGATAAAAGACTTCATTCGAAGTAGGTTCATATTTGAACAACCCTGTGATGAATTGAATTAATTCATTTATTTATTTATTTATTTATTTATTTATTTATT
>CAZGNJ010000007.1:0-14829 GCA_964526985.1 uncultured Ginsengibacter sp. | reverse complement strand
TAAACCCATTGAGCAAACCTTGATTGATTCATAGAATACTCTGTGGCCTGTTAAGCACAATCCTTCTGAGTGTGCAATAAAGCAATACGAACAATTAGAGGAAACAGATGTAATGATCCATTCATAACATTGTAAAGGTCATAATACAATGCCTGAGATGAATCTCTGAAAAGGGCGGGTAGGTTAATAGGCGTTCTTGTCTCCTTTTATAATGGTGTATATAGTAAGGAAGAGTATTTGTATGTCGAGCCAGAGCGTCCAGCTTTCTAAGTACCAGATATCTTTTTCAACCCGCTGCCTGATATCGCTATCATTTTTGACCTCGCCACGGCAACCATGGATTTGTGCCCACCCCGTAATACCGGGTTTTATGAACTGCCGTACCATGTATTCATCTACCACCTTAGAATAGTCGGCAGTATGTTTCAGCATGTGAGGCCGCGGCCCTACCAGGCTCATATCTCCCAGGAATACATTGATAAACTGGGGAAATTCATCCAGGCTGGTTCTCCGGAGAAATTTTCCGATTCGTGTTACCCGTGCATCATTTTCTACTGCTTGTCTTTTATCGGCATCCTTATTCTTTTTCATACTTCTGAATTTGATACACTGGAATGGTTTATTGGTCATTCCTGATCGTGCCTGTCGGAAAAAGATTGGGAAACCTGATTCGATGACAATAAGTAATCCTATAATCGGAACCAACCATGACAAAACAAAGATGATAACCATTCCGCTTACGATAATATCGAGCAATCTTTTTTTTATGATGTTACCATTGTCATCCAGTGCAGAATTTCTCCTTGATAATACGGGGATGTCTCCATAAAATTCGATATGGGCATCGTATGCAAAGTAGGAATTCAGATTGGGTACTACCTTAAAACGTATGCATTCTTTTTCTGCATGCTCCATTATGGAATAGATCGATTTATTTTGTTCGGGAGTGATGGTGCTGTAGATTTCATGTACGTTCAATCTCTTTGCTATATCAATCGTAGCCGAGACATTGCCAATCACCGGATAGTTTGTCAGTTCATGTACGCGCTCTTCATCCTCTGTAAAACCAACCAGGCGTGTATTTTGCTCGACAGTTTCAATATGCTTTGAAAGTTTTAGCGCCCTGTCATTGAGCCCAAGTATCAATATTCTTTTTATGTATGTGGAATTGCCCCTGTAGTAATAATACAGGCCGGAGTATAAAAACCTGTTCAGGATAAGTCCTAAAGCGAAAAATATGTTAGCATAAAAAATAAATAACCTTGAAATCAATAATTCTCTCGAGAAGAAAAGGTAAAACATCATGACGAGCACCCAAAGTAAATAGACCTGGATGGTTCGTTTGATGTAAATTGACAAATTCATGATCACATTTTCATTATACAATCCTAAGATAAATGAGATCATGAACCAGAGTCCGTTTGCAATCAGGAAGTACAGGTTATAGGAACGAACAAACTCCTGGGTGTAACTTTGGTTAAATGAGATTTGGCACAGGTACAACACCACGTTCAAGGCCAAAAGGTCCAATAATAATAATAATCCTTTAAGATATCGTGCAAACTGTTTGTTCATCGATTAAGACTAATTAGTGATTCATTGTTCCATCGTTCAGTTGATATCAATTTTCTTTTCTTCAAATTTGATTGAAGATTTCTTTGGTGATTATTAACTGAACAACTATTTATCATGTTTTATTAGCGATAAGCTCTCATTAATTTCCGGTAAATGTTTAAGGGTGGAGCTAATAACTTTGATGCACCCATTTTCAACTGCAAATGCATTTTGAAAAGTTCAAAAGCTGAAAGTGGGACTGCAGGAAGAAATCGTAAATCCAATGGAGCCTTTTCCTGTGAATAGGGAACGGCATTGATTTCTTTTATCTGGGATCTCCACATGCTGCCTGCAAAGTGCAGCGCCGCGCAAGATTCCTTTTTTAGATGATACTTGCTCCCATTCCTGCTCCTCTTGAAATCTTTAGGGTGGTAATATTCCAGGTCATTGTATAAGTAAGCGAATATTTCCTGGTCTCCCGCATAAAGCATGCGCTTGTTAAACATATTCATGGCCAATAATTCTTCCAACTTTTGAATGGGAAAAGGTTGACCAAGGTAATGTAATCCGGAATTGACACGCTGTGGTGTCTTTGCTTTGATCCATAAATGTGGCCGGGCAATTCCATGGTATGAAGTCCAAGTTTCTGTAGAAAATGCGTTGAGTGCATTCTTGGGCCTCATGTCATTCACATGCCTGAGCCAGATCACATCCGAATCGAAGAAGAAATAAGAAGCACCTTCGTACAAAGGAATTTCCAGTTTGGTATAAAAAGAAGTACCATCCAGGAAGGCCTGAGTCTTTGGAAACTTAGAGAGGAGTGGAGCTAATCGTTCACGCCTTTGTTTCGATGTTACCAAACCGGACTTGATACCCCTGGCTGCCTGCAATAGAATATTCTGCTCGTCTTCATTGACAGAGTGATCAACATGAATGATCAATTCATGCGTGCTGGAAAAATAGTGTGCGAACGTTCTGATAGAATGAATGGCAATTTCCATTGCCCCCTTATGTACAAGTGTAACAGCTTTCAACATTGATTAACTAAATAGGAAAGAAGAATTGAACTAATTGATTTCAGAAAAAATCTCTTCTATGATTTGCTCAAAGATTGAATTATTTGAGGCTTACGATCTCTAATTGATTTATGCGGTTGCAGAATGTATTGAATGAGGATCAGTTGTCTTCTTAAAAAATCAAATGGATGAATCGTTTGCCAAATGCTTATTTGGCTTCAAGCGCTTATTGAATCCAATAGTCGTTTTTACGAATTCCTTACCAATTAAGAATAGAAAAATGGAATTGGTTACGAGGTAGCGTTTGAACAATCGTTTAGGCTCCTGAAACAGGCGGTATAACCATTCAAGTCCACTGTTCTGCATCCAAACCGGTGCACGTTTTTGCATGCCTGCATATACCGGCAAGGCGCCACCCACACCGATCAATACGGTGTTTAGTTTCTCCTTCATATCATGCATCCATATCTCCTGTTTCGGGCATCCCAATGCTACAAAAATCAAGTGTGGTTTTGTAACGTTTATTTTTTCAATCATGACCGATTGCTCTTCATCAGATAGTTTTCTGAAAGGTGGACTATAATATCCTGCAATGTGCAGTGATGGGAAATCATTCTTTACCTTTTCATTCAGTGTTTTCAACATCTGTTCTGATCCGCCTAAAAAGTAAACTGACAAACTTGCTTCATCAGAAGAATTGAGCAGCGAAGGGAATAGATCCATTCCGGCTACTCTTTCCTGGCGAATACCATTCAGTAATTTCAATGCCCATGTCAATGGTTTACCGTCCGGTGTTACAATGTCAGCTTCGTTCAGTATCCGGAAAAATGATTTGTTCTTGTGCGCCTCAATAAACATGTGAACATTAGCAACACAAATGACGGTTGATTGTCTTTCCTTTGCCTTTTGTGTAATGGAACGGACGAAGTCAATATAAGTACCAGTACTGATTCCGAAATCTTGAACGTATTGTTTTTGCATTTTTTCCAATGTTAGCCCTAAAATGGCGGGATTCCTAAAAATTGATTTTCAGTTATATTCTGTACTGTTCAATTTTGAGTACTTAATTGTTTTTTATATTGGGAGCCAATAATGTCTAAGTGTTTTTCTAAATCTTCCTGGGAATCAAATCTGTCCCTTAATCTTTTTGCCGGCACACCTGCATAAATACTGTAAGGTTCTACATCCTTGGTTACCAAAGATCCTGCTGCAATAATACTTCCTTCATGAATGATTACTCCCGACAGGAGGGTAGATCCGTAACCGACCCACACATCATTTTCAATGATAGTGATCTGATCAAGGCCTTTCCATGAATAATCCTTATCCCTGATTTGTGATGCGAGTCGAACTGGCACTCCAGGCTGCTGATAATGGTGATCATACCTGCCAACTAATGCGACACGATTGGCCCAGATAACGTTATCTCCGATTACCACATCAGATTCAATGAAGCTGTCTCTGCCTATATAGAAGTTTTTACCGATTTCTATTCTTGATTTACCCCATATCTTAACTCTTGCTCCTGCATGAAAACCTTTTCCAATTTTATAATTCCTGTACTTAACATGGACCAGGTACCAGTCCCGTAATTTCTTGATCATTTGTATCATGCCGTAAGTACTGGTTTTGGTATGAGATTCCCATTGAAGATGGCATCCATTTGAATGGCTACCTTCTCGGGTGAGAATGTTTTGCCAAGTTGTTTGTTATTTTCAATCATGGAGGTTTTCATCGAATGGTCAAGATACAATCTTTCCAGGGCCTGAGCTATTTCTTTAGGAGATTTTTCATTAACCCACAATACGTTTTGCGGTTCAGACAAATAATCTTTCGCGGCTCTTACTCTTGTAGTGATGACCGGTAATCCACATGCAACTGATTTGAACAATGCCATACAAAAGCCTTCGGTGTAGTATGTGGGATAGATCAGTACATCGGCGTTCATATAAAACTGATCGCATTCGCTGTCCTGTATATACCCGGTAAACTGAATACTCGCTTTGTCAGCTAATTGATTTGCTCTTTGCTTCAATTCATTTTCATGTGGACCGCTACCTACGAATACGAAATGAAACTTGTCCTGCAGATGCAGAAAACTGATACTATCTATGATATCGAAGATGCCTTTTTCATCGATGAGCCTTCCGGCATACAGACAGATAAATTTATCTGTAGGTAAATGGTATTTATTTTTGAAATCGGGTGATGACATGATTCTCTCGGTTGCAATAATATTAGGAAGAACATGTACTTTTTCAGCCATTACCGGATGGAGCCTCTTTATGATCTCTTTTTCTTCAGTAGAAAGAAATATCCAGGTATCTACTTTCTTTGTAAGGAAAGGAATTACAAGTCTTTTGTAGAAAAAGGAATTATTGCTGAGTATGCTACAGTCGGACCCATGCGACTTAATAATAACCTTTGGATGTTTGGTATAAAAAAAATGCAGTACCATCAATGTGATAAAGTCGCGAATACTTCCTACCGGTTCGAATCTTGAGTTAAGGTATAAATATGCTGCACCGGAATTTTTTAGTTTTGACTTCAGCGCAAAAGCATTTCTTATGGTACCGATTGCCTTCTTGATCTTTCCTTCTTGTTGATTGTTCCTGGCGTAGGAGGTAGTGAAGCATTGCCATCCCAATCTTTCCAATGCATTCACCTCGTCCATTGCGAGTGATACATGTGCATGTGGCGGAATGCCAAAGAGAATTCTGTTTTTCATAAATAATAATTTGACACTATCTCATCAATCCTGTTGCTCCATCTATTGTTTTTTGAATACGAGTAGGAAGCACGAGCACATGCCTCCCTGAAATCCGGGTCTGAATACATTTTAATTATTGCGTCTTTAATATCATCTACAGTTTGCTCTTTTGTTTCAGGGGTTACCTTAATGCCGCATTCATCCGGCACTCCTGTAGCCTGGCCATTGATGTTCAGAGTAATAATAGGAAGACTGTATGCCATGGCTTCCAAAAGCTGGGAACCAAAAGAATCGCGCAGGGAACAAAATATGAATACGTCAGCACTCTTGTAATATTCAATTACATCTTCATAAGGAATTTGACCGGTCAATTTGATTTTTTTCCTGTCGATTCCATATTGTTCTATCCAGCCTTCCACCTTATGAAACCATTCTCCACCGCCAACAACAATAAATTCATAGTTCATATCTTCCGGCAGCCGTGAAAGGGATTCAAGAACGAGGTTCAGTCCTTTCCGTGGAAGTATCCTGCCAACCCACAATAGTTTAATGACCTTTGAATTCTTATTTGGAATATATGGAAGATCATTTAATGCACTTGGTACCACTGAATCCAGGACATACTTGATTTTTTCTGAAAGAATTTTGTTTCCGTTCTGCGCCAGTTGAAATGTTTCTTTATTACTTACCAGTACAAAATCAGATTTCAAAATACTATTCTTGAAGTTAGTACCTAAGGAAGTACTAAATCCGGTTATCCAATCGCGGATCTTTTCTGTTTTCCATGCATTGCCAAAATAATCTTTGAAAACAGGGAGTGCTTTCTGGCCTCCGCCAACAGGCCCAAAAATAATTTTTATGTCTTTGAGTTTCCACAAGAAATTACCCTGCTGCAAACTGCCGAACGTAACATGGTGAGCGATGTCGAAGTGGATTTCAGCATGCATCTTCTTTGCAATGCGAGCGGCTTTGCGCCGCCACAATGCGTAGTGCAGGTAAATCTTTTTTGATCCTGTGTCTAAGAAGTGTTTGTCGATGAATGACATTCTTACAAAAACAAAATGGAGATTCGGCATACCTGATTTTTTACTTGCCTCCAGGATTTCTTTTTCATCTTCTACATTAGTAAAACACCATACTTCAAAACCTTTGGCAGCAAGTCCTGCTGCCCAACTCCACCCATTGCCGGGTTCCGAACCACGGATGGGAGAACAAGCATAGGCAGATAATAATATTTTTTTAGGATTCAATGGAGTTTAATTGTAGGTTTCTGTTAGTAGTGCGGCATTAGTTTGTTGAACCTGGTTTCTTGAATGTTTCAGGTTTTCAGAAAATTCAAGATATTTCTTGTTTCGAAGTAAGTCTTTCATTGCTTCCGCTATTGACAATGCTTCCACTTTACCGGCTATAAATCCATTGTATCCCGGAATAATGAATTCGCTGAAAGCGCCAACATTAGTGGTAACGACCGGTTTGCTCAGTCCAAAAGCCGTCATGACCACTCCGCTTTGGCTTGCATCTGTATAGGGGCAAACAATGAATTTTGATTTGCGGATAAGACCGGCCAATTCTTCATTTGGAATGTGCCTGTTGATAAATGTAATTTTATCCTTGTTGTTGAGTAATACAGGATGGTCATTTACCTCCGGCAGTGTGCCTGCTCCCGCTATAACCAATTTGCTTTCCGGAAATTCTTTCCATACTTCAGGCATTGCATCCAGCAAAAAAGGTATCCCTTTGTATTTTGATAATCGTCCAAAGAATAGGATGTAATCATCTTCAACAGGAAGGTCCTTTGATGTCGTATCATAATAAGTATAGAACGGCATATCCAATTTTACCTTCTCACCTTTTGATGCAGATACAGTTTGGATGAATTGTTCTTTCGTGAAGTTAGAATAGAACGCATACACTTTAGGGATCGGAATTTTTAGAAACAAGAATCTTGGTAAACGGGTCTTCCAGGTATTTTCTCCCGAATGCAATTTTGCATCATGAATAGTCAATACGGTTTTTTCTCGTTTGAAAAGCTTTGGTAATATCCCGATGGTTCTTAGTGAAAATCCATCAAAGTGAATTATCTCAGGCCTGATTTTTTTAATAAACCTGTTCACTGCCATGTTTGCCTTGACGGTACTCCAGGAAAGGCCCGAGTGATGTGAATGGATCACAAAATGGACGGAATAAACTCCTTCAAAGAATGGCTTTAGAGAGTCACAATCTTTTGTTGATAAAACCTCTTCAGGCGTTGCAAGGTAATTTCTCGTTGGAAGTTTATCAATATTCAGGATGGTGGTTTGCTTTGAATTTGAAGTTACCTCAATGAGTACGTGCAAATTCACCTTATCCTTGATAGTATTAATGATCTCGAGAGCCGGGTCTAAAAAATAGGCAGAGGTGTAGTAAAGTACTGTTTTCAAGTTTTCGCTAAATTTTTTCTGTCATAATGCTGAATGTACTTTGTTTTCCGAACAAACGTATCCTGGCGTTTGGTTTCAAGACTAACCATAAAACCACAATTGCTATCACCAACCAGAATGAAACGAACAGCAAGATAGATTCGATGTAATTGGACAGCACTATGTAAGCAGCAGTCGTAAGACCTATGATAAGGTATGTTCCGATTACATTTGCCAATATAGATATTTTGTTTTTGATGAGGTAAACATCCTGGCAAATGTGAAAAATCAGGAACGAAGTGAAAATGGCAAGGTTGACTACAGTAAGTGATTTATAGAAATACAAGCCGGCAATACAAATCACAACATTGATGATAAGACTGATAATATTCAGCCACATATCCGTTTTTTCTTTGTGCAACGCTACCAGCATGTTTGCCTGCAGCAACGCAGTAGGGAAAACAAGTACTGCAAGAAACATTTCCTTCGTATATACGGCATTGTCAGCAAACTTTTCACCAAAGGCAAATGGAATCAGGAAATCTGAAAAGCTGTAAAAGAAAGTATATACCAAAAGGCTATAGGCGAGATAAATGAAAAATACTTTGTGAAAGTATGACTTCATTTTATTCATATTTCCCTGCTTGTACATTTCCACCAGGGAAGGAAAAACAGTAGTGGAAACTATGATGGGAAGTACTAAAGCGAGTGAAAATACTTTATAAGAAATTTCATAATTGGCAACATCCTTTAAAGGTAGCGTTTTAGAAATGATCAGGTTGCCGATCCGCCAATAGATCATAGATACGCTACCGATGATGACAAATGCCCAATTACGTCCGATGATGTTTTTGGTTTCATTCCAGCCTACCTTGTAAAGAATTAGTTTCTTAAAGGAAATAAGATTGGCAGATCCGAATCCGAGGAAAATGTTTACAGTTACCAGCCTGATCCCAATGAGGATAATCGACAACGTGACAATAGATAAAGGATAAAAAAGCAGGACACAGGAGGCCAGGAACTTAAGGACTGAATCTGCCAATAAGATGAGGAAGGTTTTTTTCTGTTGAAATTCTGCCACATTCAATGCGCGAATTCCATAAATAATATTATCAAAGAGAATATTGATGCCGAGTATGATGGCGAGATTGTGAAGCAGCGTGTTATCATAAAGGAGGTAAGCAGCAGCGATATTCACAAGATAGAAGACGATTCCTGATACCAGTTGTATCTTGAGAAACTTGTGGATGATAGCACTTTTGTTTTCGACATTGACAATTGCTCTTGTGAACCATTGACTAAGCCCGAGTGTGGAGAAGGCAGACAAGAACTGGTAAATGGTATTGGCGATGAGAAACAATGCGAAAACCGAAGGGTCATACTTACGTGCAAGGATTACAAAAAATAGGCTGAGTAGCAAAGTCTGTCCGCCACTTGCTGCTATTCCCCAAAAGCTATTTTTCACCAGCCTGGATTTGATCACGGAAATGGTGGAATTAAATAGTTGCTGGCGACTCATCAAAGTTGATTTGTTTTTCAGTAGAAACGATTGTCAGAACAAGCGCTGTGGTCAGCACGAGCACTACGCGATTATCACTGAGTGTATAAACTGACATGAAGGATAGGAAACAACAGAGAATCGGAGCTACGAATAATGTAGCTATACGTACGTCATACCCTCGGAAATAATGCAGGAACATTCTGAATACCGGAGTTATGATGATCAGCATCAAAATTGAAAAAGCAATGATTCCCCATTCCGTTAAGAGCTTGAGATATCCGTTTTCGGGAGCGTCCAGGTAAAGGATTTCGTTGTTATCCAACATCAGAGACTGATCTTGTGCGTGTAGTTTTACATAGTCCTGGTAATTATTCATTCCAATTCCCAGTACCGGGTGATCCTGGAAAATATCTACAGCACCTTCCCAGATATTTGCCCGGAAATCATAAGAGTTGTCAATTTGTTTAAATCTTTTGAATGTACTGATGGTTCCTGACACAAAGAATAGAAGTGTAGCTCCCAATACTGCAAAGCGGAGAATATAATATCGAAGATCACCCCTGAGAAAAATGATCAGGAATACTAAAGCTGCACCGAATCCGATAATTGCTGAGCGGCTACCTGCAAGTATTACCCCTGCAATTATAAATGTGAAAAGGATTAGTTGAGTACTTGTGATCTTCCCGATATTTTTGAAATTAAGCAAACATACGAAGGATAGCATGGCAAGGAAAATTCCATTGATCTGTGAATCCATAAAATAACCAGGGTATCTCTGGCTATCACTATCGGTTACATTTTGGTTTAGTGTGTCATAGAATGTAAACCCGTTACCGAAAGCCACCTGGATGAGAATAAAAGCCAGAGCTGTGTATCCTGCAAATTTTAAACCTCCGAATAGCTCCTTGATGAACCCGGTATCATTAATTATTTCGAGCATCAATAGCCTGGCGTAAATAAATGGTGTTACTGTTGTAAGCAGGCTGAATAACGCCCGTGAAGGAAAATCAGAGGCAATACTACTGATTACCAACACAGCGAGAAACAAAACGAAAAGAACAAAGTAGTAATTCAAGAAATCAAGCTGCCTGAAGATGGCTTTGGGAGCCAGGAAGAGCGTGGAAAGTGAAATAATATCAAATACAGTGAGACCGCCGAAATCGAATGGAACCAGCTTCTGACTCATTAAGGGCAGAAGGTAGGCGACATAAAGCAAATAGCTTCTTGCATTTCCATTTTTGAAAAAAAAATAGATTACGAAACCCAGTAGGGTAACAACGCCGAGCAGTAGTGAAAGGTTCATTGTTCCGGCCGGGTATATTAATTTGTGGTCAGGCCTTCCCCGATTGTACTCTTTTCTCTTTTCATAAGGAACCTTACATCTACTTCTTCCAGGTTGGGTAGAGGTGCAGTCAATTGATAGCCAATCGCAGGAAGTTTCAGTTCCTCAATATTATCTGTAATGAGCCTGATAATTTTCTGGCCGGAATGCGGATAAATTGAAAATTTTTGAACTGAAATATTGTTGTATTTAAGATTAAATTGCCTGATTGCATTAATGTATTCATCCGGTATTACAATAGGATCACATTTCCAGTAAACAGGATTGATTACATGGCGCATATTGCTGATAGTGGTCATCTCTTCATTTGTGGCTTTCACAAAAATGTAGGAAGGAAATAAAGGCTCGCCCAGTACTTTTGGTCGCTTGTGATTGGACATCGTCCTGCTATTTAGTGGACAAAAGTTTTCTATACACTTTGATGTAAGGGAAGACGTAATTTTTGCTTCCTTAGATTTTTTTACGTAAAGTAAGTACCAATTCTTGTTCATAGTGTAAGTTTTAATTGCATGGCTTCGCCTCTCTCACTCACATCAGAATGTGATGAGTTGACGGGTTTTTATAAGGACATTCAGATTTTGAATTTCTCGAAAATGCTTTTCTTCTTAGCATTTTTCTTTCCATATCCATACACATAATCATACCCATATCCGTATCCGTAATTAGCAGCCAAAAATCCTCGCTGCCTTACTCCATTAAAAATAATTGCCGGATTGTGTATAGGATTGATATGATTATTTGCATCAATTCTTTTTATCAAAGTCATTGGCGTGTATTGATGTCTCACTACATACAGTGTAGCATCGCACAGGTTGGTGAGCATATATCCATCTGTTACCAGCGCCATTGGTGAAGTATCGATAACTACTACATCAAAAATTCCATTGAGATAGTCGATCAATTCTGCAGCTTTACTATTTGTCAAAAGCTCAGCCGGATTCTCAGGCAAGTCTCCCGCCGAAATAAAATACAGATTTTCATGCTCGGGAATTCTTCGGATGATTTCTTCGGCATCCTTGCTGCTTTCCAAATACTCTGTAATGCCTGCCGTTCCTTTGATGTTGAATATCTTTTCCTGTGTTGGATTATTCAGATCCATATCCAACAGCACTACTTTTTTGCCAGTAAGTGTTAAGCTTATTGCAAGGTTAGCGGCAACAAAACTCTTACCCTCTCCTGAAATACTTGAGGTAACAAGAATTTTCTTATGATCTGAATCTATTCCGAGAAAAAGAAGCGATAACCTCAGCTTTCTAAATTCCTCCGCAATGAAACTTCTTTTTCCGGAAGCAATAACGATCGGTTTTTTAGATCTGTCATAGGTGATCTCTCCAATTACAGGTATCCTTGTACGGGATTCAATATCTTGCCGGTACAACACTTTACCGGTTAAGGATTCCTTTATCGTTACAAAACCCATAGTCATAAAAAGCAGTAAGGCTACAGCAGCAGGGAAAATGACAATTTTCTTAGGAGTGACCGGCCTGCTACCTACGGCTGCATAATCTACCACTTTGTTATTGGCCACAGATGCTGCATAAGCAATCTTACTTTCTTCTTTCTTTTGCAATAGAAATTGGAAAAGCTCTCTTTTATTCTGTTCTTCGCGGCTTATATCAATAAGATCTTTCTCCTTTTGTGGCATTTGCTTCAGCATTGAATTGTATGAGTTGTTTGTCGAGGCGATATTGTTCCTCATTGCATACAAACTCTTTTGCTGGCTGTTAATATTTTTTAGAATGTTGGGTTTTATTTTTACGATCTGGTCCTGAATTTTTAATAATTCTGGGTTATTTTCTCCTATAGTTGCTTTTCCTTTTTCATATTCCAATTCCAGGGTGTTAAGTTTTTCGAGTAACTGAGTCAGCATCGGGTCACTTACTCCAAGCGTAGAGGGAACAATGGCCCCGCTATTATTTTTGTTCTTTACAAAGTCTTCTACCTGGTTCAATACTGAAATTTGTGTATTGACATCACTTAGTTTTTGGTTGTTTTCGCTCACATTCTGGAGATACAATTGCCCCTGGGTGCTAATATCTACAGCATTACTTCTGGATTTGAATAACTGTACTTGTTGTTGAATAGAGTCAAGGTCCTTTGTGACCATACCCAACTGTTCATCCACAAAGGCCATGGTATTCTTTGCCAACGAATTCTTTTCGTCCATTTCGGCCTGCCGGTAAGAGTCGATAAGTTGATTTAAAATTTCCTTTGCACGTTGAGGTACTTCATCACGATAACTAAGATTGACAATAGACGATAATTTGCCGGCCGGTTCCGCTTTTAAATTTCTAAGTAAAATAGGAACTATATCCTGTGGGTTGTAAATGGAAAGTGAAAGGGTATTCTTGCCAGGTACGAAATCATAGTTTTCATTTTGAACAAATTCCAATTCGCCGTAAGGAGTTTTAACGGGGGTATTTAAGTGATACCAGTTTACATGGTTAATCAATACCTTTTTAGATTCCTTATCGAAAGAAATCGGGATGTTCAATTTTGTATTAAGGGATTCCGGGTGAACTGCCTTTACCAGCACCGGCGAAGATAAATAGGCTGATCTATTTCTAAAACTACCTTCCTGTGTAATGGGTGTAAACAAATTGAGTTTCGTAGCGACATCTGCCATCAGTTTGCGGGATTGCAAGACTTCAATTTCGTTTTCCACTATTTTTTTTGAGGAGATTTGGTTCAAAGATTCCATCAACTTTGATTCCTCATTTCCCTTTTTTTCATCTTTAATGATTAAGGTGGCATTTGCTTCGTACAAAGGAGTTGACATTTTCATATAGAACCATGCTGCCACGATTCCAATAAGAATAGCTCCAATGAACAATGGCCAATAGGGGAGATATTTGGCAAGTATCCTCTGGGAAAGATTATCTTCCTCTATCGCCGGTACTCTTTGTTGTGCTTTCATAAATAGTAAGAATTTTTGATAAAATGGAAGTTCATCGGAGTACCCGGTCAAGCACAATCACTGCCACCGAAAGTGCCGTTAATAAAATTGGCACGAGTTGTGGCCACATGGATGCTTGTGAAACGCGGGCTTTGTTGGGTTCCACATATACGATATCATTTGGTTCTAAATAGTAGAAAGGCGAAGTCAGGAAGTCAGGAGATGTCAGGTCAATATGGTGGGTCATTCTGTTGCCACCTTCTTCCCTGATCAATAACACATTATCTCTTTTTCCATAAATAGTAAGATCTCCGGCAAGTCCAATGGCTTTCAACATAGAAATTTTTTCGTTTGGTACTGTTATCACGGTAGGTTTACCTACCTCTCCCAATACCGTCACTTCATAGTTGAGATATCTTATTTCAACTAATGGGTCCTTTAGCAATTTTTGATCCAGAAGTGATTTTGTGATCGTATTTTTCAGCTGTTCTTTAGTAAGTCCGGCCGCTTTGATCTTCCCTAACACCGGCAATTGTATGAAACCTTCAGGATTGACCAGGTAGCCGCCTCTTTCATTTTGAGCTCCCGTAATGGTAGTGGTGGGAGTGTTTGATCCCTGTCCCTGATTAAAAATTGCGGAAGCGTTCTCGTTGAGGCTACTGATATTAATACTCAGGATATCATTTGGTGCGATCAGCACTTCATCTGATTTATTAGTACCGTAGAAGGTCTGATCTCTTACATTATTAAAATAAGATATCCTACGGGTACTCGTGCATGAAAAGACCGTGACTGCCAAAAGCAGTAAGAGTACAGATTTTCCAAATTCCATTCTTAATTAATTTAGTTTACAATAATGCCATAACCTCTGGAAATTCAAAGGATAATAGCCGGTCAAGCAGGAGATTTCGGAAAAGGGTTTTCGAGAGGAATTTGGGGTACGAAGGGTGTGCAAACTTAAAACGCATTTTTCTTAAATCCTAATTTTAGGTGGAAATAATTCGGAATGGGAATTTGGATGTAATCCATTGGTTGAATCCATTTAGGCGGTAGAAGTACTCGGCAAGAGTAGATATACGATACAATTGATTCTTGACAATCGTCAATTAAATTTTTCAGAGGTTCTTAGGCTGAAGAATGACAATTTTTAATTTTAGTAATGATAATCAATTATTTATATGCACTTTTGTTTCGTAAAAAGTGGTTTTATTCATGGTAATTGTCGCAGTTCCACTCTAAAATATTGGGTATTTCCCAAGATTTTGACCGTAAAATTACCAAATGTCAAATGCGTGTATTACTTTTGTATTCACTTACACACTGCGACTTACCCTACAATCCGGAAAACAACCCTAACTACTTCTCCGGGCATTAGTAAATAATTCATAATGCCTAAGATGTACTCAAAGAA
>CAZGNJ010000006.1:104496-117886 GCA_964526985.1 uncultured Ginsengibacter sp. | reverse complement strand
GTCCGCCCGGCAACTGAAGCCGATTGAAAAACTGATGATGAAGTTAACAACTAAAGGCCAAATAGGATTCGGTCAAGCCTGATATTAGCTGATAGCAGTACAACTGATGATTGTTATTCCGTTCGCCAGCCTTGCGGCAAACCTTTTGTTGCCTGCTGTACATTGTCAAGCACTTGGCATGTTATGTCGCCTAAGCTATAATGGCTGGTTAGGAGCTTTCAAAATTTTCTGATATAAATAGTTCCTTTGTAATGATGCGGCAATTTTCAGCCAATTGATTTAGTGTACAAGTGATAAAATCAAGATTTAAAGGTAATCCTTTTTCGGTTTCTATAAAATCAAAATAAAGAATATTTTTTTCGCTAACATTATGGGAACCTTTTAATTGCTTGAATATATCCAAAGCCCTATAGCGATTGTTTCCTATAAAGAATTTTGCAAAGCTTTCAAGACCTTTATGTGTCTTTAATGTTATCGTTATATAAAATTTTGTTTCCATGCCATGTGTAATAGGGTTAAATTACAAAAGTTGCTTTTAACAAAAAGCAACTTTTGTAACACGAACACTAAATCCTTACTTAATCTCAATCAGCTTAGGCTGTTTTTGTTTTGCATGTTCCATTTTAGGAATTAAAAGATGCAAAACTCCATCCTCATACTTAGCCTGAATTTTTTCTGTATCCATCACATCTTTTTGAAGCGCGAAGGTTCTTGAAAAAGACTGGTAGCTAAACTCACGACAGGTGTACCTCACATCTTCGTTTTGCTCTTTTCTTGTTTCCTTTTCTGAGCTGATAGTAAGATTGTTACCTTCAAGCACCACTTTAAAATCTTTTTTTGTCATGCCAGGTGCTGCCACTTCTACTTCATAATTGTCGTTAGTTTCTTTGATGTTAACCGCCGGGATTGTGGTGTTGGTGTCAGAAAAATTTGATAGTCCCCAATTAAAAATGTCACGGTTAAGGAAATCATCAAAAAGTGTTGGGAAGTGGCTTTGTAAATTACCATTTCTTTTTACGAGTGTCATAATTACCTCCTTTTTAATTTGGTTAATAATAAATTTTGAAGAAGATTGAACAAAATAAATACCACTATAAATTTTTTAGTTAGTAGCTGAAATTTTTTCAGAAAAACTGAAATTTTTTCAATTTCAAAAAGTCAAATTTTCAGGTTTGTGTCTTGCTTTGATTATGTAGAGTGGTCGTATTGTATAGCAGGCAACGGTAGGGCTTGCTGCTGCGCTGGCATTCTATGTACTTTTCGCCCGAACGTCAGCCCAATAGCGAACCCAAAGCCGAAGATAAGTACAAAGGCTGAACAATGAATTTTCAGCCCGGAACTACAGATGAACAGCGAACAAAAAGCTGATGTTTATTCCTTCAGCCAGCGATAGCAGCAAACCCAATGTAGTGCGGTCGTACAGTTACTTCAAAATGAACTTGACACTCACCTTTGTGCTAACTTTTATTTTTTCAAACTCTATCTTTGGCATATCATCAATTTTTTGCTCCTTCAAAGTTCCATACCCCCTTACAACAATTCCGGAAACCTTTCCTTGTAGTAGATTTGTAAAGTCCGTTTCATTATCTGTTATATGAATAGCATTACCAACAGTCTGCCCAATAGGTTTGGTCAAGGCAATAGCTTTTTCTTTTGCGTTGATAATTGCTTTCTCCCTGCACAGGTTTCTTATATTTTCTAAATCTGAATGGTCAACTCTGTCAATTGAAGTATTTGATAAACCAATACTTTCAAGTTGCATAAATACTTTACTTGCTGTTGCTGCGTCAGAAACTTTTAAAATGTATTCCTTTGATTTTAAAATATCCTTCTTTTTAAGGAAGTAATATTTATACATGCTTAGCATATCGCTTGTTGTCAAATCAGTTTCTGTAGCTATTCCGATTGATTTGAGAGTATTTACCATTTCACTTTCTAAGGCTTCTAATGATTCCTTATTTTTTGTGTCCCTCTCAGAGATAAGTATTTTGATGAAAATCTGGTTTGGTGTTACCAATGTGTCAGCGTTACCGCTTACTTCAATGTAGGGTTGGTCTATAAAATTTTTTGTCTGGGTATGGCCAAGAAAAAATGTTGCAAATAGAAATGTTGTTGTTAGAAAAATACTTTTCATAGTTTATAGTTTTGGTTTGTATGTCGCACTACGATAGGGCTTGCTGCTGCGCTGGCATTCAATGTACTTTCAGCCGGAACGTCAGCCCAATAGCGAACCCAAAGCCGAAGATAACTACAAAAGCCGAACAATGAATTTTCAGCCCGGAACTACAGATGAACAGCGAACCAAAAGCTGATGTTTATTCCTTCAGCCAGCGATAGCAGCAAGCCCCTTGTTGTGCGTTCGTGTTGTCAGTTGTTGAACTCAAAACTTGAAATTAGTCTTGCAATAACCTTTTCATCAAGTGCTCGTCCGTTAGTCTGAATTTCAACTGTCATGTTTCCTTTACAGAAATAAAAAAATTGGCATTCTCCTGCACCTGCATGGAAACCATTGTCCTTACAGGTAATGCCGCAGATGTTGTCGTGCCGGATGCCTTTCCAATTTTTTCCTTTGATAAACTTAACGGGAACGTCATGGGTTACTCTGTCACTCGTTACATAGTTGTCTCCAATCTTGTCAAACTGTTGAAACAAAAGTGTGTCCAAGCCGTAGTTAGCAAAGTTCATTCTGAACACTATGCCCTCAAAGCAATCTCTGTAAATATCCTTTTGTGATTTTGTCGTCGGTACGCAAATAACGCCTTGCTGTTCACTGCTGAACTTAATTGTCCAAAAACTTGGAATGTCAAAAGAAAATTTGTTAACGGTATCTGAGTATTTTTTAAACTTTGTTGTCTGTGCAAAAGAAGTCGTACTATAAAAAGCAAACAACATTGAAAAAAGTGTCAGTTTAAGTATTGTCATTTTTGAAGTAAGATGTTTCGGTACATGACGCACAACGCTCAAATATACGCACCTCATTTATACCCACCAAATTCTAATTCCATTGATTATCAACGCTTACCAATTACGCTTTTTATATTGTAATTGCGGCAATTACATTTTTCTAATTGCAGCAATTACATTAAATACTAATGCCTCCTTTTTTAATTAAATCATCCAGGGGACTTACAATATTTACTAATTGTTCCTTTCTTACATGCAAGTATCTCATGGTAGTTTTAATATCAAAATGACCTAATATTTCCTGGATAAATTTTACATCTATCCCTTTTTCAAGTAAATGTGTAGCGAAACTATGACGTAATCCGTGAAAACTAATGTCCTTTTGAATGTGTGCTTTTTCCCTGGCCATTTGAAATATTTTCTGTGCGCTTCTGTTACTATAAGGTTGTCCCTGCGTCGCTCCTTCAAATACATACAACTTTGGTTTCGGGTTACAATTTTTGAGATAAGACCTTAATATATCCAATACTATTGGGCTAAGTGCCACATACCGATCTTTTTTGCCTTTTGCGTCCTTGATTAATAGTTGCATTCTGTCGCTGTCCACATGTTTTATTTGCAATGCCGTTACTTCACTAACCCTCAATCCCGCACTATAAGCTGTAAACAATATTGCTTTGTGTTTCAGATTTGCAACAGCATTAAACAGTCTTGCTATTTCATTTTCACCGAGGACATTCGGCATTAGAAAAGGTTTTTTGGGCCTTGGTATATCCCAAAAAAACTTTTCACGCTTCAATATTTGCTCATAATAAAACTTTAAAGCATTAATCCTGCTGTGCAAGGTATTCTCCGACAAGTGAAGCGTATTGTAGCAATACTCCAGGTAATCCTTCACTCGTTGCTCTGTCATCTCAGGTGCAGGTTTATTCTTTATCGCGTTCAGAAACTGTATAAACTCATTGGTATAGGTGCGTGCTGTTGAAGAACTGTATCCTTTCAATACCAGCATTTGCCTGAATTTTTGCAATGCAATGATATTCTCTTCGCAGGTTATGGGAGTAACCTTTGGACTTTGCGCTGTTTTTGGTTTTTCAGCATTTGGTTGCTGACTGCCAATCGGTGTTGCCGGAATAGATTTTTCTTTTCTCGACCTGAGAAAAGTCTTCAATGACTCATTCTCGATCATCACTTTCCCTTTCAATGCCCTGCACAACCTCTCGTAGTTTTCTTTGTTCATTGGTACATACCAGCAGGTATGCGTGCGACTCCATTTAGCACCGGTTTTGTGCTGGACCAGCGATTGCAGTGCATTGTTCTTTGGAAAATAAATTCCGATACAATCATTTTCCCGGTGAAGTAATGGCTTTAAAGTAACCTTTTCCATAGTGTGAATTTACTGATGATTGTAGAGAATGGTAAATGGTGTCTGCTCACTGAGCTTGTCAGACGAAGCTTGGGCTTGTCTGTCTCAGACCTAAGCGTCAGCGTTTTTAATACTGACCGGAGCGTCAGTACCGAAGTGTAAACTATGCTCACTGAGTTTGTCAGACGAAGCTTGGGCTTGTCTGACTCAGACCGAAGCGTCAGCGTTTTTAATACTGACCGGAGCGTCAGTACCGAAGTGAGAGCAACCATGCTTCGGCAGGCTCAGCAACCAGGTACGTTCAGCCTCCAACCATCCAACCTTCAGACTCTCCAACCTTCAAACCCTTCAACGCTCCAACCTCCCAACGTTCCAACCTCCCAACGTTCCAACTTTCAACTTTCAACCTTCAACTTTCAACCTTCCAACCTCCCAACGTTCCAACTTTCAACCTTCAACCTTCAACCTTCCAACGTCCCAACCTTCCAACATCCAACGTTTCCTCATTTCCTTCCAAGCCTATACAATCTGCCCTGGTCTGTTACTGCATACAGGTTACCATCCTTTCCCTGTACGATATCTCTGAACCGCTGGCCTGTACTTTCCAAAAGCCTTTCTTCACCGGTTACTTTATTATTGACGATCCTCAGTCGTGCAATGTGATGACTGCTGAGCCCGCATACAAAAAGATTTCCATTCCATTCCGGAATATTGTTGCTGCTGCAGAATACTATACCACTTGGTGAGATCACAGGATCCCAGTAGTACACCGGCTGCACCATCCCTGCCTTTTGGGTAATACCCGCACCTATTGTTTTACCACTGTATTCTAATCCATAAGTGATGGTGGGCCATCCGTAGTTTTTGCCCGGCTTGATCAGGTTGAGTTCATCGCCACCGAGTGGGCCGAATTCTGTTTCCCAAAGTTCGCCGGTTCCGGGTTGGAGGATGAGGCCCTGTACGTTCCTGTGGCCATAAGACCAAATCTCGGGGCGTGCTCCTGCTGTATGTTCAAAAGGATTGCCGGGTGCAGGCTTGCCATCTTTTGTTATACGCAATATTTTTCCTAGTGCAGAATTCAGTTGCTGTGCTTGTGGTCGTGTTTCTATATCAGAGCGCTCGCCGGTGCTTACAAAGAGATAGCCATTCTTGTCAAACAAGATGCGGCCTCCGTAATGCAGGTTGCTGTTGTGTGCGGGAGTAGCGCGATAGATCACCTGTGCGTTCTCAATTGTTTTCTCATTATTCGCCAGCCGGCCCTTGGCTACTGCTGTAAGATTTCCTTCCGGAGTTTTTTCTGAAAATACCCAGTAGATCATCCGGTTTGTTTTGAAAGAAGGGTCTAAGGTTAAGCCAAGCAATCCGCCTTGCCCGCGTGAATTCACTTCAGGTATTCCGGTAATGGGTGCACTTACCATACCACCGGTAGTTACAATAACCATTGTTCCTGCTTTTTGAGTAATCAGTAGCCGGCCATCCGGTAATACTGCTATTCCCCAGGGACGATCCAATTTTTCTGTGAGCACATTTCCGGTGTAAGGAGTTTTGGTTTTGATTCCATGAATTCTTGTTTGTCCTTTGAATGCAGGCTCATAATGTGTATTGGGCTTTAATGTCTCTACAGGTGGTAATGTATCGTTGTCTGATGGCAATACTGTTTCATTGTTTGGATCGTTGCCACTGCAGGAAAGTGTCAGCAGCATTATAGCACAACCGATGATGGAAGAAAAGATTTTCAGGTTCATATTTTTTTGATTGACTGTTTTAGCAATGACTAACTCAATAGTTCAATTTTCAAGATTTCCGAAGTTACAACAAACCATTTCTATCACTGCCAATGATTTTATGAATGGTGCAGCCCAAATTTTGCTTCATAAAGTTTATCAACCTTTGTAACGCCTCGTTTGTAAGGTTGGCAACCTTGAGAAAATCCGGTTTAGGAACGATTTGATAATTTGCATGAAAAGAGGAGCGATGACCAATCGAAAGTTGATTTATTTGTTGCTGGCCGGCTCAGTAATCTTTATGATCTTACTGAGGATACAGGGTAGTGCATTGAATACTCCTGTTTCGCCGCACGGGATCCTTTCTTTGGAGTTTGCTTATCATGCATCTGATACTACCTTGATTGTAGCTGCCTGGCACGATGGGTTACACTCAACCTTTGGATGGAATATGGTGTTGGATTTTATTTTCATTTTCTTCTATGCAGGATTTTTTTACTTAACCTGCTTGTATTATTCATGGACAATTCCGGGATGGAAAAAGGTGGCAAGTCTGATGTCTGTAGGTGCGCTGGTTGCGGGTGGAATGGATGTGCTGGAAAACATATTGATGATATTTTCCTTCAATGGTGCTGTTGCTTCATTTACTTCCCATGCTACTTATTTTCTTGCTGCGATAAAGTTTGTACTGGTAATCTTGTCTGTTATATTCATTATTTGCGCGTCCTTCTATTCCGGAATTCGTAGCCTGAAAAAATCTACCGGTAGCAGATAGTGTAGGCATAAATGTTACAGAATGGGTAGGGTGCTGTAATGGTAAAAAGTACCTGGGATGTATTGTTGATGAAGCAGGTCAGTCAGCAGTGGTTACAGATTTATTTTAGTAGCTGCCACCTGCGATTGATAATAACATATTGTCAAATAAAGAGGCATTCCAATTCTTATGGAATCAAGTTTCTCTTCTGCATTACATAGATTACAGAGCTGCATTTCTTTACATTCATCAATGCTTTCCAGTTAGAAACAACTCCTGTAAAAATTGCCTTCAAATGATTCGATTTTCCGGTTTTGTATTTTTCACTGAGCATGCTTACATAAAAACTATCAAACCACATCGGCCTGTATTGCACAATTTCAAAACCGTATTTGTCCGCAAGCACCTTCATCGTGGCCGGAGCAAAATGATACAAGTGTCTTGGTACATCCCATGCAGCCCAAAACTCTTTATAATGAACGGCATCATAAGATGTGTGATTGGGCACCGCAATGAATAACTTCCCGTTTGGTGTCAGCAATCTTTTCAATTGCTTCATCTGCTCATCTAACTTGTGTACATGCTCCAGCACATGCCACATCGTAATCACATCAAAGGATTCCGCAGCAAATGATTGCTGAGCCTCAGGTGCGACTGCCGCAATACCGTTGATAGATTGAGAATTTTCGCGTGCGATGGGGTCGGGTTCTATTCCTGTAACAGCCCAGCCCGATTGTTTCATCGTGTGCAGGAAACTGCCGGTTCCACTTCCGATGTCTAATATAATTCCCTGCTTCCTTCCGGAAATTCTTTCTATTAATTTTCTTTTTTGTCCAAGGGTATATCTTCTTACAGAATGGTATATCCGGTTGGTAAATCCTTTGGATGTATCGGAATGAGAAATATAGGTTTCTGATTGATAGTACTTCGCAGTATTTTCTTCTTCAGGGATATCCTGGGTAAACAGGAAGCCGCAATTTTCGCAACGAAAAATTTCGAAACCTTCCTTTGTTACCGAATTGTCCCTGGCATTAAGTTGCAATGAAATTTTTTCGCTTTCACAAATCGGGCAGGCGGATAAATGGATCATTTAGTAAAGTATGTTGCCGGTGGATCTTGCGGATGTATTGTCATTTTGAGTCCGCCGGAGAATGCATAAATTAAATAAAGTACAAGAACTGCCAGGAAAATAATGAGCGCTGCTTTCCACCAGGAATGCTGCACTGTAGTGATATCAGGGTTTAGCAACTGGTTCATTTTTTCAGAATCAGACTCCACATCGCCTACCAGAATTTTATGAGTGTCGCTTTCATGAACTACGCGGTGAGCGGGTACCGGCTGTAAATAAACCGGTGATTTTTCAGGTTGGAAAACAAATTCATCTTTATCATTCCTCGTTATCTTACCAATCGCAGGTATGAAAATCGTTTCGCCATTTTCAAGCCGGTGATTCACATCATTAGTCCAGTTCCTGATGTGGTTAGCTGCTGTGGATGTATCTGTGTTCAGCTTAAAGGCGGCGTAAGTTATGAGTTCTTCTGAGGTATATTCACTGCCATCGGTAAAATGGTAATTGGTCTCAGGAGGATAGATCACTTTGGAAGCGACATCAGATACGGCGCTTTGTACCTGCACACTGAATCTGCCGATGCCTTCCAACCTGCATTCTCCATTCTGAACCAAAAAAGAAGCGATGATATCGTTCATAAGTGGCAAATCTATGAATATTGAAGTACTGCAAAAAATCAGAAACGTACGATTACTCCTCCCATTACCTGCACGCCATATACTTCATAGTTATTCCACCATTGGTACTTGCTGTTCATGATATTATCAAAGTCCACCCATGCGCTGAACATTTTGTTGATCTTGAATTCTGCGCCGATACTGAGGTCTGTACCTCCTTTCATATTCTTGGTACCACCGGGTGTCATGGCCTTAGCTCCGGAAAATGCAATGAGGTCGCCCTTTACAATGAGTTGTTTGAATGCATTCCAGCGCAACGAGCCATTTATTTTCAAAGGGTATAATCCCCATGCATAGCTATTATCTTTCAGCCCTCCATAAGTATTCAAATCAAGTCCTCCCGTCACAGAAAATTTATCCTGGTTGATGTAATTCAAGTCTCCATGTAACTGAAAATTATTAAGCCTCCTTTCATTCAATACCAGGAATTGCTTTGCATTGGTGGGATCGTTTGCGAATAATGGCATGTTAGTATATTGGATAAAAGCTGCCTTCGCATTAAAATTAAAATGTCCTCCAAGGCTGGCTTTGATGCCTCCAAAGTATTGCATTTCCTTGGTGTTGTTCAGAAAAACAGGATCAGCCATGTATGGATTTTCCTGGCTGAGTGTTCTGTAACTGTTAGCAATGAACCGTCCGATCCAGCCACCCTGGATGGTGAAAATGTTTTGTTGAAGTTTTACTTCACCGTATAGGTTGGGCAATACTGCTGACTCGCCATTATTCCATGAAGGTGTAATTCCTGCATGAATATTAAAGAATTCACTATTGTATTCAAGAGCAGGAGCTACCTGCAACAGGGAATTGTCCACTTTGAGCGAAGCGCTGTTTACTTTGTAGCCATTGATGTTTGCAAGCAATGCAACTTTGACCTTGATATGGTCTCCCACAGTTTTTTCGGCTGGAAGGTTCACGATCAGGGTACTCTCGTCCACTACATTTTCTCTTGTGAAAGCATGCAATGCAATGTGCGGATCGTAATTGATTCCAATTTCATTTACATCCCTGTTTCTAAAACCTGCGGTTAAACTCATATCGCGGTAGCTACGCCTGATATCTGCTTTTGGATAGTCGAATAATGAATGATCGTAGCCATACTGGTAGTATTCTCTGTTTTCAAGTCCAAACGATCCGTACAATTCATTTTTGCCTGTGAAAAGACTACCATCTGCACGCGCATGTATTTCACTGAAGTTCTGGTTCTTTATTTTTCCCCTGCTGGAAATGTAATCTCCATACACCTTCACCATGCCTTTATTGGCATCTCCAAATCCCAATGCACCTTCGAGGTAAGGGGTGCTGAAGTTTCCAAAACCTGCCTTCACATAATTGCGAGTACCAAGCAATACAGTAGTATCTATGGTCAGTGGCAATGGTTTCAGGATTACCGGCTGGTAGCTGAAGAATAGATTTTGTGCAGGAATGCTATAGGCAAGCCGTGGCCGCGAAGTATCGGCATTAGGTGGTGTGGCTGTGAAATCTATCTTAACAGCATTACGTAAGTGTGGCTTGTATGAGGAAGTGATCTCTATCGTTTGACGATGCGTGGTATCCTGTGCTGACAGGGTTGCATACACGAAAAGAGCAAAGAAAAATAAACTGATTTTTTTGATAAGCATATTGTGATAGCGTTTCATTTATTATTAATTACCCTCCTGTTTTACTTTAATAGTAGATTGTTCTTCCTCCATGGCCTTCTGGTATTTTTCAGATGCTTCATTTTTCAATTCTGTAATGGTGGCATTATCTGCAACACTCTTGTATGTTGCCTTTGCGTTGAAATAGTCCTTTTGCTTCAGGTAAACATCTCCCAGGAGTATATAAGCACTCGTTACCCAATAATCAGAACCTGCCACTTTGATGACATCCATCGCTGCTTTTTCAGCTGCAGACAGGTTGTTCAGCATGTAATAGCTGCGTGCAGTTTCATACCTGGCCTCTGAGCCCCAGGCTGATTTGTTGATGGCAGATACTTTCTTGAATGCGTCAATAGCCTGGTCATAATTATTGGATGCCTGTAATGATTTTCCAAGCACCAGGTTGGCGATTGCCCGGTCATCAGTGCTGATGCCTTTCTTAGCAAGCAATTCGGTTGCTACGGAATTGGCTTTTGCATAGTCTTTGGTTTGATAGTAGCACCTGGTAAGCCCGCGCAACGCTTCCAGTTGGTTTTCCTGCGTGGTAGCCATCGATTGCAGGCTTTGAAAATAAACTTTTGCACTATCATAATTCGTCAGGTTGAAGTAATAAATGCGCGCAGCAGCCAAAGCTGATTGTTCCACAAAAGGGCTGTTTTTTTGTTGCACCACTTTCGAATATCCTGCCACTGCATTTTGCCAGTCATTGTTTTTTACATAACATTCGCTGCGGTAATACAATGCATTTAATGAATAGGCACCTTGTGGAAATTTGCTCAGGTAATTGGTGAATGATGTAATGGCTCCCGCACAATCATTATCCATATATCGGCGCTCCGCAGAAACATACGTGAGTGAATCTGCTTCCGATACACTGAGTACCTTGCCTGATTTTTTTGCAAAGTCGATATATTCATTTGGCTTACCCATCTCTATGTAGATATTTCTCATGTTGGTCAACGCCTCATCAGATTCCTGCGACTGCGGGTATTGGCTCACGAGTTTTTGATACCATGATAGCGCTTCCGGATTATTGTTGAGATTATAATTGGCCAACCCCAATTTCAGGTAAGCGTTAGGGTAGAAGCCTTTAGCAGTAGGGATATCGAGTATCTTTTTCAGGTAAGGAATGGCGTCCCTGAACTTTTCCTCGGTCATGTAAGCATTGGCTATTTGCAAATACGACTCCGGTACGAGATCACTTTGTGGGTATCGTTTTACCAGTTGGTCCAGAGATTTTATTTTCCCTGCCTGGTTGTTGATGCCATCAATCATGGCAATCTGGAAATAAGCATAGTCACTTTGCGGCAGAGAATTGTTCACTATAGTCTGGTACATGTTTTTTGCCGCGGTATAATTTTTTTGCATGTACAATGCATCTGCGCTGCGGGTGTAGGCGTCCTGTTGTGTGGGCGTCGCTGAAGCGGAAGAAGCAGCAACTTCTTTAAAATTTTGGTATGCTTTCGAAAAATCATCGATGTGCAGGTAGCAGTATCCAAGTGAATAGCGCGCGTTATCCGGATTGGCCTCACCTTGTACACCGCCTTGTTGCAGGTATTTGTTCAGGTAATCAATGGCATTCCCATACCTTGTTTGACGATAGGCGATCTCGCCTTTCCAGAAGTAGGCAAAGGGAAGCATCTTTCCCGCATAAGGATCTTTAATGATCTTATCCAGAAAGTCATTGGCTTCGGTGTATTGCCTGTTATTGATGTATTCTGTTGCCTTGCCAAAGAGAATACGCGAATAGACCCTTTGCATGGTAGGTGTTGGTTTGTCAAAAGATTCGTAGAGTCTCAACGCCTCCGTATAGTTATTACTGTTAGCCAGGAGGTTGATCAGAATTTCTTTGGCCTCGTTGGCGTATGCTGACGTTGGATACATACTTAGGAACTGATTGATGGAGCTAAGAGCAATATCATTGTATCCTAATTCGTAAGATAGTTTTGCATAGTTGAAGCGGCTTACTTCCTGCTGAAAGCGGTTGCTGTTGTTGTCTGCACTATATTGAAAAGCATTTCTTGCATTCACCTTCTGATTGGTACGAAGGTAGAGGTCGCCCAGTAAGTACATAGAATTTTGCCCCAGCGAATCTTTTTCATTGCTCAATTGTTTAAATGATTCAATTGCTTCATTTACCCTGTTGGCATCATAATAGCAATAAGCTAATTCGTACATCACCTCCTTACTTACTTTCTCAGAACCTTTTACGTAATCCTGCAGCAATGGAAGTGCTTTTGCAAATTGTTTTTTCTCAAAATATATCTGGCCTGCAAGCAATTTCACATCTTTGGAATTGTCGAAGTCACCAGATGCCAGTGCTGTCTCTGCGTACTGCAGCGTCTGGTCTTTCTTGCCCTGGAAGTAATATATCTGTGCGATATAATAAGGAACTCTGTCAGAATATTTGCTGTTGCGTTCTACTTGTTTAAAGGATTCTAATGCCTGGTTGTAATTTTTTTCTTTGAATGAAATATACCCATAATAATAGTTGGCATCTGAATAATACTTGTTGGAAGGCATTTGATGAATTTCATTGAATAGAGGTTTTGCCTTGTCATAATCATTCATCATAAAGTATGAATAGGCCAATTCAAATTTTGAGTCTGCAATTTCTTCATTACTAAGGTTGTCATACCCTGCTCGTTCATAATAAACGGCTGCCCTTGCAAAATCCTGCCTGTTGAAGTAATAATGAGCCAGGTGATAGCTCATTATCTGTTGGCGGGGTTCATTGGTTGATGATTCTACAAAAGATTTCGCGTCTTCCTCCGCAACTGACTGTCCCAGTTGAAGCCCGCAGACAATGTAGAAATATTCAATGTCCTGGTTCAGATAGGCATGGCTGCTGGTAGTATTCTCAGGATACTCGTCCCTCAATATCTTTAGCATAGGGTAAGCCAATGCATAGTCGCCTTTTATGAAATATTCTTTTGCCTGCTTGTAATCTTTCTCCGGATCGGTGATCTTGTAGTTGGCTTGTCCGAAGGATGTGATAGTAATGATGGTCAGAAATAATGAAAGGATGGATCGGTTCATCAAATAGATTTTGAAAAATTTTTAATCCCTTTTATGAATGGGTGCATGGTGGCAAAAATACCATTTCACCTAATTTTTCAATATTACTTTAATGGCTGAAATAAAAAGATATTAATTTGCGCAAATCTTTGTTAAACAAAACAAACCACAAATCCATGAAATCTTTTTTTTCAACGAAATATTCTAATGCCGCTTTCAATATTGGAATGTTGGTAGTGCG
>CAZGNJ010000006.1:19416-104486 GCA_964526985.1 uncultured Ginsengibacter sp. | reverse complement strand
GCCTTATTTTGATCAGCCATGGATATCCGAAGTTGGTTCACTTTGCGGATCTGCGGCACAAATTCATGGACTTTATGAATTTGGGTAGTACACTGTCACTTGCATTGATCTTATTTGCCGAATTGTTTTGTGGATTTCTTATACTCATCGGAATGTTTACACGACTGGCAGCGATTCCTGTTGTGATAGGGATGGGTGTTGTATTTTTTGTAGCGTCCAATGCGAACCTTTTTGGAGAAGGTGAAAGAGGAGGAATGTATATGGCGGCTGCGTTCCTGCTGTTACTTTGTGGACCCGGCAAGGCAAGTGTGGATGGTATGATGGGTAAATAATATGTAATGTACACTTCGGAAACAAAAATAAGAGTTCATTATGCGCTGACCGATCAGATGGGCTTCGTGTATTATGGAAGGTATGCTGAATTTTTTGAGATTGGAAGAGTAGAGGCACTTCGGCAGGCGGGTATTACTTACAAGGAAATTGAAGCCAGTGGTGTGATCATGCCTGTTACGGATATGCATGTACGGTTTCTACGGCCTGCCCGGTATGATGACCTGATAACCATAGTAACTACATTGAAAGAGTTGCCTCATAATCACAAGATCATTTTCTATGGAGAAATATTCAACGAAGCAAAAGAGTTATTGTCATCCAGCAGTGTAAGTTTGTATTTCATGAATCGAACCACTATGACGAAAACCTCCATGCCGGAAGTGATACGTCAACGGATATCTCCATTTTTTGAGCAGGAAACGTAATATCGTGCTATTCATAAAGGCTTCCAATCTTTAATGCACCACCTTTGCAGTGCGGTCGGCCTCCCGAAAAAAATAATTTTTCTATTATCTTCATGTGCTTATATTTGACTCACAGAGATGAATCACATTCACTACCATAATTGTTTCCTGACCATGCGACCGGTTCCCGGTTGCTGACAGGCGCTTGCGGATGGCCACCTGTCAGTGAATGTAATTTTTGATTTCAACCTGCGGATTTTCCGCGTCTGCAATCCACTTATTTTTCAATTTTATTTTTTATGAAAATTACCATTATTGGCGGTGGCAATCTCGGATGTGCTATCGCTTCAGGACTAATTGGCTCCGGTTTTATGCAAGCAAAGAATATCACTGTTACCCGCCGCAATCTTACGGCAATAAAGTACCTGGAGAAGGGAGGAGTCAAATTGATGAGTGACAATAATGCCGCAATTAAAACGGCTGACATTATTATACTGACTGTAAAACCTTTTCAGGTGAAGGAAGTATTGGAGCAGGTTACTTTCAAAAAAGGACAGACAGTTATCAGTGCAGTTACCGGAGTTTGGTTGAAGGATTTAAAACAATGGGCAGGCAATCATGTGAAAGTATTTCGCGCAATGCCCAATACAGCTATTGCCATCAGGAAAAGTATTACCTGCATAGCGCATGAAGGTGAAGAAAAATCTTCTGTAGATTTAGTGAGTAAGATATTTGACAACCTGGGAAGCACCGTGGTGATAGATGAAAAACTAATGGATGCTGCCACGGTGGTGGGTGCGTGTGGCATTGCTTATGCCATGCGTTTTATCAGGGCTTGTATCCAGGGCGGCATTCAGATCGGGTTTAGTGCTCAGCAGGCTTCACTCATTGTTTCTCAAACCGTGAACGGAGCTGCCGGATTACTACTCGAAAATCATTCCCATCCTGAGCAGGAAATTGATAAGGTAACTACACCAAGAGGCTGCACCATCGCAGGATTGAACGAAATGGAACATCATGGATTCAGTTCCTCCGTTATCAAAGGTATTACTGCGAGTTATGATAAGATAGCGTAGAAATTGAAAATAGCCGGCGCCATAGAAGTGTGAGCCGGCTATTTATAGTTCAACATTGTTGTGAAATAATCTCTTGTTTTACTGATCGGATATTATCTACTGCTGGGGTCTTTATGCAGCAACATCTTTGTCTGAAATTAATTTTGTTGTCGTGTTCTTTGCTTTGGAGATTGAAGAGAATCTTTGCCGCTTATGCGACTGAAAGAGAAACGGAATAGAGTTCTTTAGCTAATTCATGTACTGCATTTTCAATCTTTTTTGCCTGGTCTAAAGATGGAAATTTTATTCCGGAAGCATATTGCCTCAACAAAGCTGGATTAATTCCTGCTAATTCAGCCACCTTTGACTGCTTTAAGAAATCAAAATGTTCAAAGAAAACCGTGAGGTCATAACTGCGCTCAAAGGCAACATCATTAACTCCGTGGAATTCCTTGAGTAGCCTGGTAATTTTTTTCTCCAAAGCAGGTATGTTACCGGAGCTTTCTACAATAAGGTTTCCCCTGTAGTTGACTCTGCCCCATAACTTGCGTTTGTCCCTTTCAATTACTATCTGTATTTTTTTCATAATTTCATTTGAGTAAATTATTTGACTCCTTCTATTTAATCCCAGCCTGCTTAAGAATCGAATTTAGAGTTCCTTTCGGTATATCTCCACTGTGAACCGGTATAGTGACTTTTCCTTTCTTGTCAGGATGCCACAATTGCAGATGGCTTCCTTTCTGGCTTTTTTCATACCATCCATTTTTTTTCAGCAATTGAATCAATTCTTTCGCAGTCATGTGTAAAGGTAGCAAAATTGTTACCAAATGAAAATGATCATTTAGAGTATCATTGAAATTCTTTCGTCGGGTATTTTCGATAAATTCAGGTGGGTCTTAAGTTCGTCCGGGTTTGCCCTGCCTTGCTGTTTCAGAAGCGTTAATTAAATAGTGTCTCCGGTCCGGGTACCTTGCAGAATGATAAGGATGAAGGGAGCTTTGCATTTGCATTCCCGTGAGTAATAGCATAGATGTTGCAACTCATTTCCAGTTCTTAGCTGGTCTTTTGAACAATGTTCCTGCAAAAATCAGGTAGTAAAAAAACATCCAGAGATCAAAGAAAAACGTATAGGCAGCAAGGTCTTTTTCCTGAAGCCGTGATGCGGATTTGTAAATTATCAGGTATTGTGTGATCAATCGCAACAAAAATACTCCACCAACTATTCTCCAGTCAAAAAAGAAAAAACAAAGCACGAGCAAAGGATAAAATGCAAAGTGCGAAAGTGCATAAAGCCCCAACAGGAATTTGTGTATTCTTTTATAAAACTTTGCGGTAGTATAATGCCGTGCCTTTTGTTTTCTCCACTGATTCCACGTCAGTGGCGGCTTTGTGATCGTGAAAGTTTCCGGCTCAATAGCGATGGCAACATTATTGCGTGTGGCCGCCTTGTTGATAAACAAGTCGTCATCACCGCCCGGCAGGTGATTGAAGGCGCTGAATCCTTTGTGCCTGAAGAAGGCATCTCTTTTATAGCTCAGGTTTCTTCCCACTCCCATGTACGTCAGGCCACATTTTGCGTAAGATAAGTATTGCAGTGCTGTGTGGAAACTTTCCCAGCGAATGAGTTTATTCAGCAATCCTTTTTTCTTTTGAAAAGGGCTGTAGCCTAAAACAATTTCTACATCATCATGAAAATGCTCCTGCATCTTCTCAACCCAATTTTCAGAAGCGGGCACACAATCGGCGTCTGTCAATAATACGATCTCATATTTTGCAGTCTTGATTCCTACACTCAATGGGAATTTTTTTCCGGGTATGAACCGGGCCTCCTGCTTTAGTTCTACTATTTTTAATTGCTTGAAAGTTCTTTGATATTCTTCCAGTATGTATTTGGTTTCATCTTCTGAATTGTCATTGACCACGATTACTTCGTGCGTGGTTCTGTATTTTTGAACCAATGAGCCGGGTAAGAAATTTGCCAGGTTCTCCGCTTCATTTTTAGCGCAGATAATTACAGAAACAGGATGTGTCTGTGTCTTGAATCTGCTTTTTTGTTTTTTAATAAATGCAAGCCGGCTGAAAAAAAAGAGATAATAAAATATCTGTATTGCAGCAGCCAGGCAGAATCCCAAAAACAAATAGTTCAATGGGTTAGTAAGGTATTGTGTAAAGTTCATTCAGTTGGCAAACATAATATACCGGCATCATTTGCCATTAAAATTTTACTCACAATAGTGTGCGTTAAGGCCGCACCAGCAAGACATATTTTTCTTTGAACCAATCTTCAGAATAAATTTTTTCATAAATGGGCCAGCTTTGAACCTTCCTTTTTAATTGTTTGATTTCATTCTGCAGGTCGCCGCCTTTCAGGCAAATAAGTCCGTAAGAGGCCTGCTGGTGGCGAAGGAGGGGAGCACTCCATTGCCATAAATCTTTTAGGGGAGCTACCGCACGACTTATCACACCATCAAATTTATGATCCCTGATGGACTCGGCCCGTGCATGGCGGGCAGTAACGTTTTTCAATGAAAGTTTTTCTGCGACTTCCAATACCACATTGATCTTTTTGCCAATACTGTCCACAAGATGGAATTTGGCATTGGGAAATACAATAGCGAGCGGAATGCCGGGAAAGCCTCCGCCGCAGCCAAGGTCCAGGATGTGGCAATCATTGCGAAATGAGATGACGTGTGCTATAGCCAATGAATGCATCACATGATGGACAAAAAACTGATCCATATCTTTTCTCGAAATCACATTTACCCGGCTATTGGCTTCCTCATAAATCGACTTGAGTTGCGAGAGTTGCTCTTGCTGCTTATCGGTGAGATTATTCAATTGTAGTTCCTGAAGCGTCATAAAGCAAAGATAATTGCAACAGGAATTAATAACCACCCTGCAATTTCTATCTTTGCGCCTTCAAATATTAAAAGTCACTATTTAGCCCATGAGTCTAAACCAACTAAACTCTCTAAACCCTCTAAACCCTAAACCCTAAACCCTAAACCCTATCCGCCGCGGCGGACTCACCCCTCAACCCTCACCCTCCATGCCTGCACTAAAATTTGAGATAAAAAATAAGGATGAAAAGACGAAGGCTCGTTTTGGCATTATTACAACGGATCATGGAAAAATTGAAACTCCGATTTTTATGCCGGTGGGTACTGTTGGAAGTGTGAAGGCTGTGTCTCAACTGCAACTGAAAGAAATTGTGAAGGCAGAGATCATTCTCGGAAATACCTATCATCTCTACCTGAGGCCGGGTACACAGGTTTTGGAATCGGCCGGAGGTTTACACAAGTTTATGAACTGGGACAGGCCCATACTTACAGACAGCGGCGGGTACCAGGTTTTTTCTTTGAGCGGCACCAGGAAGCTTACGGAAGAAGGAGCGCTGTTTCAAAGTCATATTGATGGGAGCAGGCATTTGTTCAGTCCTGAGAAAGTAATGGACATACAGCGTTCCATAGGTGCGGATATCGTAATGGCGTTTGATGAATGCCCTCCGGGCGGCAGCGAGTTTGGCTATGCTGAAAAGTCGTTGAAGCTTACACACCGATGGCTCGACAGGTGTATTAATCGTTTTGAAAATACGAGTGACAGGTACGGTTACACGCAAAATCTGTTTCCAATCGTACAGGGAGGTATCCATAAAGAGTTAAGACAACAATCCTGTGAATATGTGTCATCAAAAAATTCAACAGGTAATGCAATTGGCGGACTGAGCGTAGGAGAGCCGCTGGAGAAAATGTATGAGATATGCGCATTTTGCTGTGAACATCTTCCGTTGGATAAGCCCAGGTACCTGATGGGAGTAGGTACTCCGTGGAATTTGCTTGAGTGTATTGCTATGGGTATCGACATGTTTGATTGCGTAATGCCTACCCGCAATGGCCGGAATGCCATGCTCTTTACTACTAATGGAGTTTTGAATATTGATAATAAGAAATGGGAATTTGATTTTTCTCCTATTGATGATGGACTCGATTGTGAAGTGAGTCACTACTATTCCAAATCTTACCTGAGACACTTGTTTAAATCAAAAGAGTTGTTGGCTTTAGAAATTGCAAGCATTCATAACCTCTCCTTTTATCTGTGGTTAGTTACCCAGGCAAGGCAACACATTCAGAAAGGAGATTTCTATAACTGGAAAAACGAGATGGTAATAAGGCTGCAGCAAAGATTGTAGGAACGAAGATTTTTTAGAGGGAAGGCACATGCAGATCGGGATTTACTGTCGTCTTTCTTCCATTCTTCTTCATAATACCTCTTCCCGAGATCAGCAGGATGAAACTCAATACTGCACAAATACACATCATCTCAACCATAGGCATGGCTGTATTATTATTCAGCAGTCCAACTAATGCTGTTGCGATGGCTCCTATTCCCAATTGAACTGCACCCATCAGTGCAGAGGCAGAACCTGCATTGCGTTCAAATGGTGACAATGCAAGAGCAGAAGTATTGGGAAATACAAAGCCCTGTGTACCGAGAAATATCCAAATAACTATAATGGTTCCATACAATCCCAACCATCCGAAGTAGGTACCTATCACAAGGAAAAGCCCTGTAACCACCTGGCAGGAAAGCGCTATGAGTGTAATCCTTTCACTGGTATATCGACGAAGCAATAGGGTGTTGAGTTGGCTGCAAAGTATCAGCCCCATTGCAATAATGGCAAATATCCATCCGAAGTGCTTCTCCGTTACACCAAATATCTTCATGAATACATAAGGTGAACCGGCCAGGTAAGAATATAAACCAGATGAAGCAAGTGCACCCGTAAAGGCATACGTGTAAAACTTTGGTACCATTGCAACCTCCCAAAATTTTTTTGTTATGGCTCCGGGTAATAGCGAGACGGAACTGTCTGGCGCATGGCCTGCGGGTAGCCAGGCTATTACCGCAATGAAAGTAAGAAGTGAAATGCCTGCTAACACCAGGAAGATGGAATGCCAGCCGATCGAAGCAGAGATATATCCACCAAGCGTAGGGGCTACTATAGGAGACACAGCGATCACCAGCATGAGCAATGAGAATACTTTTGCATTTTCTTCTACAGGAAACAGATCCCTTACCAAAGCTCGTGCAGCTACCATTCCTGCACAACTGCCCAGTGCCTGCACAAACCTGACAGCAATTAATGTATCTACACTTTCAACAAATGCACAGAATACAGAGGCAGCGAGATAAATCACAAGGCCTGCATAAAGTGGAATTTTTCTTCCATATCTGTCTAATAAGGGGCCGTAAATCAGTTGGCCTACAGAAATACCAATGAAGAAACTTGATAAGGACAAACTCACTCTTGACACTGTAGTTCCAAGGCTCTCGGCTATTTCGGGAAAACCAGGCAGGTACATGTCAATTGAGAAAGGACCAATGGCAGAAAGTAGCCCCAACGTAAAGATGGTAGTGAGCCTGTTTTTCTTATGTAAACTTTTTTTCAATGGTACGTTTTGCAAGGGCGGCAAAATTAGAAACCTTTATCTTACTTGTACCAAATTTTCTATTGTTATTTTTGAAAAATGGATTCGAATCAATCAGACTTTAAAAGGATGCTCGCTTATGCAGGCATTAATGAGTTGAATGAAATGCAGGAAAGCGCTATCAACCATTTTCCGGCTTCTTCAGAAATAATTCTTTCTTCACCCACCGGCTCGGGAAAGACACTTGCTTTCCTGTTGATGTTGTTGAAAGTGGTGCCACCTAAACCAAAAGGTACCTTTTGTATCATCATCACCCCAACACGTGAACTCGCGTTACAGATCACGGATGTGTTTCAAAGCCTGAAGACCGGGTATAAGATCACTACCTGCTATGGAGGCCATAAGAGAGAGATAGAAGAAAACAATTTGATAGAAGCGCCAATGCTCATAGTCGGTACGCCGGGCAGGTTGGTGGATCATTTCAAACGAGGTAATATTCAAACAGAATCCATACAAACTGTGATTCTTGATGAGTTTGACAAAAGCCTTGAGATGGGGTTCCTGGAAGAAATGAAACATATTTTTGAATCTATCCCACATTTAAGATTTAAAATTCTAATATCGGCTACTCCATTGAGTGAATTTCCTGAGTTTTTAAAAATCGAACAACCGGAGATTCTGAATTTCAATAGTGAAAAAAGTTTGGCATTAGGCCTTCATCAGGTCAGTACCTTATCTTCAGAAAAAGAGCTACACCTTTTTCAATTGCTTTGCATTATTGGCAATCGTAAAACAATCGTATTTGTAAACCAGAAGGAGACAGTTGCTAAGCTGGTCGCCTACCTGAAAGAAAATGGAATTACTTCAGTGGCCTATCATGGTTCTATGGAACAGAAAGACAGGGAAGTGTCTATCTCTAAATTTAGAAACGGAAGTGTCTCATTTCTGATTACCACAGACCTTGCGAGTCGTGGATTGGATGTCAGTAATATTCGTTTTATTATTCATTACGATCTACCCGATACGGAGCAGGTGTACATCCACCGTAACGGTCGTACTGCCCGGATGGATAAGAGTGGAGAGGCAATACTATTTACCTCAGGCAAATTATTGCCGGACTATATTGGCAATGATATTCCTGAATACAGGATTGTGGCAGGCGCACCGATACCCGATAAGCCTGAATGGGGTACATTATTTTTTTCTGCCGGAAAAAAAGATAAAATCAATAAGATGGACATTGCCGGATTTCTGATGCAGAAAGCCGGGCTGAAACGGGAAGATACAGGATTGATAGAGGTTAAAGATTTTTATTCATTCGCTGCTGTGCGCAAGTCAAAAATGAATTACATCATTGGTCTTGGAAAAGAACAAAAGATTAAAAACAAGAAAGTGAAAGTGGCTGCGGCAAGGTGATGCATAGTTTCATCTACTGAATCACTATTTCAATACCTCAATTTCTGGCAAAGGTCTTTTTCATAGCAGGTATCATCGCTTTGCTACTCCATGTACCCGGCACGATCATTCTCCTGACGGTGTATAAGGGATTTACACTGTCTCTTTTTGTCGATAATATGAAAGCAAGTTTGAAATCTGCTTTTTTCAATAATGAAATTGCATTTTGATTCCAGATGCCATAGGGATATGCAAAATAGAAGGCGCTTTTCCCGGTTATATCTTCAATAGTTTTTCTTGGATTCAGTAATTGTTTTTGATAATCTGATGAATCATATTTCGTAACATTCTTATGATCCCATGTATGTGATTCGACCACATGGCCCGTTTTTTCCAGTTCTTTCAGTTGATCTTTACTCATGTACCGTGGCTTGCCTATCGAAATGGTCATAATAAAAAAGACACCTTTAAATCCATACTTGTCCATCTCTTTTGCTCCGATGGTGAATTGCTCTTCATCTGTATCATCAAAAGTGATCATCACAGGTTTGGGAGGTAATGGGTCTCCATAAGCAAGGTAATTGTAAAGTTGATTAGGCAATACAGTTTGATAACCACTATCATGAAGCGCTTTCATTTGCTCTGCAAACTGAATAGGAGATACAGAGTAGCTCCTGAAGGTTTCACTTTGCCCGGGCTTTGGATCTCTGATGTGATGATAGCACAATACAGGCACCTGGGGTCTTGACAGTATGGTGGCTGCATCAGCTATTTTTCGTCTATTCATTGGTATGGAATCCTTCCCTGGTTCCTGTACATTTTCCTGTGCTTTCTTTAGGCTGTTGGAAGTAGTTGTTCCTGCATTATCAGATCCTGAACAGGATATTGCGTACAGAGAAATTGAAGCCGCAATGATCATTGAAAGATGACTACGGCGAATAAATAACGGTGTCATTGATATTGTATGTATATCGGTTGTGGGATAAACCTGAGTAATTCTTGAGGTGTATATAATTGATCAGCCCCGGTCTTTGTATCATTCTTATAGAAGAGTTTAAACCCGGTGTATTCGATCGGCTCTTTATAAACATACCTTAACCACGTAGAGCGCTTTAGAAATTTTGGTCCCCATCCATCCATGTCAACTACTACCTGTACTTCAGGAACCTTTTTTACATTTTGATAATTGGTTAGCATTCCCTGTGTGAACCGGTGAAGGATCAGGATTTTTGGAGGAAGATTATTTTTCTTAACAAGGGAAGCCAGGTGATCTATTACCCAATTGATATCAGTTGCATCAAATGTTCCAATTTTCTTGCCTGGTACATGTCCTCCTTTCATGGAAAACTCAGGATCAATTCCAAAATGAACGTCCGGCATTTGCAGATATTTATCGAGAACCGGGACTTCTTCCTGTACAGTGCTGTGACCTACCTGGATATCGAGAAATGTCAGTGCATTGATGCTGTGAGCCCAATTGAGGATGGTATCTATCTGATGGAAAGGCATTCTGAGCCGATGCTTATTGCCGGGGCCAGGTGCTGCTTGTGCTGTTACGGCTATATAATGCAGGGCTGGTATTACTTTGAGTGTTGTGTCAGCCTTTTGCCAGTAGGCCACTTCTTCTTGTAATTTTTTCAGCATTTCCTTTTTTGGCAATTCACCGAGAATACCCATCTTAGTGGAGTAAAGGTTACCGTAAAAAGCAACAATCCTGTTAAACGGAAGAACGGCTCCCGGAAGTGGAACAGGCATTTTTGCAGGCCATCTACCAGTGGTATCGCCATTTGCCAGTTTAATGTTTAGTTGGCGAAACAGTGCAGTGTCAATGGACTTTTCTACTGCAGCTTTGTTTATAGACGTATCCTTCTCTGGTGATAATTCTTTAGAAGTAGCACCTGGAGCGGATTTCCCGCTATTACAGGATGATTGAAAAATTGATATCAGGATTAAAAATGCGAACGAAAAAATGTAATGGGTCTTCATGGGGAGCGAAGTTAACTGGAATATGGATGCCGTAAATTTTTAGGTACAAATTTTTAAATTTATTAGACTTTGACTTAATAAGATGGTTGTACGAACCGAATCTGAAAGGAAATGGAAAATGTATAAATATATTTAGGCGAATTATTTGTATCCCCAAAAAATATAATTTATCTTTGTAGCAATCCAGTCCTACCTAAAGCTGCCCCACAGAAAGTACGATTTTTCAAGATCCTTTCAAATTCCATTATTTCTTCACTCTAAACTATAGATCATGAAAAAAACTTACTCGACTGAATTGCAGGACACCTTTGTCGCTATCGGAATTATTCTGGGCTTCTTTGCAATCATGGCAGCTATTGCTTTTCTGGCTGGAGTATAGCAGAAAGGTAGCTTAAACTTGTTCAGGCACGGATTTACACCGTGCCTTTTTTAGTGCCCGTGGTTGCATGTTTTCGAATAGCTTCTTCGCACTATTGCTTTTTGGATGCCAAGGATACACTTACCAGCTTCGTGAAAATTAATATGACAGACTCAAGATGTTACTTATGCGTTGATTTAATTTTCCTCAGGCAATATTGAAACTTATTTTAGGCAGGAATTGCTCCACATAAGTTTCTATCGTATCGGATGAGATATGTTAGGACGAATTTCATTGATATTTTCACTGTGATGACGGCAGTATCATCTTGGCACAAGACCGGCAAAATTAAAAAGGCCGTCCCGAAAGACAGCCTTTTAATGGATTCATAACAGAGCTATTTATTCAATCTTCAGCATGCTTCTGGTCTGCACAGCATCATTGATTATTACTTTGTAGAAATAGGTGCCAGCCGGTATATTACCCGCGTTCCATTTCAGCAGATAGGTGCCGGGCTGTCTGTTGCTATTATCAAGTACAGCTATTTGTTTACCGGCAGTATTAAACACCAATACTTTTACACGGGATTGTTGTGTAATATCAAGCCGGATCACTGTTTGGTTTCGAAATGGATTCGGAACGTTTTGGTAAACCCTGTTGCCTGAACTTTCAAATTGTACTTTAGCAATATCTGAATACACCACACTTCCAATTTCACTGGTGATACGCAGCCTGTACAAGTTCATACCCTGTAATGGCATATTGTCTTCAAATGTGTATTGATTTTGCATGGCCATCTTCAGCGAGGCCACACTTCCTAAAGTAGCCCAATCTTTGCCATCCCATCTTTGTACTTCGTATTTGTCTATATTCACTTCTTGTGAAGTAGTCCATTTCAGTTGGATAATGTTGTTTTGTTGATGCCCATTGATACTAACGACAGTAACCGGAACGGGTGATCCCTTTAAACCTATTGCAAAGTCGCTGAAGTTTGTCAACCCGCTTGCTTTCAGGATATTTCCAGTCCTTGTTGTGGTCAATGCTATCCATGCATCCGTCTGATCTGACCTTTTAAGGATGTATAACTTATTTGCATCAAATAAACCTGGAAGGCCTGTAATATCGAGTGATATGTCATAATTAGCCCTGGTGAGGGAATTGCCAGAATATGCGATAGTAAAATATCTGTCAAACACAAAGTCCGGAGTTTCAATTATTCCATACTGATTGGTACTTGAAGTATTGGGGTCAATGTTGTCTCGATTAGGAGGAGTACCATCATTTCCTTCAATTCGTACAGAATCCTGTGATATGATAGTATTGAACTTAACAGAGGTATTGTGTGCACCGGTAACTGTTTGCCCTGCTGTGGTTACATTCACGGATGTATATAGAGATGGGGCCTGGTTTACGATTTCTACATTGTCTATCCATACATTATTTGCCCCACCCGAAGTTACTTTAAAGGCAACCATCACATTTGGCAAACCGGCATATTTTGACAGATCAACTATCTCATGTCGCCAATTTGAGGGCGCATTAGGTACATAAAACAGACCTGAAGAAGGCCAGACAGTAACTAGTTTCGAATTGGTGATATTTGATTTATTGTATAACGGGAGAGCGTCAAATGTAACTCCACCATCTGTAGATACTACTATTTGTAATTGGTCATAATATGTATTGTCGAAATATCCTGCTGCAACGTAAAAGTTCAATAGTGGCTTGCTCACAGTAGTGAAATTAAGTAGTGGAGTTCTAAGATAGAAATCTTCACCGTAGGAATTATAAGTAAATGCCAACGCCGCCTTATTCTTATCTCCTGCGGGATTTGATACATTGTAATCCATTCCCGCATTGTTTATATGATCTACAAATTGAAATTCAGCTGATCCGGAGTTCGTCCAATCATCCATACTGGTGAAATCCTGGAAGTAAGGGAAACTGGATTTCGGTGTACGGACGTGAATGGTGTAATAAATTGAATCATTACCCCGGTTGGTTTCTGAAGCGTTGTCTGTAAAGACTTTAAGCAAATAGTCACCAGGCAAAGAAGGAACAAATGCACTTGCACCTGTGAAATTAACTGTTGTCGTAGCTCCTGTAGTAAGGCTCACTCCTGTACTAAGTACTACAGCTGTTCCATTGTTAATAGAATACTTCACAGGAATACCAGAAGCTAATGAACCAGAACCAAGATTTTTTACAGTTGCTGAAATATTGATGGTCGTTCCGGTAGGGATAATTGCGTCATTATTCAGGTTGATTCCGGTCACACCCACATCCGAAGATAATTTGCTTGTTACACCAACATCGTCGAGATACATGCCTACTCCCTGGTTCTGGTGATTCCTGAAAGCGATGTAGATATTTTGTCCGTTATAAGCCGAAAGATCGAGTGAATAACTATTATAAGTAGTAGCAAAATTACTCAGGGAGATATTACTTAAAGTATTTGTAAAACTGGAAATATTGGCATCGGTAGTGCTTATACGTATTTCCAGATTTTCATAATAAGAACCACTTAGAAGTTCCTTGAATTGGGCAGCAATACTGAAATTGAGTTTATCTCCGCTTTGCACAGAATAAACTCTGGGTAATATTAGCCAGTTATCCCCTTCACCAAAATCACCATTGTCAATCAGTTCGTAATTAATAAAAGCAGACATTGATCCATTATTAGGCCTATCTACTGATGTCTCCCATGAGTGAGCCCCTTTGACATGAGTGGTGCTCCAACCCGCCGGAGGAAAGTATTGTTTCTCAAATCCATCAGAAACCTGTTGGGAATAGGAGGTCAGCACAAATAGACAAAAAGCCAATAGAGGTAAGACATGTGTAATTTTCTTCATGTTATCGAAGTTTAAATCTTTACTTGTGGAAAATTGTTTACCCAGCGAATACAAGAATCTTCGTTGAATCTAAACAGTTTTGGTCCTTCAGGTGTGGGATTAAGATTGGTCCTTGTAAAGGGATAGGGATAATTGGTTGTAAAATTATAATTTATCCTGAGAATTCAAAATTAATTTTGAACCAATTTCGGCTCATCCCTTTGGCCATTTTGCCGGTATATTTGCAAAAATTTTTAAGAGAGTGAAGAAAGCATCAGACAGCAGAGTAATCATGACAGAGATCGTATTACCCAACGATACCAATACATTTGGAAACCTGATGGGTGGACGATTGATGTATTGGATGGATATTGCAGCAGCCCTCGTGGCGACTAAACATTGTAATGCTCCAACCGTGACTGCTTCAGTAGATAACATTTCATTCATGAATCCGATCAAATTGGGTAATGCTGTACATATCGAGGCAAAGATCACCCGTGCTTTTACAAGTAGTATGGAAATACACCTGGTGGTGTGGGGTGAAGAGTTGTTGCAGCAATACAGGTATAAAAGCAATGAAGCCTATTATACATTTGTCGCCCTTGATCCAAATGGCAAGCCGCGCAAAGTGCCTGGAATTGTCCCTGAGTCTGAAGAGGAGATTGCATTATTCGAGAGTGCGCTGCGGCGCCGCCAGTTAAGATTGATTCTGGGTGGCAAAATGAAAGTTGAAGAAGCAAATGAATTGCGGGCTCTGTTTGAGACTTCAAAATAATCAGGATACGGGCCGGTATTGTTCACTTTGCTCGATAGCATCCATTACCCTTTGAAGTATTTCGTCCATCGATTCTTCAAAAGTAAAGTGTAATGGCTCTTTGAATTTTACAGACAGTCTAGTGCCCCACTTATTTATTTTCAATCCCTTTTTTCCAAACGCTTTTGAAAACCCGTCAATAACGACAGGAACTACAATGGGCTTATCGTGTTTGATAATATAGGCCGTGCCTTTTCTTCCGGGAGCAAAAGCTGTGGTGGTTCCTTGTGGGAAAGTAATGACCCAATTATCAGCTAACGCTTTGGAAATATTTCGGGTATCTCCCGGATTCAATCCCTTTTGTTTGTCTGTGGCTTTCGGATTCCACGCGCGTTTAACAGTAATAGCTCCGGCCATAGTAAAAATTCGACTGAGCAGGCTGCTACGCATCGTCTCTGTAGCGGCTACATAATATACTCTGGCAAAAGGATTCAACAAATAATAGGGTAAGCCCAGCCTGTTTTTTTTCCTCCATTTCACTGCACAAAAAATATGGATCAATGTAATGACATCGGCAAAATAGGTTTGGTGGTTACTAACAAAAAGCACATTTCTATTTGGTAAATCCTTTATATGTTCTGTTCCTGAAATTCTCAATTTGTTGAAAATACTGATGCCAGGATAGCTAAATATTCCTATAAAGAAATATAGGATAGACTTTACGAAACGGTTTTCCTTGAGTTTGTCAATTGCCTTTTCCATATTATCTTGTAAAGTGAATCAATAATAATGAATAGTATCACGTAGTCAATGAAGATACAGCTGTGTTATAATATGCATTGAAGTCCATAATTAAATCTAATTGCGCGCGCTTCCTGTTTTGACTGACAGCAGATTGATTGATCTTCAATTTTTCCGCCACCTGCTGCTGATTCAAGGTTGGATTTTCTAATATCACCTGTACTGTTTCAGCCGCGGCTGTACTCCAATTGTCTATGATCTGGGAAACGAATCTTGCAAAAAGATTGAAAGTTCTGTCCCATTCTGATACACCTGTGGTAAATGTGAGGTATTCCTTTTGCTTCATGCTGTCAAATGCTTTTCCAGATCTGATAAAAGCACTTCCGTTGGATTCTGTGATCCTGGTAGATTGAAAATCTATCGTTCCAATTCCGATGCTGACACGTGCATCCATTCCGGGAAATTTTCTGACAATACTTTTAAGAATTATGGAATTCAGAAAAGCGTCTTTGGGTTCAGACATAAACTGAAAAGAATCACCTCTGAATATTTCCCATACTTTAGGAGACTTGCCCATCGTATTGAGAAAGCGTTTCAATTCCGGCATCCAATCTCCTGTTTCAACCGTACCAGCGTTGACCATATTCCCGGTTACTATTGCAATCATGGAACGAATATAAGCCAATTAGCTAATATTTAAAATTATTAGTTGATAAACTAATAGTGCTCCATTATAAGTAAAATAACTGATATTAGAGACTGCCCGAATCTTACTAATCGAAATCATTAGAAAATTTTTAGAAAATTACAGCACATGATCGCCGATTATTATACGTGCGAGCGCATCCTTTCCTTACCTTTGCCATCCTCAAAAAATGAGGTATTATTATTTAATCTAAATGCTGATAAGCAGGGCCGGATTTAAAAAGTAGCCGGTACAGCAATAAAAAAACTATCTGCTACAAGAAAATGGAAGAAAACAAAAACCAAACAACAGATTCAGAAAAAGAATATTCTGTTGAAAACATGCCCCAGGGAGCTAATGTGGAAGTCTCTTTTCCCGAAACAGAATCTACAGTTGCAGCGCTGGAACCTCAGCCTTCTGCTGAAGAGGTGCAAGTGTCTGCATTAAGCAGTGCCCACGACGATTTTGACTGGGATATTGACAAGCGGAATGTAACTGTGTACAACAAGGAAGAGCGTCAGAAGTATGACGAAGTGTACGACAAGACATTCAAACAGATCAATGATCAGGAATTGGTAAATGGTACTATTGTAGGCCTGACCAAAACTGATGTAGTGATTAATATCGGATTCAAAAGCGACGGCCTGGTGGCTCTGAACGAATTCAGAGATACACCTAACCTAAAGACAGGTGATGAGATAGAAGTAATGGTTGTGGAAAAGGAAGACAAAGATGGTAATCTTCACCTCAGCCGCAAACAAGCCCGCACAGTACGTGCCTGGGAGCGCATCGTAGATATGCATAAATCCGGAGAAATCGTTACCGGTCTTGTTACCAGCAAAACAAAAGGTGGACTTATCGTGGATGTATTCGGTATGGAAACATTCCTTCCGGGTTCTCAGATTGATGTGAAACCTGTTACAGACTACGATCAGTTTGTTGGTAAGACTATGGAGTTTAAAGTGGTTAAGATCAACGAAGCTATTAAGAATGCTGTGGTAAGTCATAAGGCACTTATCGAAAGCGATATTGAGCAACAGAGAGCTGAGATCATTGGTAAACTTGAGAAAGGACAGGTACTGGAAGGTACTATCAAGAACATTACAGACTTTGGTGCATTCCTTGACCTCGGAGGTCTCGACGGATTACTTTACATCACTGATATCAGTTGGGGACGTATCAACCATCCTTCTGAAGTGTTGAAATTGGATCAGAAGTTGAATGTAGTGGTACTGGATTTTGATGATGATAAAAAACGCATCAGTCTTGGTCTGAAACAATTGACTCCGCATCCTTGGGATACTTTGCCTGAGAATGTTGTTGAAGGACAAATTGTAAAAGGTAAGGTTGTAAACATTGAAGACTACGGTGCATTCCTGGAAATATTGCCGGGTGTTGAAGGACTTGTTCATGTGAGCGAAATTACATGGGCAAATACTCCGATCAATGCCAAGGAATTCTTCACATTGGGTGATGAGTACGAAGCAAAAGTGGTAACCCTGAGTAAGGAAGACCGCAAGATGAGCCTTAGCATCAAGCAAATGACAGAAGATCCATGGGATAGCATTGAAACAAGATTCCCTGAAGGCAGCAAGCACAAAGGGGTAGTTAAGAATATCACTCCTTATGGTGTGTTTGTAGAACTGGCTCCTGGCATTGGTGGTATGATCCATATCAGCGACCTGAGCTGGCTCAAGCGTTTCAATAACCCTAATGAATATACGAAAGTAGGAGTGGATATTGAAGTGATCATCATGAGCATTGATAAAGAAAACAGGAAGCTTCAGTTAGGCCACAAACAAATCGAAGAAGATCCATGGAATTCTCTTGAAGAAGCATTCCCAATCGGTAGCGTTCACGAAGGCACTGTTACCCGCAGAGATGATAAGGGAGCCATCGTTCAGTTGCCTTACGGATTAGAAGGATTTGCACCTAGCCGTCACCTGCGTCGTGAAGATGAGAAAGTGATTGGTGCTGACGAAACTGCTCAATTCATGGTTATCGAATTTGACAGGAATGAGAAGAAGATCATCCTGAGCCATAGCCGTGTTTGGGAGAAGGAGAAAGCTGACGAAAAAGGAGCCATCATTAAAGAGAAGAGAGCTGAAGAGGCAACTACCAAACGCGTGATCAAGAATATTCAGAGCAAGGTAGAAAAGACAACCTTAGGTGATCTGGGTGTACTTGCTGATCTGAAGAAGAAGTTGGATAAAGATGCAGCATCTGAATCTGCAAAATCAACCTCTCCAAAGGCTGACACAACCAGCAAAGAAGAGGGAGACGCTGAAGAGTCTGACAAGGCATAATGATAGGTTGAAATCTTAAAAATCTGATCCCGGTGACAGACTCGCCGGGATTTTTTTGTGGGCTGGGTTTCTGAAGCTTGGTGATTGTTCTAAAGACGCAGCGGGTCGCAGTTTGCAAGGTGATGTTACACGGAATGTTTGCAACCACCCGGCACGCAGATTTGCCATTGCGAACAAGCAACGATAAACATGCCTACACCATCTCCACCACCATTGCACTGGCTCCGCCTCCTCCATTGCATATTCCGGCAGCACCTCGTTTGCCTTTGTTCTGTGATAGTACATTGAGTAGTGTTACAATAATCCTTGCGCCGCTGGCACCCAATGGATGTCCGAGTGAAACAGCGCCACCATTGACGTTGACTTTATTGCCATCCAACTCCAGTTTTTGAACATTAACTACTCCTACTACACTAAAAGCTTCATTCAGTTCCCAATAGTCGATATCCTTTGTGGTAAGACCGGCTTTTGCAAGTGCTTTTGGCAATGCAAGTGATGGAGTAGTGGTAAACCATTCAGGAGCCTGCTCAGCATCAGCATAGCTGAGAATCTTTGCTATGGGTTTTATATTGAGTTCTTTTGCTTTCTCTGCACTCATGAGTACCACAGCAGCAGCTCCATCGTTCATAGTGCTGGCATTGGCTGCTGTTACGCTGCCGTCTTTTTTAAAAGCTGACTTCAATGATGGAATTTTTTCAAATTTAACATTGAATGGCTCTTCGTCCTTTTTCATAATGATGGGTTCACCTTTCTTTTGAGGTATCTCCACCGGAAAGATTTCATTATCGAATTTCCCTTCTGTAGTAGCCTGCTGACTTCTCTTATAACTTTCAATTGCAAACAAATCCTGATCTTCCCTGCTGATGTGGCATTCTGCAGCACAGAGTTCAGCGGCATTGCCCATTGCATAGTTATTGTAAACATCGGTAAGGCCATCCTTTGCAAGTCCATCAATCATTGATGAATCTCCATATTTATTACCCCATCTCAGCGCCGGCGCATAAAATGGTGCATTACTCATATTTTCCATTCCTCCGGCAACTACTATTTCGGCATCGCCCAATAGGATAGCCTGTGCTCCTAACATGATTGATTTCATGCCACTGGCGCATACCTTGTTCACTGTGGTACAACATACATTTTCTGGTAACCCTGCAAAAATAGCTGCCTGCCTTGCGGGGGCCTGCCCAAGGTTTGCCTGCAACACACAGCCCATATAAACTTCATTGACCAATTCCGGCTTTAATCCGGACCTTTCAATTGCAGCTTTAATAGCAATCGCTCCTAATTTTGGTGCAGGTATATCTTTCAGTGATCCTCCAAAACTTCCTAGCGGAGTGCGAACTGCAGCAACGATGACAACTTCCCTTTTGTTCATTTTAGGATTAATTTTTGACAAATATAACCAACAAAAAGGTGATGAATTGGGCATGACAATTGCAAATTGCATTAAGGAAAAGTTTCATCGTTAAGAATAAATGGAATGTAAATTTGGTAATGAGGAATTTTCTATGAAACTATAATTTTTGAAAATGTCTTAAATTGAGTTATTTCGTATTTAAACTTTAGATAACCATGTCAACATTCACTACTAAGAAGTTTGTTACCACCATGATTGTAACATGCATATTGTTAGTCCTGATTTCAATTATTAGTTTGAAATGGGGTATGTAATTTAGTGTTTGAAAAAAGTGATGCCGATTGAATTTTGCATTAGCCATCAAAGTTATCGGTGGCTTCCTCTGTGTTTAAACCATAACAATTCCCCAATCGCATTAAATTTGCAGTTCGCATTATTATTATGATCCCACAGGACACAATACAGGCTATTGTAAGCAGGATTGATATTGTAGATATCATTGGTGGCTTTGTGAAACTTCGCAGACGCGGAGCCAATTACCTGGGATTATGTCCTTTTCATGATGAAAGAACACCATCATTTACAGTTTCGGCTACAAAGGAAATTTTCAAATGCTTCGGATGTGGTAAAAGTGGTAATACCATCACATTCCTTATGGAGCATGAGAAGTATTCTTATGTGGAGGCTCTGAAATGGCTGGCTGCGAGATATAATATTGAGATTGAGGAAACGGAAACAAGCCCGGAGTACAAACTACACCAACAGGCTGCAGAGAGCCTTCATGCCATCAATAATTTTGCCCAAAAATTTTTTGAAGAATCACTTTTTGATTCTGATGAAGGCAAAAGTGTGGGTTTGGGGTATCTGAAGGAACGTGGTTTCAGGGAGAATACGATTCGGAACTTTGGAATTGGGTATTGCCCGACGGGTGATCTGTTTTCTAAGTCTGCCATCGACCATCAGTTCAACAGGGAATTGCTTTTGAAATCAGGATTGGTTACCTCCCGCGATGGAAACCTTCGTGACAACTATCGGGAGCGTATTATTTTTCCCGTTCATAACCAAACCGGTAAAGTGATAGGGTTCGGAGCACGCCTGATAGCTAAGAATGATAAAGCTCCCAAGTACATCAATACTCCGGAAAATGAGATTTACATAAAGAGCAAAATCTTGTATGGCTTATGGCAGGCGCGTCAGTCGATTGGTAAGAAAGATGAGTGCATACTGGTAGAAGGTTATACTGATGTGGTATCCTTGCATCAGGCAGGTGTCGAAAATGTGGTAGCGAGCGGTGGTACATCGCTTACTCATGATCAGCTAAGGTTGATAAAAAAAATAACTCCGCATCTTACGATCCTGTACGATGGAGATTCCGCAGGAATAGCGGCTGCGATGCGCGGACTGGATCTGGCTCTGGAGGAAGGCCTCAACGTAAAGGTGGTTACACTTCCCGCGCCAGAAGATCCTGATAGCTATATAAAAAATTTTGGTGCAGCGGCTTTCGAGGCATATCTGAATGATAATAAGAAGGACTTTATCATTTTCCAATTGGATTGGGCAATAAAAGATGCAGGTACTGACAGCGCAAAGAAGGCTGCTGCTGTGCAGAAAATCGCTGAATCACTAAGCAAGATGAATCGCCCTGAAGAATTTACATTGAGGCAGGATTATGTAAGGAAAGTGGCTCAGCGACTGGAGATTGAAGAAGAAGGACTCCTTAACCTGATCAATAGTATTCTCAGAGATCAATTCAGCAAGCAGCAAAAGCGGGCTTCGGATGGTAAACCCTCTGAACAACAATTTACATCCTCTGTTCAATTACCTGAAGGATCAACATCAGGTGATGAAGACTTAACAGCATTGGATCTTTTGCGCCAGCAAAATTTCAATGAGAGAGGCCTGGTCAGATGCCTTTTGGAATATGGATTAAAGGACTGGAATGAGCACACCTCAGTGGCAACATACATGCTTGGTGAATGTAATATGGAAGAATTTATTTCTGATGAAATGCTCAGGAAAATTATTAATGACTACCGGCATTTGTATGAATCAGGACAGCAACCTACAGCCAAATTTTTCATCTACAACGAAGACCTGAAAATTGCAAATGCAGTAGTGTCACTTATTGCGTTTCCCTATGAGGTAAGCAAGGGCTGGATCGAAAAATACAACCAGGAAGTTCCTTCAAAAGAAGAAAAATATGTGGATGATATCAATTCTACACTTGGGTATGCTGAACTCAGGAAGGTGAGATCTCTTATTATGGATAATGAAAAAGAGTTGCAAAAAGAGCAGACCGATGAGCAACTATCCATTCTGATAGCAACACATCAACACCTCAAAAACCTGGAATTGGAACTGGCAGGCAAAGTGGGTATGGTGATCAGAAAATAGGGAATTCTTAGAAACCTTCTGCCTTGGCAAGCTTTGGATTGTTCTTCAGGCTCACCACTTTGCTGGATGTAGTACATACACCTGCACGATGATACCTCTGAGCATTCCATACATAATCAAGTACAACAATTTCACCGGACTCGAGTCCTCTGTCATCCATGCAATTCCATGCAGATTCGCGGCTAAGATCGGTGGCGATTTTAGATGTTGGCTTTGGAAAGGCAATCCATAATTTGGTATTGTCGTGAAGCGCCGGACATATTTCCTCAAGAATAGTATGCAGATGATTTGCATTCAAAACGAAGACTAATGCAAAATCTATTTTCCTCTCCTTAAGTAAGGGCGTAACATTTTTTGAAAAAGAAAACTTAGAAAATTGTTTTTCAATTGTAGAAGGTAAGCCTTGAATTAAAACATTCTTTTCATCCTCAAATTGTAACTTTTCAAACAATGTTTGAGACATACTTCGTATAAATTTAGGTTATGAGATAGGCCCAGCAATGATCGATTGATAACTACAGGCCTTAAAAACGTAGGCAAAGTTACAACAAAAAGTCAAAATATTATGACAAAAATCACTGCTGGACTGTATTTCAACATTTTTTTACCCTATTATTTCTTTACAGGATGGTAATATTTAAGGGCTTCCTGAATATAACCTTTCAATGCCTGAATCCTTTTGGAATCTAATGGGTGGCTGCTGAGTATTTCAGGACCTTGTTTTCCTGCACTGAGTGCAGACATACGTTGCCAGAATGGGATGGCTTCGTTAGGATTGTATCCTGCCATAGCTGCGAAAATAAGGCCATAGTGGTCTGCTTCGTACTCCTGCTTCCTTGAATTTGGGAGCAATACACCTACCTGGGCTCCGGGAGCATAGATGGACTTGAAAATTCCATTGGCTTTACTGTTCCCTGAAGTAAACACATCACCTACTACTCCTACACCCTGGGCTACCATTGCCTGGCTAATGCGTTCCTGGCCATGATGTGCTACAGCATGTGTGATCTCATGACCCAGTACAATTGCAAGCGCCGCTTCATTCTGAGTTACATTAAGTAATCCTGTATAAACCACTACCTTGCCTCCGGGCATACACCAGGCATTTACTTCAGGGCTTTCTACCAGGTTGAATTCCCATTTATATCCGGATAATTCATTACTCAAGCCTTTGCTCTTGTAGTAGTCGTTTATCGCGTTGGCAATTCTTGTTCCTACCCGCTTTACCATTTCTGCATCTTTGTTTGTGGTGGAACTTACTACCTTATGTTCAGAAAGAAAACTCTTGTACTGGGATACTGCCTCTTCTTGAAGTGAGGCTTCAGACACAACAGATAGTTGCTTTCTTCCTGTAATGGCATTGGTGGTACACCCTGCAGTGAACAATAAAAATACGACAAGTGGTAAATACAGCTTTTTCATTTCAATAATTGTTTATTACAGGAAACAGGCTGGTATATTAACTCCTGCAACCTCCTGGTTTTTCTTAATGACATTTACAAAGAGAATTTAGTTTGATCGCTTCCCGAACTTTTACATTTCTTTTTTCTTCTTGCGGCGATCGCGATATTTCAGGATGGGAACCCTGCCTTCATTGCCTTTCAGCAATCGACTGATATTTTTTTGATGTGTTAGGATGATCAGGGCAGACACCGCAATGGCAAATACCCGGTAAAAGATTTCCTTCTCATTGTATATCCACAATACACAAATGGGCAAGGCTATTCCTGCTAAAATGGAACTGAGTGAAACGTATCTTGTAAGAAACAAAACAACAAGAAATACAGCCACACAATTTACAGCCACCAGCGGTTGGATAGCGAGTACCATTCCAAACAATGTGGCGACACCTTTCCCTCCTTTGAATTGAGCCCATATCGGATATATATGCCCTAAAACTGCGGCTAATCCAAGGCCTATCATCAGGTTGGTACGATCAAATGCATTGTTGATATAATAGGGTAGCAGGTTGTACAAGGCCACAGCCAGCATGCCTTTCAGCACATCTCCTATCATCACAATTGTGCCGAACTTAGAACCCAGAACCCTGAAAGTATTGGTAGCGCCCATGTTTCCACTTCCATATTCCCTTATGTCAATCTTGAAGAAACTTCGACTGATAATTAATGCAGTTGGTATAGAGCCTATAAGGTAAGCGAGGATGAGTAATAAAAATTCTTTCATAATCTATTGAACTTCATCAGCCGGAAAACAAATATACATCTAAATTCACCTCCATTCAGGAGTGGATGGAAATTTTAATACAATTATTTGGTTTTTGCATCTTTAATACGACCCAATCACCCTGGTTATTGCTGGAAATGAATGTTAAACTGTGATTGTTAAATGTGCTAACCAGGTCCTTCCCGTCATTCTTTAGAAACCCGGATAAAAGTAAAATACCCTTTGCTGATAAATGCTTCGTCAGTGCCTCGGCGTGCTGAAGAAGAATATTCTTATTGATGTTTGCCAAAATAATGTCTGCCGATGGCACATTCTCTAAATTGCTTGCTTCAGATAGCGAAATCCTGGAGCATTTATTTTCACGGATATTATCTGCAGCATTAGCAATGCTCCATGGATCATTGTCGATGGCAGCGATATCCTCAGCTCCGGACATTTCCGAAAGGATGGCCAATATACCGGTACCCGTCCCGAAATCGATAACACGCTTTCCTCCAAAATCTATTTTTTTCATTTCCTGAACCATCAATGAAGTAGTGGCATGATGGCCGGTACCAAAACTCATTTTGGGAGTAATGATGATCTCGTGTTTCACATTTTTTACCGCCTCGTGAAATTGTGCTCTGATGGCTACATAATCTTCAATGATTACAGGATTAAAGCTTTGCTCCCATTGAACATTCCAGTTCTGATCTTCTATCGATTCTATTTGATATTTGATATTTTCTCCCAGGATATTCCTTAGTTTTTCCTCATCAAAATTTTCTTCTTCCACATAACCTGCCATCATATTTTCCTCCATTTCAAACGCATAGAACCCTTCTTCATCCAATAGCGCCATCAGGATTTCTGAAGCTGCCTGGCTTCCGGTAAAGAACAATATTTTTTTATAAGTCTTCATAAATGAAAAAAAGCCTGTGTGATTACAAGCTTTTTTGAAAATTAAAAATGAATTGAATTAGTGTCTTCTGTCTCTTCTCTGGTCATTGTTTTCTCTCCTCTGTTCATGACCTTCTCTTCTATGCTCAGTAAAACCCTCCGGCTTTGGTAACAGTACCTTGCGACTTAATTTGTATTTTCCCGTTTTTGGGTCAACACCTATAAGTTTCACTCTTACCTGGTCACCTTCTTTGAATACATTATCCATAGTTTCAAGTCTCTTCCACATGATCTCTGAGATGTGAAGTAAGCCTTGTTTGCCTGGGAGGAATTCTACAAATGCACCGAATTCCTTAATACCCTTTACGGTTCCTTCATATTCATCGCCGATTTCAGGAACAGCAACGATATTATTCACCCATGCTACAGCCTTGTCAAGGTTTTCTTTGTTTACTGCATAGATGCTTACTTCTCCGGTATTGCCTACTTCTTCAATATTAATAGTTGTTCCTGTTACCTTCTGAATTTCCTGGATGATCTTACCGCCTGGCCCGATCACTGCACCAATGAATTCTGAATCGATAATGAGTTTCTTCATTCTCGGAGCCTGTGGTTTCACATCATCTCTGTGTTCAGGAATACATTGATACATGGCATCCAGAATGTGCAATCTTCCTTTCCTGGCCTGCTGCAATGCTTCACGCATAATATCCATGCTCAGGCCATCTACTTTGATATCCATTTGTACTCCGCAAATTCCTTCACGTGTGCCGGTTACTTTGAAATCCATATCACCAAGGTGATCTTCATCTCCCAGTATATCCGACAATACAGCATATTTTTCACCCTTCGTGATCAATCCCATTGCGATACCGCCAACGTGTTTTTTAAAAGGAACACCAGCATCCATCAATGCCAACGATCCTGCACACACGGTAGCCATTGATGAAGATCCATTGCTTTCCAGAATGTCGCTCACTACGCGAACAGTGTAGGCAAAGTCATCTGGAGGCATGATTTGCTTCAGACTGCGCATGGCCAAATTGCCATGTCCCACTTCTCTTCTTCCAACGCCACGCATCATTCGCACTTCTCCAGTTGAGAAAGGGGGGAAATTATAATGCAAAATAAATTTAGAGTAGTTGCTCACCGCCGCGCTCTCTACCAACAGTTCATCTAATGGAGTACCGAGCGTTACGGTTGTGAGTGATTGTGTTTCACCTCGTGTGAATAACGCAGAGCCATGAGGTGAGGGTAGCGGGCTTACCTCCATTGTCAGAGGACGGATCTCATCTAACTTTCTTCCATCCAGCCTTGTTCTTTCGTCCAGTATCATATCTCTTACAATGTGATACTGCATATCGTGGAAGTAATATCCTATTAAAGGAGCATCTTCTTCAGGAAGGTCTTCGCCGAGAAACGCCGTAATTTCTTCTTCTATTTTTTCAAACGCTGCCTGCCTGTCGTGTTTTGAAGAAGCAGAAGCTGCCACCGCTTTTACTTTTTCAGTAGCAAATTCTTCAATTTTTTTCTTCAATTCTTCATTACGGTATGGCAAAGTATAAGTGCGTTTTTCTTTCGCACCTGCTTTTTGTCTGAGTTCTTCTTGTGCTTTTATCTGAAGCCGGATGGCCTGGTGGGCACGCTCGATCGCCTGGACGAGGTCTTCTTCCTGGCACTCTTTGGCTTCACCTTCCACCATCATAATATTTTTGTCAGTAGCTGCTATCATAAACTCCATATCTGCAAGTGCTAACTGAGTGCGTGTAGGATTCAGGATAAATTCTCCATTTACTCTTGCGATACGAACTTCAGAAATGATCTCCTGGATGGGAACATCTGAAACAGCAAGCGCTGCAGAAGCTGCGAGGCATGCTAAGGAATCCGGAAGAATTTCGGTATCACTTGAAACGAGTGAAATCAAAACCTGAACATCGCAGAAATAATCGTCGGGAAATAAAGGACGCAGTGCGCGATCGATCAAACGGCTGGTCAACACTTCGTAGTCATTCAACCTTGCTTCTCTTTTGAAGAAGGAACCTGGTATCCTACCGGCTGATGCAAATTTTTCCTGGTAATCAACGGTAAGCGGAAAAAAAGACTGACCTGGTTTAGGTTCATGAGAAGCCACTACAGTAGCAAGTATGATACAGTTGCCCTGGCGTACTGTCACGGCTCCATCAGCCTGACGGGCCAATTTACCTGTTTCCAGTGTGATGATATTACCATCACCCGGATCAAAACTTACATTTATGGGATTGGGAGTATTCATTTTTGTTCTTTACAATCTTAAAAAAATAATCCCAACCATATACCAGTTGGGATACCTTGTAATTAATTTATTTGAAGCATCAATTATTTGCGGAGGCCTAACTTTTCAATTAATGAACGGTAGCTTGCCAAGTCTTTTTTTGTAAGGTATGCCAAAAGACTTTTTCTCTTACCAACCATCTGCATGAGGCCGCGTTGCGTATTGAAATCTTTCTTGTTTCCTTTCAAATGCTCTGAAATGTGATTAATCTTCTTTGTCAGAATAGCAATCTGAGCTTCGATAGAACCGGTATTTGTTTCAGCACCACCAAACTCTTTGTAATAGGTGGCCTTGTTTTCTGAAGTTAAATAAGACATCTTGTCGTTTAAAAATTTTTAATGGCTGCAAATGTATAACTATTTTTTGTTTCTTTTTAGATAGACATACTGAATTTCAGATTTTTTTTGCATAGTTGGCATCCTTCTTACCTCTAAAAGAACCAGCTATTGGGAATAGAGTGTTATTAAGTTGCGAAGCAGAGTGTTTTCAGAGTTTAAAATCCTAAATTTGCAGATTCAATCCGGGGCTGACCGGTTTTGACAGCATAGTTCTTTGTAAGTATAAGCATGTAGCGCGTTGCGTAATTAGCGCTTTAATCTGAATACGTAAACTCTAAATGGCAATAACAATTTTGCCATGGCTGCCTAATCGATAGATTAGCAACCATTATGGCCGTTGGTTCGGCAGGCCTGTTGCCGCGACCTTCCGCCCAATCATCAAAAGAAAACAGGCTGCAGTCATTTCAGGCTGTGCGAATGGCTAAAGACTCATTCAGCTAAGGAGAAGGTTGGTTTGTTTTGCCCCTGCCAATCCTGACAAATAATGCAGAACTAAACATGTAGAAGGCTTATGGCGGATATGTTTGGACCAGGGTTCGACTCCCTGCAGCTCCACAATATCAGAAGCGACTTCCGGGATGGAGTTGCTTTTTTTTTGACCAGGGCTGAGACGATTCGCGGTAGCGAATGTCTCAGTGCCGACAGAATCGTCGGCATTCGACTCCCTGCAGCTCTATAAATATATTTGGGAAATTACATAAAGCTTTTGGGGTTTTCCAGAACCTTTTTTGATTTTTCTTGAATTTATTCTACTTGCAGAGCTTTTAAAACTTTCATTGGATCTGAAGTAAAACAGGTTGTGATCTATCTAAGTTGGATGAACAATTAATTATTAAGTAACCGGGGAAAAAGTCAGCTTTTACCACTGTCAATCCTGATGGCTATCGGGATCAGAACTAAACATTTAGAATGCTTAAGGCAGATATGTTTAGATGAGGGCTGAGAAGATTCTGCACGGTTGAAAATCTCAATGCCGACAGAATCGTTTTCGTTCGACTCCCTTCAGTTCCATGGATACTCTAAAGGTTGGTCACAGCATATTCCTTAAAAAGTATAATGAATACAAAGGTTTGAAGTAGAAGATTACGACTTAGATTGGTTATCCGTAATAACTTCTTAACCGCTGTTTATTTTGAATCAATTATTAAACGCCATTTTATAATCCACAGAAATTTTTCCTTTGGATATATCATTCAGTTTGCGTTTTAGCAGGTTGCGCTTCAATGGCTTCAGGTAGTCGATGAAGAGTTTTCCTTCTATGTGGTCGTATTCGTGAAGGATTACACGTGCGGTGATTCCCGTAAAGGTCATTTCGTGTGCTTTGAATTGCTCATCCAAAAATTTGATATGTACTTTTTTCTGCCTGAGAATGTCTTCCCGGATTTTTGGAATGCTCAGGCATCCTTCATTGTAGGGCCACTCATCACCTTCTTTTTTTATGACCTGGGCATTGATAAAAACGCCTTTGTATCCTTTATCACCAGGATATTCTTTTTTCTCATCTTCTTCCATGCCATTCAGAATTTGAATACTGTCTATTACAAAAAGCCGAATGTCTTTGCTTATCTGGGGAGCAGCCAGTCCTACACCATTACTACTGTACATCGTTTCCCACATGTTAGTGATCAAAGCTTGCAACCCCGGGTATTCCTGGTCAATTTCTTTTCCAATTTTTCTAAGGACAGGGTTGCCATACGCCACTATCGGTAAAATCATACATCCAATTTTTGAGGCACAAAGGTACAAAGAATCAAAGTTTGAGATTTATGATTCTGCCTCTCTTTCTGTAATTAATTTGTGAATATAGCAGTGAAATGTCAGCAAATCAGAGACTATCTCTCATTTGCTTCAACACCTTAGCGCTCTGAGGTATCCAGTTGGTTTCTTCTGTATCCCATTTGTATTTTTTCAGGATTGCATGACGAATCATAGTGTATCCTTCAAAAGCCTGATCTGCATCAAAGAAGCAATCCACCCATTTAGGATTCAGACTTTTATCGCTTTGTAATCCGATACCTCCACTGTACCAATTGAAGATATTGGGTAAACCGACAAAATTTATTTTATCAGCATCACCCCTTACATATCCATCGAGATAATATTGGTAAAACCGGATACAATCAAGGCAACGTTTTTTGATTTCATCTTTTGTTTCAGAATGGTTAGGCTTGATGGTCCATGCAAAATTTTCTTTGGTGAAAGGATTGGTCGCGACATCAGGCCACCAGGTGTCAGTTGCCCTGTAGAGGAGTTCTGAAATATCAGCTCCTATTTTACGAACCATATACAATGTATCCTTATTTAGAATCTGAATAGCATAGTTACCAGTTCCTCCATTTTCGTATGTTACGCTGATTTCATTTCCATTTCTTTGATAATTTCCTCTGAAAGTAATGCCTCCAGGATTTTCAAGGATACCACCGTTGTTCATGAAAACAATCCCCGGCATAAAATCTTTGCCATCCCTTTTGTCTATAATATCGCGTCCCAATGGATGGTCAGCGTCTTCCAGTATCCAGTATTGGTGCAACAAAGAAGCCGTATCGTTCCTGCTTTCTGCAGGGAAAATATCACTTTTCTTTTTTTCTGACGAGGTGCATGAAGCAATTACAATAAATAATAAAATTAATTTTCTCATGTGGGTAAAAATAATGAAATGATTGAAATGTGTTTCGGATCTATAGTAAACTCCGCGTTTCTTTTCCGTTCTTTGCAAAAAATTATCAGAAATGGGATACACCGTGGCGATAGCAGGAAGACCGAATGTGGGGAAGAGCACGTTCTTTAACAGGATGCTGGGTGAACGTAAAGCGATAGTAGATGATATCAGCGGTGTAACCCGCGACAGGCAATATGGTGTAGCGGAATGGGATGGCAAGAATTTCGATTTGATCGACACGGGAGGATTCGTTTCCGGAAGTGATGATGTTTTCGAAAGGGAGATCCGTAAGCAGGTACACACCGCAATTGAAGAAGCGAATGCGATCATCTTTATGACGGATGTTACCACGGGTATCACGAGTTTGGATGATGATATGGCAGCGCTGCTCCGAAAGGCACAAAAGCCTGTATATCTTGTAGTCAATAAGGTTGATAATTATGAGCGACAATTAGCCGCAAACGAATTTTATTCTTTAGGATTTGAAAATATATTTTTTGTATCCAGTATTTCCGGAAGTGGTACTGGTGAGTTATTAGATGCAATTGCGGCTGCTATTCCTAAGTCGGAAGAACCAGAGGAAGGAGCATTGCCAAAATTTGCCATTATCGGGCAACCCAATGTTGGTAAATCATCACTGCTCAATGCACTGATTGGAAAAGAACGGACCATCGTAAGTGATATTGCAGGTACTACACGTGATTCAGTGCATACGAAATACAATCTCTTCGAAAAAGAATTTATCCTAATCGATACAGCAGGGTTGAGAAAGAAAGGGAAGGAGGGCGAAGACCTCGAATTCTATTCCATCATACGTGCTGTGAGGGCTGTAGATGAAGCGGATGTATGTTTGTTGGTGATTGATGCTCTCAAGGGTATTACTGCACAAGACCTGAATATTTTTTCAGTGGCTGCTTCTAAAGGAAAAGGAATCGTTGTGTTAGTGAATAAATGGGACGCCATGGAAAAGGACACCAATACAGCAAGAGATTATGAAAAGCAGTTGAAAAATAAATTAGCTCCATTCAAAGACGTTCCCATTTTATTTATTTCCGCTCTTGAAAAAACAAGAATCTATCAGGCAGTTGAATTGGCGCTTAAAGTGTATAGCAATCGTCAGATCAAAATCTCTACTTCCAAACTTAATGATGTAGTTCAGAAGTCTCTTGAAAATTACCATCCGCCTGTGGTTAGAGGCCACGCCATCAAAATAAAGTATGTGACTCAACTGCCGACAGTTGTTCCTTCATTTGCCTTCTTTTGTAATTATCCGGATGCTGTAAAACAGCCCTATAAGAATTACCTGGAAAATCAACTAAGAGCAAATTTTGATCTAACGGGAGTACCCATCAGATTGTTCTTTAGGAAAAAATAAGGGTCAGTTGTTGCCGTTCTATTATTTATTGAGTATTCAAATCAAGGTAATAGCAATTATGCATTCTGTTCACAGTGTGTTGGAAAGAAGCGCAACCCCGAAACACCTGGTGCAACTAATTAAATATTAAGGAATTTTTTTTGGCTGGTGATACCTGATCCCGCAGAGAAAATTTACCAAATTCGACACCTCCTTCTGTTTATACTGTTTTGTATAAACAGGCGATTGAGGTATCTTTGCCGCATATTTTACTAAATCAATAATGAATGAGTGACGAACTGCAGTTGTTAGAAGAAAGGGTGAACCGTGAATATGAGTACGGATTTACCACTAATATAGAAACCGAAACGGTAGCAAAGGGATTGAATGAGGATGTGATCCGCCTCATTTCTGCCAAAAAAAATGAACCGGAATGGCTCCTCGAATGGCGCCTGAAGGCATTTCATCAGTGGGAAAAGATGGCCATGCCTAAATGGGGCAACGTAAAGTATCCTGAAATAGACTTCCAGGATATTATCTATTATGCTGCTCCCAAATCAAAAAAAGCAAAACCGGGAAGCCTGGATGAAGTAGATCCGGAATTATTGAAAACTTTTGACAAGTTAGGGATTAGCCTTAATGAACAAAAACGACTCTCTGGTGTGGCTGTGGATGTCGTAATGGATAGCGTGTCCGTAGCTACTACCTTCCAGGATCAGCTCGCTGAGAAAGGAATTATTTTCTGTGCTATGAGTGAAGCAATACAGAAGCATCCGGAACTGGTGAAAAAATATTTGGGAACAGTAGTTCCCATGACGGACAACTTTTTTGCCGCATTGAATTCAGCAGTATTTACTGATGGTTCTTTCTGCTATATCCCGAAAGGAGTACGATGCCCGATGGAATTATCTACTTATTTCCGGATCAACCAGGAAAATTCAGGCCAGTTCGAGAGAACCCTGATTGTTGCTGAAGACAGCGCTTACGTTAGCTACCTCGAAGGATGCACAGCGCCGCGCAGGGATGAAAACCAATTGCATGCTGCAATTGTTGAATTAATAGCAATGGATAATGCGGAAATAAAATATAGCACTGTACAGAACTGGTACCCCGGAGATGAGCATGGAAAAGGAGGTATCTATAATTTCGTTACAAAGCGTGGCATCTGTAAGGGACATCATTCCAAGATATCATGGACGCAGGTAGAAACAGGTTCTGCTATCACCTGGAAATATCCAAGTGTGATTTTGAAGGGAGATTATAGTGTTGGAGAATTTTATTCCGTAGCATTGACCACCAAATTCCAGCAAGCCGATACAGGAACCAAGATGTTGCACATTGGTAAGAATACCAAGAGCCGTATCGTTTCCAAAGGTATCAGTGCAGGCAAGAGTCAAAACAGCTATCGTGGTTTGGTACGTGCTGCAAAAACAGCGGAGAATGCACGGAACTATTCTCAATGTGATTCATTGTTGCTCGGTGATAAATGTGGTGCACACACGTTCCCTTATATCGAATCTAAAAACAATACGGCTGTGATAGAACATGAAGCTACCACTTCCAAGATCGGAGAAGACCAGTTGTTCTATTGTGAGCAGCGTGGATTAGATGCAGAAAAAGCAGTAGCACTGATCGTAACCGGTTTTGCAAAAGAAGTAATGAATAATCTTCCGATGGAATTTGCAGTAGAAGCTCAAAAGTTGCTTGCCGTGAGCCTTGAAGGAAGTGTCGGATAAATCAATTAATTAATAAAATAAAAAAAAACAAACCAATAAAATGTTATCAATAAAGAACATCCATGCTTCCATAGAGGAAAAGCAGATTTTGAAAGGATTGAGTTTAGATGTAAAACCAGGAGAGGTTCACGCTATTATGGGACCAAACGGTTCAGGAAAATCAACGCTCGCTTCAGTGTTAGCGGGTCGTGAACAATATGAAGTAACGGACGGCGAGATAGAGTTCAATGGAAAAGATCTGCTGGAATTGTCTCCCGAAGAAAGAGCCAAGGAAGGACTGTTTCTTGCATTTCAGTATCCTGTAGAGATACCGGGTGTAAGTACAACTAATTTCATTAAGGCTGCTTTGAATGAAAAAAGAAAATACCAGGGATTAGAGCCATTGGATGCTGCTAACTTCCTGAAACTTCTTAAAGAAAAAGCTGCCTTACTCGAATTAGATAAATCATTATTAAGCCGTTCACTGAATGAAGGATTTTCCGGCGGTGAGAAGAAGAGAAATGAAATTTTTCAGATGGCGGTATTGGATCCTAAGTTGACTATTCTTGATGAAACAGACAGTGGGCTGGATATCGACGCACTTCGTATCGTTGCCAAAGGCGTGAATACGCTCAGGAATGAAGATCATGCGATCATCGTTATCACGCACTACCAAAGGTTACTGAATTACCTGCAACCTGATTTTGTACATGTACTGGTGGATGGCCGCATCGTGAAGTCCGGAGGTAAGGAATTAGCATTAGAGTTGGAAGCCAAAGGGTACGACTTTATTAAAGAGGAATTGAAAGAGACAGTAACAGTTTAAAGAAGAAACCATAATGAATATACATACAGATTACCTGGATAAATCCTTCGACACTTTGCTTTCATTGCAACCTGAAAACGTGTTGCATGAATGGAGAAAAGAAGGGTTTGCAGAATTTAAGAAAATCGGCCTGCCTACTTTGAAGAACGAAGAGTGGAAATATACAGGTATTAGCAGCCTGTTTACAAAAGACTTCACCATTCCACTGGAAGAAAATGCAATTGATGCAGACGTCATCAATAAGACAGCGATTCCGGGAGCGAAAGATTTCAATCACCTGGTTTTTATTAATGGGAAATACAGTGCGCAGCATTCTGTGACAGAATCAAAAGACGCATTGGTTATCTGCTCACTTGAAGAGGCAGCTAACGGTTCTTTTGCAGAAGAAGTGAAGGAATATTTTGGAAAGAGCAAATTGTTTATCAAAGATGGAATAATGGCGCTCAATACTTCCTTCATGGATGGAAGTGTCTTTATTAAGATAAAGAAAGGAAGCCGGGACATAAGGCCGCTTTATTTCCATCACATTTTTGATACTACTCAGAATCACCTATTGACAAGCCCTCGCAGTCTTGTAGTGGTGGAGGAAGATGCCGCGATTCAGGTTGTTGAGAGCTATCATACAGAGGGCGCAATGGATAGTTTCAGCAATGAAGTGATGGAAATTGTTGCGAAGGATAATGCTCATGTGGATGTTTATAAAATCCAGAATGACAGACCTAATGCAAACCATGCGGGAACTACACATATTCGTCAGATCGGAAAGTGTTTTGTTCAGACTGTGACCATCTCACTCGATGGTGGCATGATCAGGAACAATACAGATATCATCATGGAAGTGGCAGGGAACGAAGCACACATGTATGGATTGTACTTTCTGAAAGGGAATACACATGTTGACAATCATACACTGGTAGATAATACGAAACCACATTGCTTCAGTAATGAACTATTCAAAGGAATAATGGACGATTATTCCACAGGTGTATTCAGTGGTAAGATATATGTAAGGCCCGATGCACAAAAGATCAATGCGTACCAGACTAATAACAACATTCTCCTTTCAGATACTGCAAGTATCAATACCAAACCGCAGTTGGAAATATTTGCAGATGATGTGAAATGTTCGCATGGCTGCACTGTCGGCAGATTAGATGAAGAAGCCTTGTATTATCTCCGTGCAAGAGGAATAAATAAGGAATTGGCGAAGGCAATGTTGCTGAAAGCCTTTGCAGAAGAAGTAGTGATGCAGATTAAAATAGAGTCTGTAAAAGAATATGTGGAAGGCTTGATCAATACACGTCTTCAGATTGAAGATAATTAGGAGTGAATAATCAAAAATTGATGGAACCTGTAACAGAAATATTGCCTTTGTATGATGTAATGGCTTTGCGTGAAAAGTTTCCTGTACTCACAAGGTTAGTTCATAATAAACCATTGGTGTACCTGGATAATGCTGCAACGACTCAGAAGCCTGAACCAGTTATTAAAGCATTGGAAAGCTATTACAGGAAATACAATGCCAACATCCATCGTGGAATTCATAGCCTGGCAGAAGAGGCTACTACTGCATACGAAGAGACACGTACTACTGTCGCGAAATTTCTGAATGCGTCATGCAGAGAAGAGATCATCTTTACCTCCGGCACTACCGCTTCTATCAATTTAGTGGCTGCCACCTGGGCAAGAAAATTTCTGAAGAATGGAGGGGAAGTGATCGTCAGTGCGATGGAGCATCATAGCAATATTGTGCCGTGGCAATTGATCTGTGAAGAAAAGGGAGCTCAGTTAAGAGCGATCCGTGTGACAGATAGTGGTGAATTAGATATGAATCATTTCAAAGAGCTACTAAACGATCGCACTCAGTTTGTTTCAATTGTTCATGCATCCAATGCATTAGGTACCATTAATCCGGTAGAAGAAATTGTAAAACTGGCTCACGAAAAAGGTGCATTAGTGCTGGTGGATGGCGCTCAATCTACAGTTCATATTGATATCGATGTCCAAAAGATCGATTGTGATTTCTTCGTATTTTCTGCACATAAGGTTTATGGGCCAACCGGCGTAGGTGTATTGTACGGAAAGAAGAAGTTGCTGGAGGAAATGCCGCCTTACCAGGGTGGGGGAGAGATGATCAAAGAGGTAACGTTTGAGAAAACAACCTTTAATGAACTGCCGTACAAATTCGAAGCCGGTACTCCTAACATTGCGGATGTGATTGCATTCAAAGCTGCACTTGATTTTGTAATAGCGACAGATCAGAAACTGATCAGGAAATATGAAAACGAATTGCTGAAATATGCGACAGAATCAGTTCTTGAAATAGATGGCCTGAAAATATTCGGTACTGCAAAGAACAAGACAGGAGTTCTTTCTTTTTTGATTGATGGCACGCATCCACAGGATATCGGTGTGTTATTAGATCAGCAGGGTATTGCAGTGCGCACGGGTCATCATTGTGCACAACCACTGATGAGCTGTTTTGGAATACCCGGTACCATTAGAGCTTCATTTGCGATGTATAACACGCATGATGAAATAGATATTTTTATAGCGGCGTTGAAGAAAGCAAAAAAAATGTTGTTGTAACATGCAGGAGTGCCCATCCATAGCGAACGCTGAACAAGAGATCATTGAAAATTTTTCATTGTTCGATTCGTGGGAAGAGAAGTACGAGTACATCATTGACCTGGGCAAAAAACTTCCTGCACTGGAAGATAGACATAAGAAAGAGGAGAATATTATCAAAGGTTGTCAGAGTACGGTGTGGCTTGTGGCTGACCAAAAAGATGGTAGGATATTTTACAAAGCAGATAGTGATGCAGTGATTGTGAAAGGGCTTATCAGCATGTTGATACAAGTGTTATCCGGCCAGAAGCCTGAAGAAATCCTGGATGCGAAAGTGAATTTCATCAATGAAATTGGCATGATGCAACACCTGGCACAGACAAGAAGCAATGGGCTGCTGAGCATGATCAAACAAATGAAAAATTATGCTTTAGCATTTAGTACGGTCAAATAATAAAAACTGAGAATCATGGAGCAGGACGAATTGCGTAATAAAGTTATTGAGGTCATACAGACTATTTATGATCCTGAGATACCGGTTAACATTTGGGAGTTGGGATTGATATACGGTGTAGAGATTTTACCGGTAAATAATGTTCAGATTATGATGACGCTGACGGCACCCAGTTGCCCATCTGCACAGGAGATTCCTTTGGAGGTAGATCAGAAGGTAAGAGCCATTGAAGGTGTCAATGAGGTAGATGTAGCTGTCGTATGGGATCCACCTTGGGACAGAAGTATGATGAGTGAAACTGCAATGCTGGAACTCGGATTCTTGTAAAAGAAACTTTAAGATTTTGACGATTAGTTTGTGTGGACCTAATAAACTCTTGAAGGTTTTATAAAGCATACAAAGATTATCCAGGTCTGAACGGTTATGAATTAGATTTCATGTTATGAAAATTTCATCACAGGAAGAATATGGTCTTCGGATATTGCTCAGGATTGCCCGCAGTCATGAAGGAGACAATATGAATATCCCTACATTAAGCCAGTTAGAGGGACTGAGCCAGGCTTATGTTGGCAAACTAACCGGGTTGCTTCGCAAAGCAGGGTTTATCAACAGCAATCCCGGAAATATTGGTGGATATATTCTTGCCAGGCCTGCTTCGGAAATTCCTATAAGTGATGTGCTCAAGGTATTGGGAGGGTCTGTTTTTGATAAGGATTTTTGTGGTGAATTTACAGGCTCCACACGATTTTGCACCAATTCATTGGACTGCTCCGTAAGGTCACTCTGGAGAATGATTCAGTATTCCATAGATAGAGTGCTCGATAAGATCACATTGGAAGATCTGACAAAATCAGAGGAAGATTCTTCACGGACTATTATGTCTTATCTATCCTAATTATTTTTTACAGGTAGGATTTCACCACAGCAAAGCTGATCAGAATTATTATTATGATGATGATAATGAAAATATAGATCCAGGGCATTTCCTTTATAGTTCGCCTTGATTTCTTTTCGGTTCTATTTTTTAATTGCTTTTTCAGTCTTACTTCCATATCTCTTTCAATTTGAGGTAGCCTGCTTCCCTGGCCTGCTGCCTGCAGGCCTTCCACAGCGTCATTCAGCATATCGGAATCAAGAAGCAAAGACTCTACCCTGTGCATCTCCTCCTTAGGAAGTTCTCCATTCAGATACTTCAGCAGCGTATCCCTGTCAATGGGACTTTCATCATTCTGAAACATGTCTTTTAAGATATCTGTCATGGCAATCTTATTGATTGTTTTTATCGTGCATCATTATTTCCAGGTTTCGTTTTCCATTCTGTAGATAACTTTTTACCTGCGTAAGGCTGTATCCCGTCAAGGCTGTGATTTCAGCATAACTTTTTTTCTGAAGGTAAAAGTAATTAATGCAGGTTTGCTGTTCTTGTTTCAATTTGGAAATATTTTCCGTCAGCCGATCCAGCATTTTTTCTCTTTCATTCAATTGTTGCTTTTGTTCAATGGCTTCATCCTTCACATTGAAATTCTCATCCCACTCCACTTTAAAATTTTTTTGACCTCTGAGCCACATCAGGCAGGCATTTCTGGCAACCATATATATCCAACTACGAAAATTTCTGACTTCATACTTATGTATTTCATTGATTACTTTCAGGAATATTTGCTGCACACAATCTCTTGCGTCATCTTCGTTTTTGAGGTACTTCATGCAAACACCAAATAGGATCAAAGAATAACGTGGCAATAAAATTCCAAGCCATTTGTTATTCTTATCGTGAAGAAATCTTAGTATTAATTCTTCATCACTAATGTGCGAATATGATTCCCTGTTCAATTTTGAGTCTTTATCCCGGTTGAAAAATTATTTTAGGTGTCTATATTCCAAAGATGGAAAATTAAATGAAATTCCACACTACATTTGCCGCAAAGCAATCTAAAACTAATGGAATTCAGAGTGTGTAGTGTGCCGGTTGCACCTTTGCGTCGCGATCCGTCTCACAAGAGTGAAATGATATCACAACTTTTATTTGGAGAAAAAGCAGACTTGTTGGAAACCGATGGAGATGGTTGGCAATTGATTCGAGGTAAATATGATCAATATGAAGGTTGGATACAAAAAGATCAATTGTTAACTATAGATGAACATAAGTACAATAAGGCTGACAAAATCTTAACAGCAGATTGGGTCAATGAAATAGACTTTAATGGTTACAATATGTACATCCCGATGGGGTGTTCCTTAAGTGCATTTGGAAACGGGCTTACCCCATGGAATAAGAATACAGTAAAGTTTAAGGGCAGTACATGGAACACATCAGAGGCTGAAGTTTCAGAAAAGATATTGAAGCAAACAGCCTATAAGTTCATAAACACTCCATACCTGTGGGGAGGAAAGTCAGTGTTTGGGATTGACTGTAGTGGTTACACGCAGACCTTTTTTAAATTTTTTAATATCACTTTGCCACGCGATGCCTATCAGCAAGCTGAACAGGGAGATACAGTTGATTTTCTCCAGGAGGCAAGGTGTGGTGATTTGGCTTTTTTCGATAATGAAGAAGGAAAGATCGTACATGTTGGTATATTGTTGAATCCAAATGAGATCATCCATGCCTCATCAAAGGTCCGCATTGACAAGATTGACAGCCAGGGTATCATCAACAGGGATACTAAGGTACGCACGCACCGGTTAAGAATTATCAGGAGGTTTTTTTGAAAAAAAGAAGACTGCCTCTTATTCAGAAGCAGCCTATCATCCAAAATCAAAAACTGATAATCCAAAAAAATATGTGGGTTATTCGGAGAGCAACGGCTGGGTAATTTTATTTTCGCCGGCGATGATCCTAAGGTAATAGACACCAGTGTGAGGTATTGTTACTTTATCGGAGATTAAGTTAATACCTTGAATGAGTGTTTGCTGTTTGGCAAAGATCTGGCGCCCCAGCGCATCGGTAACGATTATTTGTGCGGGAGCAGGTGAATTACTTAGAATATTTATTTTCAAATTTCCATTGGTTGAATTCAGAACAGAAGATTTAATACTCAGGGATGTCGGATTCTGAATCTGAGCTGTCACAGTCTTACTTATTGCATAACTACCATCAAGGTCCACCATCTTAAGGCGATACAAGTTAATGCCCTTCGTTGGAAATTCATCTCTGAAATAGTATTGTTTGAGAACATTTGAATTTCCAGAAGCATATACCTGTCCTATTTTTTTGAAGTCAACTCCATCAGTGCTTCTCTGAATTTCAAAATAGTTGCTGTTGCTTTCACTCGCTGTATTCCATGCAAGTATTACATCATTCTTGTCTTCCTGCGCAGTAAGGCTCTCAATTGTCACTGGCAATGCTCCTTTCATAGAAGGATTGCGAGCTATCCATTCATAGAGATTAAGGCTGTTTCCTTCAATATTAAATTTTGTTGGGGTGGTTCCGCCACCGCCGTAAAAATAAGCCCAGCAACAGTGTCCTCCACTTCCAAAGTCTGTTTGTACATAGTCTGCACTTCCAGTCCTGGATAAGTTCATTGCCCATACTGCGCTGTCTCCTTTTCTGTAATCATTTATTTGTTCAAAGTTTAGCATCAAACCTTCCTGGCTCGCAAACGTAGAAAATGTATTTTTGAAATTATTCGTACCGTCTGTGATACTTACACCTTGTACACTTACAACGGTTGTCAATTCTTTTGCATAATCAGGAGAAGTAGTTGAATAGGTCATTGAAGCCCAGCCTCCCATACTTAAGCCGGTCATGTGCAGGTCTCCAATACGATACCATTTCCTTAATGAATCAAGCCTGGTTTTAATAGAATATGAGCCAGGCCATGCTGATGGTGGTTGTAAACTGATGACTATAAATTTCACACTATCACTTCCAACTTTTACATTACCATTCCAGCCCTGAGCAATATAGGCTCCGGGACCATTGGATATTAAGGCGTTGGCATTAGTTCCTACCTCCCCAAGGCCAGGTATGAATAAAATAGTGGGGTAGTTTTTTGTGTTTTGATTGTAGTCCCATGGAACGTGTACATAAGCATTCCATCCATTGACATTAATAAGTTTTTGTTGGGATTTTCCACCTAATGTGGTGAGCGTAAGAATCGTAAAGAATACACCATAGGCATAGTTCTTCAGGTAAGCTTGGTTTTTCATTTTTTTTCCTTTAGATTTTAAATAATTTCTCTAAAAAGAAGTTAGCGTTAAGCTCCCAAAAAGTTCATTTCTGAGCCTTTTTTGGGGCTTGGATATTGGAATAAAAACGAAGATAAGGGATACTTATTTTAATTTTCCTTAAAATTGAGTACTACTGCTTGCCTCCAATGATTTTATCGTATTCTTCCTGTTGAAAACCACCTGAGGCTCAACAATGGGAAGGGAAGTTTTACGAAGCGGTAGAAGATTAAATAACAAATTCTTAATGAAAAAATAATGCTACACTGTAGGCGCATCCGGCCGCAACAGCACCAATCAGCATTACTTTCAGTGCACCTGAAAATACAGGCACCCCGGTCATCCTGCTCTTGAAATATCCGAAGAAAAACAAACTGACCAGTGTCGCAATGACAGAGTAAATGATTGCCTCCCTGGAGTTGGCAATGAAGAAATAGGGGAGCAAAGGAATGATACCACCCACGGCATAAGATAACCCGATATTGAGTGCACTTTTTCTTGCTCTCTTTGGATCAGGATGATCAAGGCCTAATTCAAATTTCATCATGAAGTCAACCCATTGCTTTTTATCCCTTGATATTTCTTCTGTTGCCATCTCCTGCATTTCCGGGCTCAATCCTATATTTTCAAAAAACTGCCGCACTTCTTCCTTTTCCATATCCGGCACTCTTTCTACTTCGTCCTCTTCCCTTTTTAATTCACTGAAGTAATGATCTTGTTCTGTTTTTCCTGCAAGGTACCCACCAAGCCCCATGGCAATGCTGCCGGCAACGATCTCCGCGATCCCTGCTATTACTACAATTTTACTGTCTGAAATAGCTCCAGTCAATCCTGCTGCTAATGCAAATGGTACCGTGAGGCCATCACTCATTCCAATAACAACGTCTCTGAGGAAATCAGAACTCTGTAGATGCTCCTCTTCATGTGAGTGTTCCATGAGGAATTGTTTGTGGGATAAATTTATGTAATTGAGGTTACTTCTGTTTCCCTTAGTTCAAAATAAGGATTGTAATCCATTTGCATAAGTATTCTCATGATCCAGCAACCATCGTTTTTTTTCAATTCCACCGGCGTACCCGGTTAATGATCCATCGGAGCCGATTACTCTGTGGCAGGGAATGATAATGGCTAAAGGATTTTTACCATTGGCACTTGCGGCAGCCCTGATACATTTTATATCTCCCAACTGCCTGGCGAGTTGAGCGTAACTGATAGTTTTTCCAAATTGAATTTTCAATAACTCGGTCCAAACCCTTTGCTGAAACGAAGTTCCATTGATTAGTAACGGTAAATCAAATATGAATCTCTTTCCTGAAAAATATTCATCGAACTGGTTCTTTACTCTTACGGCCAGACTGGATGGAATTTCCATTACACCCTCTTCGTTATGATTGTATTCATTATTGTATTTGACATGAATGATGTGCTCATTCGATACACCTATTTGCAATTTGCCTAAAGGGCTGTCTACATATAGAAATCCTATGGTTGGATGGCTTTCAGTCATCTAACATAGATGAGAGAGAAAGGAGGTCGTTTTTTCTCTGTGCAGATGGTGGAGTGTTGTAACATTTGGCCAATTCTTCGAGCAAGTATTGAAGTACCTTCTTATTATCCATCGGCCTGTAATAGGACGGAACTGAAGGAACTGATATGCTTTTGAAATAATTGTTGACGTCCTTTTGCGAATATACCTGTCCATTCAGTGGGTCAATAAAAAATTTTATTTTTTCTGTTGATAATGCTGTGATGTCGTGAAAGTGATACTCGGCGTCAAAATAGGCAAGGATAAATTGTTTCGGGATCTGAACTGCATAAATGGGTACATCCAGCATTTCACAAAGTACGAGATAAAGAATGCCGTTGGAAAAAGCATTACCTCTTTTGTTTTCTATGAGTTTAGATACCAAAAAATCTTCAGGGATCTCATAGCTGATCTCATTACCCTGAATTTTGTAATAGCTGAACAATATACCTGAAATAACACTTGCCTGCTCCAATGGCGTCAGGTAACTATTCAATTCCAGCCAAATATTTCTTCTGATTTTTTCTATCTCATGCAGCGTTTGAGTAGGAGGCTGATCAGGATATAAGAATTTTGAAACGAGCAAAACTCCCTGGAGTAATTCGCCATTTCCATTTTTCCAGTGAATAAATTCTTCTGTCAGATCACGGAAATGTAGTTTTTGTATAATCAATTCAATCCGTCTCTGCAATACCGAATCAGGTGAATTTTCCCAAAGATTTTCAAGATTGGGAATGATGGCTCTGCCAAAAGAAATCAGTTTGTTGGTTACTGAATGAAAGACCTCTTCATCGGGGTCGTCGATGAGGTGAAAAAGTGCGGTTATTTCTTTGTTCTCAACCATTCAAAATGTTTCAGTTAGCGATTTTGAGGGTAAAGATAAAAAAAGAATTTTGCCGTCAAAAGCCCTTAGAATAAATATTTTGGATGGCAGTTGACACAGATAAATGGCAATCAACGCTCAATGTACAAGAGCATTCAAATAGTTTCTGTCAAATTTGACATTGCTTAATTGAAAAGGAAATTGTTGTTTAAAGAAATACCATCATTTTCCATTGTAGGAATGACCAGGTTGAATTTCTTATCTGGTTATTCCCAAAATACCCGGATCAAGGGGTTACTTTTCTGCTAATTCCTCATATTGTAATACTTCTCTTTCTTCTTTCTTATACCTCTGCACCGGATTAGCACATGTTCCTCCACCACAGCACCCCGTATTGGTTATTGCTGTAACCAGGAAAAATCCTGCTGCTAATCCCATCAGCATATCTGGAACCTGAATGGCCTGGATGAGAAAAAAGATACCGAAAACAAGACGAACCCATCGCATGAAGTGCCATCCAGTAAATAATGTTTGCTTTATCGTTTTCATCAGTTACTTACTTAAAATTAATAGAGTATTTTTCCAACTCTCCCTATTAGAAATAAATGGTAGTTGATATCAGATTTTTCTCTGAAGTCCACTCCAGCCGCCTCCATTGAATACTGCATTATATCCGTGTGATTCCAGTATCCTCTTTGCCGTACCACTTCTCATTCCTGAGGCACAACAGCAGATGATGCATTTATTCTTGTCTTTCAGTTTAGACAGATTATTGGCTAATTGATCAACGGGGATATTGATAGAGTTTTTGATATGGCCTGACACGAATTCCCCATGGCTTCTTACATCAAGGATGATCGCTCCTTGTTTTATTAATTCACTGAAGTCTGGTTGATTACCGATTCCTAACATCTTTTTGATTGTTTGTAACATTTATTGTTTGATTTGTGTAGTTTCCTTCTTAAAAATATTGAAGAACAATCCTCCCATCAGGGCACCATACAATGCACTGTTCACAGGTTGTGAAGTGATAGCACAGGTTCCGGAGTTGCATCCTACAAAATGGTAATAAAGGTATCCTCCGGCTGCACCAATGATGATGCCAATTAGGGTTAATTTGTATTTGGACAGGAATTGTTTCAATTGCTTCATGGTTGGCGAAATTAATTTTCTACAACGATTTCTACCGGCTTGTTGTTGAATATTTGCTTTCCATTATAGTTTACTTCCCAGGTTACCGGCAGTGCCTTCTTCAGCATGTTACTTACGCCACAATACTTTTCCTGCGAATCCGTTACGGCATTCAATGCAGCCTCCTTGTTTTCCTCAGTTCCTTTGAAATCATAAATCACATGTATAGCAGTATATTCAATAGGAACGCGCTTGCTGATTTCGCCTATTACTTTCATGTCAAAGTCTTGTGGATTTTTATCTGCCTTTCTCAGTATGGATGCGATATCCATTCCGGTACATCCTGCCAGCGCTGTAAGAACAAAAGGTTTGGGTATGGGGCCATTGTTCTCACCACCAACCTTTTCCGGTCCATCCATAATAATGGTGTGACCATTTACCAGTGCATTAAACTGCATCTTTCCCATCCACTGAACATCAATTTCGTGTGCCATAGTTTATTTTCTTTTTATTTTATTATTGATTAGACTTTTTCTTTGTTGAAATGCCCAGGATATGATAAATAGGGCAGAAGTTTATGAATACGGTGGCGAGAAGAACTACCGCAATGGCACCAAGAACTATAGCTGTGGTACCGGAAATAATTCCCATGCCAAAAAGCACCAATACTGCAATTGCAATTAAGATACGTATCACTTTATCGGTAGAGTGTAGGTTTGCTTTCATGTTTATATATTAAAGATTGTTGATGACTCTTTTTAATTTCTCTCTTACTTCATTTGCTACTGAGCCCAATTGATTGTTTTGCACTGCCTGCATAGAGGCCACCGGATCTACGGCGGATACTTCTATCTGGCCATTGTTGTTTTCTCTCACAATGACATTGCAGGGTAGCATAGTGCCTATTGCTTCTTCCGCTTGCAATGCTTTAAATGCAAATTGCGGATTGCAGGCTCCAAGAATGGTGTATTTCCTGAAATCTACATCTAACTTCTTTTTGAAAGTTTCTTTCAGGTCAATTGTTGTGAGAATTCCAAACCCTTCTTTTTTTAATTCCTCAGTCACGGAAGCTATTGCTTTATCAAAATCTGTATTTATTACTTTCGAGAAATGATAACTCATGATTATTAATTTTTTAAGCTTCGTTTATTAATGCTGCAAATTTCTTTCAACTATTTATTTTGGTCGGGTACATTTGTTACATAAGGGGATATTTGATTCCTTTTTAATTACCAGATCGTATTATCAGATTAAAAAATACAAGGGAGGGATGGAATCATTACCTGATCCTTTTTGCTATCCACCAAAGTGTGATCGTGATAACTGTGCGGAATGACATGGCTGCAATAGTTTTGGTTTCGTAAATATTTCCTTTCATGATCCAGGTAGCCAGGCCAAGAAAGGCTATTAAAAGGATTATTACGGCTAATCCTAAAATGCGAACGGTCCATTTCCTGAATTTGAAAAACCCAAAGGAAGAAATGATGTAGAGGAATCCACAAATAAAGTTGGCCCAAACTACGAACAATACATAGTTCCCCTGTATTTCACGCATTCCGAATAGATCAAAAATAACAGAGCCTCCTGCGAAGATGGTAGCCAATCCAAAGATCAATGATACCAAAGCAGCGAGTTTTATTATTCCAGGTTTCATGGTAAGTTTTTTTATGTGAAATCAGATTCAGAAATTCAGTTTCTTCATTCATAATAGTTCAATTGTATTCCTTCCAAGCCTGACAATTCCCTTTTGTTCCATCGTGCGCAACAGCCGGCTCACAGCTTCCCTGTGCGTGTTCAATTCTGAAGCGATTTGCTGATGGGTAATGGATAAAGAATTACTGTTGAGTGCTTCTTTCTTTTTTTCTAAGTAGTTTAATATCTTCTTGTCCAGGCTGTTGAAAGCAATCAGGTCAATCACATCAATCAGTTCTGCAAAACGCTGGCTGTACGTTTGGTTGATAAATTCTCTCCATTCGGGGTATTTGAATAGTTGTTCTACCAATGCTGTTGGAACAAGCAATACTTCCGTGTCATCTTCCGCAATAGCTTTCACCTTACTTCGCTGATTGGTTTCACAACTATTGATTGCCATGGCACAAGTCTGGGATGAATACAAATGATAAAGGAATACTTCCCTGCCTTCATCATCTTCACGCACAATCCTCAGCGCTCCGCTAAGTAGAATTGGAAGGAATAAGAGTGAATCTCCGGGAAGAATCAACACTTCATCTTTCTTCAACTTTCTTACGCGGGACTTTGAATGGATTTCTTTTACCAGTTCTGTGTCTTTGAATAATGTGGCAATAGTGTTCATTGAAGGTAAAATTGCGATGCTTTGTCTGAATCAAAAAACGCAAAATACTAAGCTGATTTTAAAACATACCAGGCCTCCTGAAGTTGAGATGATTATTCAATGAGTATGAATTTATTATGGATGTGCATAGAATTTTTTGGTAGATTCGCAATAAAGGATAATTTTATCTTTTAATTTTACGAAATCGGGAACTTTTGAAAATGAGTTAGAAAAAGTGGTTACGGCATTGGAATGAGGCAGGGAATTGAAGCGGAATTTCTTAACTGGTAAAACAGACAGTATGAAAATAGCTCTTCGCCTTTTGATCGCAACAATGGTTTTTCTCATTTATCCGGGCACATATTCATTTGCCCAAAAATCCGGTGAGGCGATCTTCAAAGAAACCTGCGTTGCCTGTCATACCATTGGCAGAGGCAAGTTAGTGGGGCCAGATCTTGCCAATGTGCAGGATCAGCGCCCTGAAGAATGGCTCGTAAAATTTATCAGATCTTCTCAGACTGTAATCAAGTCGGGCGATAAATATGCTGATTCACTTTTCAAGGCATTCAATCAAATGCCCATGCCCGATCATGCTAATCTTTCCGATGCAGATATAAAAGGCGTTCTTGCTTATATCAAAACTCAGAGTGGTGCAGCCAGTACGGCTACTGCAAGCGCACCATTACCACCCGGCAATAGTAATCGCGGCAGGGAATTGTTTGTAGGTAATGTTCGCTTCACCAATCGGGGTGCTTCCTGTAATTCATGTCATAACGTAGAAATTAAAGGGTATCTCAGTGGAGGGGCATTAGGCAAAGACCTCACTCATGCAGTTACGAGGTTGTCTGCTTCGGGAGTGGCTGCGATTGTCTCAGGTTTACCATTTCCTCAAATGAAAGAGACTTACACTTCACATCCTGTTACACCCCAGGAAATAGCTGATATCACTGCGTTTCTGACTACTGCAGATAAGCAGGCGCCTGTCAATGCAACAAGTAGTGTGGGCGCGTATCTTTTGTTTGGAGGCGCAGCAGGATTAATGGTTTTGGCTATTCTGTATTCTGTTTTTTGGATAAAAAGAAAAAAGGGACCGGTGAATTTCAGAGTGTTTAACAGGCAATTGAGGTCAGTTTAGAGTTTGAAGTTTCGGGTTTATGGTTGAAAGTTGAAACATGAAACAAGAGTGTTTAAAGTTTGGAAGCAAATAGCGTGGAGTAGTGATTGGTCTGGAATGGATTGTTTAGCAGTAACAGGAATTATCATTTCATCAATAATACTTTAGTCATGAGTTGGATCCAGGATATCATCTCACCAAAGACACGCAAGTGGGAAGAGTTTTACCGCAATCGTTTTCAGCACGACCGCATTGTGCGCAGCACACATGGTGTAAACTGCACCGGTGGTTGTTCATGGCAAATTCATGTAAAGGAAGGAATCGTGGTGTTTGAAACACAGCAAACCGATTATCCGTTGATCGATGATAAGATTCCTCCTTATGAGCCGCGCGGTTGCCAGAGAGGTATTTCTTATTCGTGGTATCTCTATAGTCCTTTGCGTATCAAGTATCCACTCATTCGTGGCACCTTGCTGGATGCTTTCAGAGAAGAAAAAGAAAAAGCCGGAGGCAATCCTGTAGTAGCCTGGGAAAATCTTCAGAATAACAAAGAGAAGAGAAGAAGGTATCAGAATTCAAGAGGTAAAGGAGGATTCCGCAGAGCCTCCTGGGATGAAGTATTGGAAATAATGGCCGCTGCTAATATACATACTGCAAAGAAATATGGCCCGGATCGCGTAATCGGGTTTTCACCGATCCCGGCCATGTCTATGCTGAGCTATGCTTCTGGCGCCAGGTTCCTGCAGTTATTTGGCGGAGTGAACCTGAGTTTTTATGACTGGTATTGCGACCTGCCGCCGGCATTTCCCGAGCTGTGGGGCGAGCAAACGGATGTGTGCGAAAGCGCCGACTGGTACAATGCCAAGATGATAGCAGATATGGGTACCAACCTGAATATGACACGCACACCGGACTGTCACTTCTTTGCAGAGTCAAGGCACAATGGAACAAAGGCCGTTGTATTCTCACCCGACTTTAGTCAACTGTGCAAATATGCTGACCAGTGGATTCCTTTGCATGCCGGCAGCGATGGCGCTTTCTGGATGGCGGTAACACACGTCATTCTCAAAGAATATCATTACGAAAAACAAACGCCCTTTTTTATTGATTATGTAAAGCGCTATACCGATAGCCCGATGTTGGTACACTTAGATAAAACAGACGAAGGCTATACACCAGGAAGGATGGTGCGTGCCAATGAACTTGCAAAATGGAAGGATATTGAAAACGGCGATTGGAAATTTTTATCCATAGATGAGACCAGTGGTGAGTTCGTAGTGCCAAAAGGTACTATGGGCTTCCGCTGGGATAAACAGGGCGGCAAATGGAACATGAAATATGAGTGTGGTGAAACGGATTTGAATTATGACCCTGTATTGACTTTTTTAGATACAAAAGATGAAGCATTACAGGTGGAGTTTTCGGAATTCGGTCTTGCAAAAAAAGCCATGCGCGGTGTGCCGGTAAAATGGATTGAAACAGCGAATGGAAAAGTGCCGGTTACAACAGTGTATGACCTCATCATGGCGCAATACGGCGTGGACAGAAATTTGGGTGGCGATTATCCAAAAGGATACGATGATCCTGATGCGGCTTACACACCTGCATGGCAGGAAATTTTTACCGGCATTGATTCCAATACACTTTTTCAGTTTGCACGTGAATGGGCTGAAACTGCCGACGCTACAGGTGGTAAATGTATGATTCTGGTTGGCGCGGGTGTCAATCACTGGTATCACCAAAATCTTACCTATCGTGCAGGGGCTATGGCATTGATGGTTTGTGGTTGCGTAGGAAAAAATGGCGGTGGATTAAATCACTACGTGGGCCAGGAAAAATTAGCGCCGGTGGATTCATGGTCTTCCATCACCTTTGCAAAAGACTGGGTGCCGGTATCCCGTTTGCAACAAGCGCCGCTGTGGCATTACATCAATACCTGCCAGTATCGTTACGATGGACATTATTCTAACTACAATACCATTCATAAAAATAAATGGACTGATAAACATGTGGCCGATACCATCTTCACTTCGGTAAGAAATGGGTGGATGCCGTTCTATCCGCAGTTCAATGCCAACTCGTTGGAACTCTCAAAAGAGGCCGTTGCCAATGGTGCAAAGAATGATGAAGACATCAAAAATTATGTGCTTGAAAAATTGAAATCCAAAGAACTGCAATATTCAGTGGAAGACCCGGAAGCAGAAGTGAATTATCCGCGTGTGTGGTACATCTGGCGCGGCAATGCACTGCTGGCAAGTATGAAGGGGCATGAGTATGCACTGAAACATTATTTGGGTACACATAATAATCTCATTGCAACCGATGCAGAAGATAAACCTGAAGAAGTGAAATGGCATGAGATAGCGCCTGTCGGCAAAATGGATTTGGTGGTGGACCTCAATTTCCGCATGGATTCATCTGCTCTGTATTCCGATATCGTATTGCCTGCTGCTTCATGGTATGAGAAAGCGGATTTGAACAGTACCGATTTGCATTCCTTCATCCATCCGTTAGGGCAAGCCATCGCACCGGTATGGGAGTCAAAAACAGACTGGGATATCTTCAAACATCTTGCCAAAGTAACCAGTGAAATAGCAAAGAAATATTTCAATGAAGTGCAAAAGGATGTAGTGGCTACACCTCTCTCACATGATAGCGCAGACGAAATTACACAGCCAACTATCAAAGACTGGTATAAAGGTGAATGTGAACCTGTCTTGGGAAAATCCATGCACAAGCTGACGATTGTAGAAAGAGATTACACACAGATTTACGAGAAATTCATCACGCTCGGCGAAGCCATCCGGGAAAAGGGATTAGGCGCTCATGGCAATCATTATATGTGTAAAGAAGAGTATGATGAAATGTGTACTTCACATCATTTTCATCATCGTGAATTCCAGGGCAAGGTGCTTCCTTCCATCCAGGAAGATGAGTGGGCAGCCAATGCAGTATTGCATTTGTCAACGCTGACGAATGGTAAACTCACGGCAAAGGCTTACGAATACATGGAGAAGAAGACTGGACTTGTGCTGGCTGATCTTTCGGAAGGAAGCAAGGATGTAAAGATTCGTTATGCCGATCTGCTGGCACAGCCGCGTCGTTACAATACTTCACCGGTTTGGTCGGGATTGATGAATGGTGGCAGGGCTTATTCTGCATACACCTACAATGTAGAACGATTGGTACCGTGGAGAACCCTCACCGGCCGTCAGCATTTTTATTTAGATCAGGAATTGTATATCGCCTACGGAGAGCATTTGCCCACCTTCAAACCGGCGCCTAATCCTGAAGTGTATGGCGATCTGCGCGAAACATGGAAACGTGGTAAAGCCAAAGCGCTCAATTATCTGACACCTCACGGCAAATGGCACATTCATTCTACCTACATGGAAAACCTGAGAATGCTCACGCTTTCCCGTGGTATTGAACCGTGCTGGCTCAGTGAAGTGGACGCAGAAGAATTGGGAATAAAAGATAATGATTGGGTTGAAGTTCATAATGATCATGGCGTGTATGTTACGCGTGCGGTGGTGAGTTCGCGGATTCCACCGGGCATGTGCATTGTGTATCACGTGCCGGAAAGAACCGTTGGTATTCCGAAATCACAATTGCGCGGAAACCGCAGAGGTGGCGGGCATAATAGTGTTACAAGAATTCATTTGAAACCGAATTATCTCAACGGAGGTTATGGGCAGTTCTCATATCACTTTAATTATTGGGGACCCGTAGCGCCGCAAAGAGATACGCATGTGGTGGTGAAGAAGATGGAGAAATTAGTTTGGTAATAATTAATGGTTAATTAAAGATTAAAGCATGTATTTAGCCACGAAGTCACTAAGCCACGAAGAGGAAATAATAGAAGTAATGTACTTAGTGCCTTTGTGTCTTTGTGGCTAATTTTTCCTACACGGTTAGAATTAAATCAACAATCATAAATCGTCAATCATAAATCATAAATCATGGACGTTCGCTCGCAAATCGCAATGGTTTTTCACTTAGACAAGTGTATTGGTTGCCATACCTGTTCTATTGCCTGTAAGAATATATGGACAGACCGCAAAGGGGCTGAATACATGTGGTGGAATAATGTGGAAACCAAACCCGGAACCGGCTATCCTTCCAAGTGGGAAGACTAGGAAATATATAAAGGTGGCTGGGAAAAGAAGAATGGCAAAATCAACCTGAAAGGCGCTGGCCACAGACGCGGCCTCACCAACATTTTTTACAATCCCAACCTGCCGGTGATAGATGATTATTACGAACCCTTCACATATAAATATTTAGACCTGATTGAATCGCCGGAAGGAGAAGACCAGCCGACAGCACGTCCCGTTTCACTGATAACCGGAAAACCAATAGATATAAAAATGGGCCCCAACTGGGATGATGATCTCGGTGGTACGCCCGACTTTGCACGCAACGACCCTAACATGAAAAACATTTCACCTGAGGAGCAGGAAGTAATGTTTCAGTTGGAAAAAATGGCCATGTTTTATTTGCCGCGCATTTGCAACCACTGCCTGAATCCGGCATGTGTGGCTTCCTGTCCTTCGGGTGCTATTTACAAAAGAGGTGAGGATGGAATCGTACTCATCAACCAGGAAGTGTGCCGCGCATGGAGGATGTGTGTTACAGCTTGTCCTTACAAAAAATCATATTACAACTGGCATACCGGCAAATCAGAAAAATGCATTCTCTGTTATCCGCGCATTGAAGCCGGACTGGCGCCTGCGTGTATGCATTCCTGTGTGGGAAGAATTCGGTATCTCGGCGTACTGTTGTATGACGCTTCACGCATTCATGAGGCAGCCAGCGCCGACGACAATGAATTAGTGAACAGCCAGTTGGATATCATCCTTGACCCGTTTGATGAAAACGTCATCGCTGCAGCAAAGAAAAACGGTGTGGCCGATTCCACACTGCATGCCGCACGCTTTTCACCAATTTACAAATTTGTAAAAGAATGGAAATTAGCATTACCGCTTCATCCTGAGTTCCGCACGCTTCCGATGTTGTTCTATGTACCACCGTTATTGCCGGTGATGGCCACTGTGAAAAAAACAGATCAATCAGAACAAAGAGATAAGATGAGCCCGATTGCTAAAAAGTGGGAAGACAACTGGCTTTACGATACCAGCACCAAAGAATTGTGGGGCACATTGGATCAGATTCGTTTTCCATTAGAATACATCGCCAGTTTGTTCAGCGCCGGTGATATAGAATTAATTAAAGAAAAGTGGAAAAAGCTGATGGCGGTGCGCATTCATCGCAGGAAGGTGACAGTGGGCGATATCAGTGATGAAAAGGTAGCAGAAACATTGCGCGACGCAGGAATGACCGCAGCAGAAGCAGACGCTATTTATGCACTCACTTCTCTGCCCAAGTTTGAAGAGCGATTCGTCATTCCGGCAGCACATCGCGAACAGGCCATTGAGATGATGGACTTTACGGGGGATACAAAAGGTGATACAGGATTTGGAATCAAGAAACCGGTGAAACGCGGGGTATAACAAAGAGTTTCTACGGTAAACAAACCTGCCTTGTCGGCAGACAGGGAAATAACTAAGAAAGACATTTTAACCATAACACGAATACACAAACGAAATGGATACACAAACAACATTGTCTGATTATGCGCTGCTTTCCAAACTTTTCTACTATCCAGAAAAGGAAAGTTTTAAAGATGAGGTAAGAAAGATAGAAAGCTATTTGATGACAACCAATTCCGAAGCAGTATTGGCGTTGAAACCGTTCATTGATTTTATGGAGACTTCATCCATCGTGGAAATACAGGAGCTTTTTCTTCGGTCGTTTGATGTGCAGGCCATCACTACCCTTGACATCGGGTTTGTATTGTTTGGAGAAGATTACAAACGCGGAAAATTATTAGCTCACCTGAATGAAGAACATAACAAAGCTGGTAACGACTGTGAAACAGAATTAGCCGACCATCTGCCTAACCTGCTGCGCCTGCTTCCAAAAATGACCGATTATGAAATGCGCTTTGAAATGGCGATATTTTTATTGATTCCTGCTGTTGAGAAAATGATTACTGAATTCTCGTTAGGGAAAATTGAAAAGAAAGATGTGGTTTACAAGAAGCACCAGAAAGTATTACTGGAATATTCTGCCAACCACAGAACCGTTTACCAAAACTGCCTTCAGGCTTTGTTGCTGATTTTGAAAAGGGACTTCGGATATACGCCGGTGTTAGATTCTTCATTGAGTGAGAACACCGGCTATACCGACCCCAACAATCCGGCTTCAGCAGGAGACGGAGGAAAGGAGCTAAAAGACTTTGGCCAGAATATAGAAACCGAAATGCTCACAGAAAAATAGAACGAAAATCATACATGAACCAATAAACCAAATGCCATGAACTACATTGATAATTTTATCCTGATTGTGTTGCCTTATCTCGCCCTGGCAGTATTTTTAATTGGTTCCATCTATCGGTACAGAAGCCGGAAATTCCAGGTATCGTCTTTATCTTCTCAATTCCTTGAAGGCAGAAAGTTGTTTTATGGATCGGTACCGTTTCACTGGGGGATTCTGTTTATCTTTTGTGGCCACCTCATCGCATTTTGTATTCCACGCGGCGTACTGGCATGGAACAGCAATCCTGTTCGATTGATTGTGTTGGAAGTAACAGCATTCATTTTTGGAATCAGCATGCTGGTAGGTTTAATCAACCTCGTCATCAGGAGATACACCACTGCACGATTGAAACCTGTTACGAATTACATGGACGCTATCGTCTATGCCTTGCTGATACTGCAAACATTTGCGGGTTTGTGGATTGCGTACAATTTTCGCTGGGGTTCATCATGGTTTTCAACATTACTCACACCATATCTCTATTCTATTTTCAAATTCCAACCCGATACCACGGCTGTTGTCCTGTTGCCGTGGCCGGTGAAATTGCATATTGCCGGAGCATTTCTGATAATTGGAATTATTCCTTTTTCAAGATTGATTCACTTTTTAGTATTGCCATTAAATTATTTATGGAGGCCTTATCAACAGGTGCGGTGGAACTGGAACCGGAAAAAAGTGCGCAGCTCAGATACACCGTGGTCGTTGCAACGGCCTAAAAATACATAGTCATGTTGCTCAATATTGTAACAGATGACCAATTGCTGACGAGCCAGATCGTTAAAACCATTTTGATAGTCATCATTGCAGGCGGCGTTGTATTCAATGTTTTCAGAATTTTTAAGGTAAAATCATTTAAAAGAAAAGCCATCAATTTGATTCTCTTTCTCGCTCTCGCTACTATACTGCTACTCGTCGTCAAACAATATCGAATTGAATGGACGCTGCTCAAACATCCTGAATATGTAACAGGGGTTACTACCGGCTATTGCAGTGTATTTGCCGAAGGCAAAGGAATTTCATTTGAGTATGAAATGAATGGAAAGAGATATCAGAACTGCAACACCTTTCATCCGATTCCTGAGGATAGTATCATAGTACCGAACGGAAAATATCTGGTGAGAGTGGCTAAAGAATTTCCGGATGAAGGCAGAATGAATTTTAGAAAGAAGGCTGAATAAAAAGTAACACGACTATGTACCTCAGGATTGCCACATATTCTAATCGTGTCCTGGCGCTCAATACGCTTGCATTCATGGTTTGTTTTGCAGCGTGGATGATTAACGGTGTGTTGGTCACCTATCTTGTTGACCAGGGAGTGTTCAACTGGAACCCTATGCAGATAGGATGGTTGCTGGGTGTTCCTGTGTTGGTAGGTTCTGTATTGCGGTTACCGGTCGGAATACTCACCGACAAATTCGGTGGTAAATGGATGATGGCGGTAATTCTCATTTGCAGCGCCATACCAATGTATTTCTTATCACAAGCGAACAGTTTCACGTCTTTTCTTTTGCTGAGTTTCGGTTTCGGAATTGCAGGTACTGCCTTTGCTGCAGGTGTTGCTTATACTTCTCTCTGGTATCCGAAAGAAAAACAGGGAACTGCCCTGGGTGTGTTTGGTGTGGGGAACACAGGTGCTGCATTGACAACATTTTTTGCGCCAACCATCCTGAATAAACTTACTGACAGAGGTGCAAATATAGAGGGCTGGCGCATGCTTCCGAAATTGTATGCGGTATTGCTTTTGATAACCTGTGTTATTTTTTTATTGGCAACAAAAAATAAAACACCGGCTGCTTCTAAATCTTTGGGGCAACGATTATCGCCTTTAAAAGAAGTGAGAGTCTGGCGGTTTGGATTGTATTACTTCTTTGTCTTCGGAAGTTTCGTGGCATTGTCTCAATGGCTCATTCCCTTTTATGTAAATGTGTATTCGCTTTCTATCGTTTCCGCCGGCTTTATGGCAGCAGCATTCAGTATGCCTGCGGGAATATTCAGGGCGGCAGGTGGCTGGCTTTCAGACAGGGTTGGCGCACGATTGGTGCTGATCTGGGTTTTCGGTGTGAGTTTCGTTTGCATGTTTTTCCTGGTTATCCCAAGAATGGAAATACAGGCGCCGGGCCAAGGAATAATGGCGGGCAAATCAGGAACTGTGAAAACAGTGAGTGACGAAGAAATTGTCGTGGGAGAAAATTCCTATTTTCTTCAAAGCAAAGCAGGCGACTCTTCCAGGGTTACGATTCGATTTGGTATTCATCACGACCAGGAAGGTTTTTTATTACTTCCGACTACTACATTTCACCAGGTGCCATTGGTGAAAGAAGGTGATGAAATAACCAAGGGGCAATTGATTGCGAAGGGTGTTACCATGATTTATTTCCAGGCCAATAAATGGATTTTTTCGGGATTGGTCTTCATCATAGGTATCATGATGGGGCTCGGAGGAGCAGCAGTTTTCAAACATATTTCAGATTACTATCCTGAAAATATCGGAACGGTAGGAGGCATAGTGGGCGTATTGGGTGGATTGGGAGGTTTCTTTGGCCCGTTGGTTTTCGGATACCTGTTGAAAACAACCGGAATCTGGACTACCTGTTGGATGTTCCTTGCCGTATTGGTGGCTGTATGCCTGGTTTGGCAGCGATTGACCATTAAAGCAATTACGAAGAAAACAGGAAGTTGAATTTTGAATGTTGAATTTTGAATGTTGAGTAAATAACACCTTCGCCAATCATGAATGAAAGAACTTTATTGAAATAAAATGCAATCATCATCATCAAATAGTATTCGCAGTGCCATCAGGGAAGGGATCAAAACTCTTTCCCCGGCTTACTTTGCATTGGTGATGGCCACCGGAATTATTTCCATAGGTGCATTCTTGTTAGACATGAAATGGATTGCTTACATTTTGTTTGGGTTGAATAATGTTTTTTTTGTGATCCTTTGGATACTTACTATACTTCGGCTCGCTTGGTATTTTCCATATTTTAAAAGTGATCTGACACATCACATGGCGGGTACTGGATTTTTTACAATTGTTGCCGGCACTTGTGTGCTGGGGACTCAATACATCATCCTGTTTGAATTATTTGATATTGCGGTGTTTCTACTCGTACTGGCGATTCTATTATGGTTGTTTTTGACCTATACCATTTTTACCACTCTTACCACCCAACAAAATAAACCAACCCTTGACAAAGGAATTACCGGCGGATGGCTCACTGCCATTGTCGCTACGCAAGCCGTGTCAATACTGAGTGCACTGATCGCCACGCATATCAAACAACCGTATCGTATAGAGGTAAACTTCTTTGCGCTATCCATGTGGTTGTGGGGAGGCATGTTTTATATCTGGATGATTTCATTGATTTTTTACAGATATACTTTTTTTAAATTTTCGCCGGGCGACCTGGCACCACCGTATTGGATCAACATGGGTGCAATGGCAATATCAACTTTGGGCGGGTCAGTACTCATTCTCAATGCACCGGACGCACCTTTTTTAGAATCGCTACTACCATTTCTGAAAGGTTTCACTGTGTTCTACTGGGCAACAGGTACATGGTGGATTCCAATGTTAATCATTCTTGCTATCTGGAGACATGTTTATAAAAAATATCCACTGAAATATGACCCGCTGTATTGGGGTGCAGTCTTCCCGCAGGGCATGTATGCTGTATGCACCTTTCGCATGTCAAAAGCGCTGCACATGCCATTCCTGTATTATTTTTACGAAGTATTTATCTATTTGGCCATTTTCGCATGGTCGGTAGCGTTTATCGGCCTCGTACGCAATTTGTTATCCAGGTATCTCATTCCGAAAAGCAGAATAAAAGTACCGGATTTTGTAGGGCCTGCCTGAACCATATCATCTACGATACATGATGAAAATCATTTTTAAACCCTCATACCATAGGTAAATTTGAAAGACTTGGATAACCATAAAAAAATACAAGAAGATGAATAACATTTTTGAAAACAATCCCAACAAAAAGACAGACTTTATTAAAAGATTTGTGGAGAAAGATGAAGGCGATGTGCAGGTTTACTCGCCAATGGACCCGCCAGGCGCTTATAAACCACAGGGAGTATTGCCCGTGCCTTATGAAGAACTTCATCCAATCCTGCAGCTTTTTATGGATGAGCATAAAAATACGATGACGAAGATTGATGAACTGGAAAAGACGTTGATTGAAATAAAGAAAGAAGGCGTTACAAGAGAAACCAACAAGAAGCTGGGTGAGTTCTTTGCCTATCTTGATGACAAAATAGTGCTGCACAACCTGAAAGAAGAACGGGTATTATTTCCGTATATCCATGACCGTATGATAGATAATGGAGAGCACGGAATCGGGCCGATTCCTGATACAGGCGTGGATATGCTGGAGAATGACCACATCAAAATGATGGAATTAGGCACCCTCACTTTCAGCCTGATGGGGATTACTTCACGGATTGTTGACCCTGTTTCCAGCGCTATTTTGCTGGATACTTCCATAGAGCAGGGGCTTTCTTTGGTTGAGTTGCTTCGTTTGCACATTTTCAGGGAAGACAATGTGGTATTTCCGTTGGCACACAAGTATTTGACAAAAGGAGACTATGAAGAAATCACCAAGAAGATGAAGAAGTATTTTACTATTGACTTGCCTTCAAAGAATTAAACAATCAAATTTATTTCATCATGCTGACAGACCAGTTTAACCGGAATCATACCTATCTCAGGATATCACTTACGGACAAGTGCAACCTGCGTTGCACCTATTGCAATCCGGTTGATCTGCCAAGAGGATATTTTTCCAAAGCCAATAAAATGTCGGCTGATGAAATTGAAACGATAGCAGGAGTATTTGTAAAATTAGGTATCAATAAAATCCGACTTACCGGCGGTGAACCTCTTGTAAGAAAAGACGCAAGGGAAATTATTCAACGGCTTTCAAAATATCCGGTTGAATTAGCTATCACCACCAACGGTGTTTATGTTCATGAATACATAGATTCATTCCGGGAAGCGGGAATTAGATCCGTAAATGTGAGTCTTGATTCGCTGAAGAGCAAAAGGAATCTTCTCATCACCGGAAGAGATGAATTTGACAGGGTGAGAGAGAATATTGATTTGTTGCTGAAAAATAATTTTCATGTGAAGGTGAACACCGTGGTGATGAGAGATGTGAATACCGATGAATTGATTGATTTTGTAGCATGGACAAAGGATGTTCCGGTGGATATACGCTTCATTGAGTTCATGCCCTTTGCAGGAAATCATTGGAGCAGGGAGAAAGTTTTTTCGTATAAAGAAATTCTTTCGGTGATTAGCTCGGAGTACGATTACATTCCGTTGCACAACGAAAAGCATGATACGGCAGTGAAGTATAAGGTTGACGGGCATAAAGGAACCTTTGCTATCATCAGTACCATGAGCAGGCCTTTCTGCAGTGGGTGTAACCGATTAAGATTGACCACCGACGGCAAAATGAAGAATTGTCTTTTCTCAAAAGGCGAAGCAGATATTCTCGGGGCATTAAGAAATGGAATGGACATTTTGCCCCTTATAAAAAAATGTGTGTGGGAAAAAGAAGAAGCGCTTGGTGGGCAAGTAAACATGAATGGAGGAAATATCAGGAACAGAAGTATGATTCATATTGGCGGGTAGTGTGTAAGGCCACAAAGACACCAACCTGTCCGCCGGGTCGGAGACACAAAGAAGAATAGGCCACGAAGACACAAATGCACAAAGAAGAAAATATATTTCGTGCCTTCGTGTCTTCGTGGCAAATAAAAAAAACACGTCATGCAAATTTTACTTACAGGCGCAAATGGATATATCGGTATGAGGCTCTTGCCGGTGCTTGTAGAAGACGGGCATGAGGTAACGTGTGTGGTGAGAGATAAAGACCGGTTCAGGCCTGCTGCAGATATTCTTAATAAAGTCCATGTCATTGAGTTTGACTTTCTTCATCCGGAAAATGCAGTGCAAAATTTCAGGGATAAACAATTTGATGTTGCTTATTATCTCATTCATTCTTTGGGCGATACTTCTACAACATTAAAAGAATATGAATTAAGAGCAGCAGGTTGTTTTGTGCTGGTAGCCATGCTCACGCAAGTGAAACAAATTATTTACCTGAGCGGTATCAGCAATGAACAGAATCTTTCAAAGCACCTGACTGCACGCAAAGTAGTGAAAGATGTATTCATGCGTTCCGGTATTGCCTACACGATTTTTGAAGCCGGTATTATTGTGGGTTCGGGCAGTGTGTCTTTTGAAATCATTCGCAGCCTGACGGAAAAACTGCCTTTGATGATTGTACCGCGGTGGCTCAATTCAAAATGCCAGCCAATCGCCATTCGCAACGTGATTTATTATTTGCAGCACAGCGCAATGAATGAAAAAACATTTTTTAAAACATTTGAAATTGGTGGGCCTGAAATTTTTTCTTACAAACAAATGCTGCTTGGCCTTGCTGAAGTGCGAGGATACAAGAGACTAATCATTTCCCTGCCGGTTTTATTTCCCGGATTATCCGCGCATTGGGTGTACCTTTCTACCTCTGCCAGTTTCACTATTGCGAAACAGTTGGTGCAGAGTATGAAGAATGATGTGGTGTGTAAGGAATTTTCCATTCGTGAAATTATCCCGCAATATCTTATTCCTTACAAAGAAGCGATTAAGATGGCCTTTGAAAGGATAGAACAAAATATGGTAGTTTCCAGTTGGACAGATTCAGCGTCAAGCAGCCTGCGCAGGCTGGATGTGAGCCAGTTCATTGAAGTGCCGGTGAACGGATGTTTCAAGGACCGCAGATGGACAGAGATTCCCAAAAATCAGATAGAAGAAGTTGCAAAACGATTTTTCAGTATTGGTGGTGAACACGGTTGGTATTATGCAGATATGCTGTGGAGAATGCGCGGAATGTTGGACAAATTTATGGGAGGCGTTGGTCTCAGCAGGGGCAGAAGAAGTAAAGTGGATATTGAAGCAGGCGATACCATTGACTTCTGGAGAGTGATACTTGCAGATCACAAGAATTACCGATTACTTTTATTTGCTGAAATGAAGCTGCCGGGCGAAGCCTGGCTGGAGTTTGCGATTGTGAATAATGAAAGCCGTTCTATATTGAAGCAAACCGCTACATTCAGACCGAAAGGAATTATGGGAAGGAACTACTGGTATGCGATGTTGCCGTTTCATTATTTCATTTTCAGGAATATGCTGAAGCGGATAGCAGGAAAGAATTAAATGGCCACAAAGACACGAAGGCGCAAAGAAGAAAAGAATATTTCGTGCCTTAGTGGCTTTGTGGCAAACAAATAAATCGGGCCACAAAGACGCGAAGACACAAGGAATAAGAATTATTTCGTGCCTTCGTGTCTTAGTGGCGAACAAAAGCAAACAATGATCACTGTATCAGAAGCGAGAAAAAAAATAATTGAGAATTGTCCGAAGGCAAAGGTCTCCCTGCTTCCATTGATTGAGGCGATTGGATGTGTATTAGCTGATAATCTGTATTCGCCAATTGACTCGCCTCATTTTAATCAATCGGCTATGGACGGGTACGCATTCAGGTTTGAGGATTGGGATGGAAAATCCGCTTTGAAAATAAACGGAAAGGTGCAGGCGGGAAATTATTTTACCGGTGAAATGAATGGCGGTGAGGCTGTAAGAATTTTTACAGGAGCAGCGCTGCCATTGGGCGCTGATACGGTTGTAATACAGGAGAACGTAACCAAAGAAGGTGACCTGATAAAAATATCAGATAGTAAATTGAAAAAAGGAAGCAATGTCCGGCTGATAGGATCACAGGTGAAAATGAGAGAACAGATTTTGAAAGAAGGCCACTTGCTCACACCGGCTACTCTTTCTTTTCTTGCCGGGCTTGGGTTTACGCATGTGCTGGTTTATTCAAAACCAAAAGTTAGTATCATCACTACAGGAAAGGAGTTGGTAAAGCCCGGAGAACTTTTAACTGAAGGGAAAATTTATGAATCCAATTCAATCGGATTGCAATCCGCTTTGGAACAAATCAATATCAAACCTGCTGCTATAGGAACAGTTGACGATAATGTTGAACAAATTACCAATACAATCAGGAAGCAATTGGGAAACGTTGATATACTTATTCTCACAGGAGGCGTATCCGTAGGTGATTACGATTTTGTTACTGCAGCGCTTGAAAAGTGCGGTGTTCAAAAAGTATTTCATAAAGTAAAACAAAAGCCCGGCAAGCCATTTTACTTTGGCATGTACGGACAAACATTAGTTTTTGGATTACCCGGAAATCCGTCTTCTGTTCTCACCTGTTTTTATGAATATGTGGTTGACGCCATCAGTGAACTGACAAAAAAAGAATATTTTAAAAGGATACAATTGCCTTTGGCAAATGATTTTTCAAAGAAAGCCGGATTGACTTTTTTTCTCAAAGGAAAAATAAATGGAAATTCTGTTTCTATTTTGAACGACCAGGAGAGTTATAAGATGAATTCTTATGCCTTGGCAGATTGCCTGGTTGAACTGGAAGAGGAGAAAGAAGAATTTAAAAAATCAGAAGTGGTTTCTATTAGAATAATTGCCAATTAAAGAGTAAAAAAATAAAGAAACAAAAAACAATGGTCTCAAAATAAAACAGAAGAAAGACTATGAAAGCAACAAACGTATTGCTGGTAATGATTCCTGTCTTCATGTATCTCGGTAGTTGTAATAATACATCCGGTTCGCAATTGGCAAGTGAAGGCAATACCAATCCTAAAGCACACGAGCATAAGCCTATTGCAGCATCCGACAGTGTTCAGTATGTGAGCAAGACGGTTGAAGTGAAAGGCAATGTTCAAAATGAATTGAGGCTCACTGTTGATTCTTTGAAAAACATGAAGACAATTACATTGGATGAATTCAATGTCGTTTGCCAGAGCGGCGCTACAGTGAAAGCGGATAAGACCAGTAAAGGCGTACTTTTAAAGGTTGTATTGGAGAAAGCCGGTATAAAGCAATTGAATCATAAAGACCGAAATTTCATAATCGTGGCAAGAGCCACTGATGATTATTTGGCTGCATTTTCCTGGGGTGAGATTTTTAATAATCCTACAGGAAATAGTACCTATATTCTTTTTGAAGAAAATGGAAAACCTATCATGAACCATGGAGAAATGATCCTGATTTGTACCAATGATATTAAGACAGGCCCCAGGCATGTAAACTGGTTAAAGAGTATTGAGGTAACAAGAATTGATTAAATAAAAATGAGAAAGAATGAATGCCGAATTAATGACTCTGTTGTTTTTCTTACTGCTCTTTGTTGTGGCGTTTTTGTATTCTTCTGTCGGACATGGCGGCGCCAGTGGTTATCTCGCTTTGATGGCTTTGTTTTCATTTACACCTGAAACCATGCGGCCTACGGCGTTGTTGCTCAATATCTTTGTAGCAGGTACGGGCTTCATTCAATATTACAGAGGCGGCCATTTTCGTTGGAAGTTGTTCTGGCCCTTCGCCATTGCTTCCATCCCTGCAGCTTTTGTTGGCGGATTAATCATGATGGACGCACATCTGTACAAAATTGTGTTAGGAATCCTGTTGCTATTCTCTGTTATCAGGCTTGCAGGAATAAAATTTAATGACAACGCACCCTTCAAAAAACAAGGGCTGCTGTTGTCCATACTGATTGGGGCCGTCATTGGAATACTTTCCGGCATGATTGGCATTGGTGGAGGAATAATTTTAAGCCCGGTAATTTTGTTACTGCATTGGGGGAATATGAAACAAACAGCGGCCGTTTCCGCATTGTTCATTTTGGTGAATTCCATTTCGGGTATGGCAGGCTTAATCACTAAAGGAGTTCATTTTAGTCCTGATATGATTTGGATGATTGTGGTTGTTTTTTCCGGAGGGTTATTAGGTTCCTACTTGGGTTCTATGAAAGTAAGCAGTTTGTTGCTGAGAAGAACACTGGCATTGGTGCTGTTAGTGGCTTCGGTGAAGTTGTTGTTTGTGTGAAGATTGAAGTTTAAATGGAAATGTTAATTCTAAATCCATCGAATTCGAAGGGTTTAGAAAATACAAAAGTGAAAAGATTAAAATAAATTATGGTGTCTGAAAGAATCAATCAAATAACCGCATACATCCTTGCCGGCGGCAGAAGTTCCCGCATGGGAACTGATAAAGGCTTGCTACTCTTTCATGGCAAGCCGTTGATAGAAAGAATTATTGAAGAACTAAACCAGGTATTTGAAAAAATCGCTATTGTATCCAATAATCCGGAATACGAAAGATTCGGATTGGAAGTTTTAAAAGATCTGATCAAAGACATCGGGCCTGTCGGTGGTATCCATGCTGCGTTGAATCACTCACAAACGGAAATGATTTTCATTGTGAGCTGTGATATGCCTTTCGTAAACCACGGAGCGATTCGGTACATTATTGAAAATTCGGGTGAATCTCAAATTGCAGTACCAACATTCCAGGGAAGTATTCAGCCTCTGTTTGGGGTGTATGCTGCTGATTGCTTGCCGCAATGGAACAGATTACTTGAGCATGGTATCGCTAAATTGCAACAAATGATTTCGCATTTTAAATTATTGAGAATAGACGTAAATGGGAACAAGCTTTTTAATGAGATACTTTTCATGAATGTGAATGACCCGAATGATTTTACAAAAGCAGTTCAACAATTGTAGCTATGGACATCAACGTACTTGTTTTCGGACCAATTGCAGATATTACAGGCGCAGCAAGTTTGCAGGTAAAGGATATTGCTGATACGGATGGATTAAATCTGTTGCTAAGGGAAAAGTATTTAGCACTGAAGAATATGGATTACGCGATCGCCGTGAATAAAAAAATAATTCGTCAAAATACTAAATTGAAAGAAGGTGATACCGTAGCATTGTTGCCGCCTTTTTCGGGAGGATAGTAATAATTAATGGAAAACAATTTTTCATACGAGAGATACAGCAGGCAAATCATTCTTAAAGAGTTTGGGCATGCAGCGCAGGAAAAACTTTCTGCTGCAAAGGTCATTGTTGTGGGTGCCGGAGGGTTGGGGTGCCCCGCACTGCAATATCTTGCTGCAGCAGGTGTGGGAACAATCGGTATTGTTGATTTTGATGTCGTGGAAATTTCCAATTTGCAAAGGCAGACCATTTACAGTGTGGCTGACATCGGAAAATCCAAGGCCGAAAGAACTGCTGAGATTTTGAGCAGGTTCAATCCGGATTTAAGAATTCATGCATACAATTTCAAATTAGATTCCCGGAATGCATGGAACATCATCAATGAATATGATGTAGTACTGGATGGAACTGATAATTTTTCTACACGCTATCTTGTGAATGACGCTTGTGTGTTGTTGGGCAAACCCCTGGTGTATGGAGCAGTTCTTCGTTTCGAAGGGCAGGTAGGTGTGTTTAACTTTGCAGGTAAGCATGACAGTTATAAAACCAACTACAGAGACCTGTTTCCTAAGCCACCATTACCTGAAACTGTACCTTCCTGCAATGAAGCGGGGGTCATTGGCGTTTTGCCGGGTATCATTGGTACCATGCAGGCCGGAGAAGTGATAAAAATTATTACCGGAATAGGTGAATCGCTTGCGAATAAAATAATTACTTACAACCTACTCAGTAATTCAATGAATGAGTTCGGGATTTTACCTGCGGAGAATAAACAAGTATCAATTCCAAATAGCAGGTCGGAATTTGAAAATTTTGATTACGACTGGTTTTGTGGAATCAAAAATAATTGCCCTGAAATTTCGGCTAACGATTTTGATTCATTAATAACTACTGAAGAGGTAACCATTGTGGATGTTCGCGAATTTGGTGAGTTACCGGTAATTGATGATTTTCCTTTTATACAAATTCCCCTGAGCCAATTTGCAGGTTCAGTTGATAAAATTCCCGCCGGACAAACTACCGTTATTGTTTGCCAGTCGGGAAAGCGAAGCATGGTGGCAACCCGAATGCTGAAAGAAAATTTTCCTGAAAGAAAAATATTTAGTTTAACCGGGGGAGTAGCCGGGTGGAAAGCATATCTGTTAAATAAAGTGTTACCACCCAATCAAAACAGGAATTATGAAAACGATGAAGAAACACAACGTGTTTATTGAAGGCGCTATCCCGCCAACTTTGATAGGCGAAGCCGTAGCAAAACACAGTGCCAAAAAGAATATTGGCGCACACAGTATTTTTCTCGGACAGGTTCGTAATGATGTCATCAATGAGCAGGAAGTTACTGCTATTGAATACACAACTTACCGTGAAATGGCCGAAGAAAAATTTGATGAGATCAGGGAAGATACCTTCGCGAAGTATCCATTGATATGTATGCACATTTATCACAGCCTGGGAATAGTAGGGGCAGGCGAAATCAGTTTGTTTGTTTTTATATCATCGGCTCATCGGAAAGAAGCAATCAATGCCTGTGAATATATTGTAGAACGAATCAAGAAAGAAGTTCCGGTGTGGGGAAAAGAAATATTTTTGAATAATGAATACCAATGGAAACAGAATACTGACTGATGTAGCCACGACACTAAGAAGAAGAAATACTTTGTGTCTTCGTGCCTTAGTGGCCAATAATTCTAAACCTTCCAATAATGATTGACATAACTACAAAAATAAAATCACACCGCTCTGCTACCGCACAGGCAATCGTTCATGTGAGTAAACAGGAAACGATTGACGCTGTTAAAAACAAGACAGTTCCAAAAGGAGATGTGCTGGAAGCAAGCCGCATTGCGGGTTTGTTTGCCATTAAGAAAACCAGCGACATGATTCCTGATTGCCATCCGCTACCTGTTGAGTTTGCACAGATACGGCACACGATTGAGGGATTGGATATCATCATAGAAACAGAAGTGCACACCATTTACCGGACCGGTGTGGAAGTGGAAGCCATGCATGGTGCCTCAGTCGTAGCGTTAACTATTTATGATATGTTGAAACCGATTGATAAAGAAATTGAAATCAGGAATATTAAACTTATAAAAAAGAAAGGAGGGAAATCACAATACGCAGAGAAGTTGACGCGTGAAATTTCTGCAGCCGTGATTGTTTGTTCAGACAGTATTTCAGCAGGGAAGAAACAAGATTCCGCAGGCAAAGCGATTATTGCTAAATTAGAAAAATCCGGTGTTCACATTCATGAGTACACGATTATTCCTGATGAGAAAGAAGTGATTCAAAAACAGGTACAATCCTACTGTGATCTTAAAATTGATATGGTTATTCTTACCGGTGGTACCGGTCTTTCATCAAGGGATGTAACGCCTGAAGCGATACGTCCGATGCTGGATCGTGAAATTCCCGGAATAGGTGAAACTGCAAGAAATTACGGCCAGGAACTAACACCATACTCAATGCTCTCAAGAAGCGTCGGAGGTTTAAAGGGAAATACGCTTATAGTTGCCCTTCCCGGTTCTACCCGTGGCGCCTCAGAAAGTATGGACGCCCTGTTTCCTTACCTGTTGCACTTGTTTAAGATATTGGAGCACTCAAGTCATGAATAGGGAAGGAAGCTTTTAAACCTGATATTGTCCGTTTATGTAAATTAAGGATACAAATATCCGAAATAGAATATTAAGTTTACTTTTGGCCGCTGAAAAATGGTGATTGAAAAACACACCTCAAACTTCAATTCAGAAAATTTATTAAGTATGGCAAAGATTGCAAAACGATCCTGGGCAGAGCCTTACAGGATGAAGATGGTAGAACTATTGAAAATGACCACTAGGCCTCAACGGCTGAAAGCTTTAAGGGAAGCAGGTTTCAACACTTTTCTGCTTCATGCGGATGATGTATATATTGATCTGCTTACGGATAGTGGCACTAATGCTATGAGCGATCAGCAATGGGCTGCTTTCATGACGGGCGATGAAGCTTATGCGGGAAGCAAGAGTTACTACAGGATGGAAAAAGCCATCCGGGATTATTATGGCTATAAGTTCATTGTTCCCACACACCAGGGTAGGGGAGCTGAACATATTTTATCGCAAATTCTTATTAGGAAAGGAGACTACGTTCCCGGCAACATGTATTTCACCACTACTCGTTTGCACCAGGAAATGGCCGGCGGAAAATTCGTTGACATTATTGTCGATGAAGCCCATGATGCTACCAGCGAATATCCTTTCAAAGGAAATGTTGATTTGAATAAATTGGAGGCTCTTGTGAAGAAGGTAGGAGCCAATAAGATTCCTTATGTGTGCATTGCAACCAATGTGAATATGGCGGGCGGCCAACCTATCAGCCTCGCCAATCTGAAAGAACTCAGGAAGTTTACAAAAAAGCATGGCATACGCATTATTCACGACATGACCCGTGTTGCAGAAAATGCATTCTTTATTCAGCAAAGGGAGAAGGGATATGAGCGTGCGAAGATCAGTGATATTGTAAAGGAAATTTGTTCATTGACTGATGGCGCTACAATGAGTGCAAAGAAGGATGCACTGGTAAATATCGGAGGTTTTCTTGCCATCAATGACTGGGATGTATTTGAAGAAGCCCGGAATCTTGTTGTAGCTTATGAAGGTCTGCATACTTATGGAGGTATGGCCGGACGTGATATGGAGGCTATTGCTGTGGGTATCAAAGAGAGCCTGAGCGATGCGCACCAGGCTGCGCGGGTTGGACAGGTAGAATACCTCGGTAATAAAATGATCGATTACGGAATTCCTATTGTGAAACCAATTGGGGGGCATGGTGTATTCGTTGATGCAAAGGCATTCCTGCCACACCTGTCACAGGATGAATTTCCTGCACAGACTTTAGCCGGAGAAATATATGTTGATTCCGGAGTGCGTACAATGGAGCGGGGTATAGTGTCTGCAGGTAGAAAACCTAATGGAGAAAATTATTATCCTAAATTAGAATTGGTTCGCTTCACATTGCCACGCCGGGTTTACACGCAGGCGCACATGGATGTAGTGGCCGAATCAGTAGCAATGGTGCATGAAAGAAGAAACAAGATCAAGGGACTGAAGATGATTTATGAGCCAAAATACCTGCGGTTCTTCCAGGCAAGATTTGAGCAATTGAAATAAATGCTTTGAAGGTTTCAAAAAACCATTAAGGTAATATTAGGTCATCTATCTTTTTCCAAAGGGCGTTATCAAATCCTGAAACTGCGAATGAGCTGTGTTGGGGATTTGAAGCCTCGCCCATTCTTACCACTATCATATTCATAGAAGGGATAACATAGATTCGTTGGTCCGCCGCCCCCGTCGCGGCGTACATGTCGCTTGGGGCTGATGGGACTAATGACCCGTTGTAAACAGTTTGCCCTCCTGGCAACATATACCTCTTCTTGCCATTGAGCCACCAAAAATATCCATAGGAAGGATTGATTTGTTGTGAAGGTTCTATGCTTGATTTAAAGTATTGTTCATCTAAAATTTGGTCGTTTTTCCATTTCCCATTATTAAGTGCAAGCAGTCCAAAGCGAGCCATACTGCGTGCTGAACTGTGGTAGATCCTGAATATGATACCATTCTTCCAATAGCCATCCATACCGATTTTATTTTTTAGCTTTTCATTGAAGTAAGTTTCAAAGTCCTGTTTGCTTGCTGCGGATATCACATCCATCAGTTTCTGAAAGACATTGCTGTAAGCCCACCTGGTACCTGCATCTGCTACATACTTCAGATTGAATTTTCTGACCAATTGCTTTTTGTCATCAATCCCCGAAGTCATGGTGAGAAGGTTTCTTATGGTAATCAGCTTCTCTTTGTTTTTGGGTTCACGAGTCCATCCTTTGCCGAGGTATTGCGATGCGGGATCATCTAAATTCAAAAGTCCTTCTTGCTTTGCAATTCCCGCAGTAGCAGATACCAGTGTCTTTCCGGCACTGTTCCATTTCCAATCTGAGGAAGCGGTTTGTCCGTCAAAATACTCTTCCATTACGATTCTGCCATTTACCAGGATCATGAATGCCTTAGTGTGTTTTTCAATCAGGAAATTTTTGAGGGGCGATACTGCTCCTTCATTCCATCCAAGGCTATTCATCGAAACAGTTTCCCATGATGTATCATTATTGGATGGGAAATACATTGTTGGTGAAGACTTTGGCTTTGGAGATGTGGTATCCATCCTTCCGCTTGCCAGTATTAGTGTAAGGAAGAGAAGAAACATTTTCAACATGGCTGAAATTCATTTTGCAGTTTTTGACTACAGAGATGGTTCCGGGTTTATGCCAATTTGGATCAATATAAATATTGCCCAAAGAAATAGAATGAAACAGGCTATGTAGGGATTCCTAATTCTTAGGAAAGTATTTCTGAACGTCCGCTAAATATTATTGACAAAGGCTACTGTTATTAATTTGATACACTAATCAGTAATCCGAATGCAATCGTTCCTGGTAGAATGTCATGGGATACACGGAATTCAGGTATTCACCTTAATAATTTTTACCGGGCAGGCTTCTGCAACTTTTCTTGCGATAGGAATCATGCACTCATCAATTTTCAAAACGGAAGTATCCCTTTTTATTGCAGCTTTTAATAGTGAAGCTTTGCCATCTTTCTTAGACATACGCCATACATCCGGCATCATCTCATAACAAATACCGCATCCGATACATTTATTTCTGTAATGAATAATATTGGGCATTTCAGGAAGGAACTATTTTATATAATTTATCCTTTGGAGAAATTTTCTTGTCACAAGGTATGGTGACCAGGTCACCTTTTACAGCTTCATCTGCTTCGGTACCATTCACGATCAGTTGGTCGATTTCTTCTTTTACGATCCCGAATCCCGGACTTGTTATCATCAGGCTGTCGCCTCGTTTGATTTTTCCAGTCTCTATGATGAACTCACCCACGCCAATCTTTGAAAAATATTTCCTTCCCCTGCCGACGTATATCTTTTTCTCCGTAGCCGCAGAGCCGGGATCAATTGTCCATTCACCTAATTTTCTTCCTAAATAATATCCTTCCCAGAATCCTCTGTTGTAAACTTTTTCAAGTTCGTTTTTCCACACAGCAATTTTTTCAGAAGTATAAGTTCCGTTTGCTAATGCCTGAAGCGCCTCACGGTATGTTTCGGTTACTGTGTAAACATACTCCGGCCCTTTTCCTCTGCCTTCAATCTTCAGGATAGTAGCCCCGCTGTCTATCACCTGGTCTAAGATATCAATCGTGCACAAGTCTTTTGGTGACATGATGTATTCATTATCTATCATCAGTTCCTCACCCGTTTCAATATCTGTTACCTTATAAGCATGCCTGCAATTTTGGGAGCAGGCACCTCTGTTTGCTGATGAATTTTGTGAGTGCAGGCTGAGGTGACATTTCCCTGAGATAGCCATACACAGAGCGCCGTGAATAAAGATTTCAATTCTCATTAATTCTCCAGATACACCTTTGATCTTTTTTCTTGCTATCTCATCAGTGATTTGTTTCACCTGCTTTAGTGTCAGTTCCCTTGCAAGTACTACGGCATCAGAAAAGGATGCAAAAAACTTGACCGACTCTATATTGCTGACGTTAGCCTGAGTAGAGACATGCAGAGGAATGTTCAACTGCTTACAATATTCCATCACTGCGAAGTCGGCACCAATCACTGCATCAATCCCCACTTTCTTTACTTCCTTCAGAATTGTTTTGAGCAATTGCATGTCATGCTCATACATTACTGTGTTCAGCGTGATATAAGTCCTCACATTATGCTGGTAGCAAACTGTTTTTATTTTATCGAGATCAGTGAGTGCAAATGAATTGATAGACTTGGCTCTCATGTTCAATTGCTCTACTCCAAAGTAGATAGCATTTGCACCTCCATCGATAGCTGCATAAAGGCTTTCAAATGATCCGACTGGTGATAGCAATTCAATTTTGTTGTGCATGGTTATGTCGATTTCTGCTTCAGCAATCAAACTTTTGTCTTTCAATAGTCATTTATTTGACTATGGCATTTGTAGTTGTCAATTAGCAATTGACAGTTAACTATTACTGATTAATAACTCCTTCTCAATTTTTTCTTCAACCATTTGTAAAAGTTCATCCGCCTGTACAGGATCAAAGTCAACGTGTTTCATTTTCTTCACACCGTGTTGAGTCAATTCCACATGGAGGTGAGGCTCGATACCATGATTGCTGAGGCATGCCTTTGAACATGCAAGGGGACAACCATCTATGGCTATAATCTTCCTACCTGCCTTAGCTGTCTTTACTAAACTTTTAACATTGCCACCCACGCCCACAATGCAGGACATTTCAGCGATTTCTTTTCTGTCAATTTTTATAGCCATATAGTTGGCCATCTGTGCAGCGCTCGAGCATCCGGAGCAAGAGTAAATGATAGGTTTCATCGTTTATTATGGTATGATATTAGCGGATTCATTGCCGTCAAAAAAAAATAGAGTTGCAAAGGTGCAAAATAAAAGACAAAAATATCTTTAATATATTGTTTATATTGAAAGGTACGGTGTGAGATGATAATTTTTAAAACTTTTATATATGAGATTAGATGGACGAAGGGTATTACCGGATGGCTATTCAGCAATGGTCGGTGTACAGAAGGTTGTGGATCAAAGTGATATTGATCCTAAATTATTGATGCTGGTTGTTACACGTGCATCACAGATTAATGGCTGTGCGCATTGTCTGGATATGCACACTAAGGATGCTATTGCTTTGGGTGAAGATACTCAGAGGTTGCATGTGCTGGCTGCGTGGCGTGAGGCCCCCTTTTATTCGCAAAGAGAACGAGCAGCTTTGGCATGGTGTGAGTCTCTTACCTTGATTTCTCAAACCGGTGCACCGGATGACGTGTACCAGGAAGTTGCCAAATTGTTCTCACCAAAGGAGCTGATGGAACTGACATTTGCAATAGTTGCTATCAATGGATGGAACCGCCTGGCAGTCGGATTGAGGTCAGAAGTTGGGAGTTATGTTTCTCATTTGAAACCAGTTCGATAAATCGCCGTTGACTGCGCCTGATAATTGGAGTGCCCAGAAAATTAATCGTGTGGTAATTATACAAACACGAGGGCCGTTGTAATAGGCTTAGGAGCAAACAAAAATGGCCGGTGAAAACGCCGGCCATACAAGTGGTTCGTTGGTTATGTGGTTTTTCTATTTCTTGTTCTTTACATATTTCTCCAGCCACTGGTCTTCTTCCCAAAGCATGTGCATGATGGATTCTTTTCCACGATAGCTGTGAAATTCCTTAGGAAGCATCACCAATCTTACAGTTCCGCCAAAACCTTTGATAGCACTGTATAATCTTTCACTCTGGATAGGAAAAGTACCGGAGTTGTCGTCATCAATACCATGTATCAGCAATATGGGGCTCTTTATTTTGTCAGCGTAGCTGAATGGCGACATCTGGTAATAGATTTCAGGTGCCTGCCAGTAGGTGCGTGTTTCATTTTGGAAACCAAATGGTGTCAATGTCCTGTTGTAAGCCCCACTGCGTGCAATACCTGCAGCAAATAAATTCGTGTGTGCGAGAAGGTTAGCCGTCATAAATGCCCCATACGAATGTCCACCTACGGCAAACCGTTTTCTGTCTGCTATACCCATATTGACCAGGTAATCGATGAGCGAGTTGGCATTGTCAGTGATTTGTGCTACAAATGTATTGTTTGGTTCTTCTTTGCCGGTGCCTACGATGGGCATATCTGCATTATCAACTATTGCATATCCGCGTGTAACCCAATAGATGGGTGATCCCCATGAAATCCGGGGAAATCTGTAAGGTGACCCTTTAACTTGTCCTGCAGCTTTTAGAGACTTGTATTCTCTCGGGTATGCCCATACAAAAACAGGAAGTGGCCCATCTTCTTTCTTGTATCCTTTTGGAAGGTACAGTGTACCAGTAAGTGTTACACCATCTTTTCTAGGGTAGGAGAGTTGGGTTTTCTGTACTCCTTTGAGCGAAGGATAGGGATCAGGAAAATCAGTAATCGCGATTGCATTCTTCTTTTTTAAAGTATAAGAAAAGTAATTTGGCGGGGTTTCTATTCCTTCCCGTGAAAAATAAACAACACCTGTATTATTAAAGAAAACTGGCTGCTCATAATACGGTGCTTTTGATTTAAACAGGGTATCTGTTTTCCCTGTCAGTAAATTCCACTTCATAATGAATGGTCGGTCCCCTTCTGGCGATGCCCCATTTCCTTGTGAGAAAACAGTAAGACCTTTTCCCTTATCCACGAGGAGTGTACCTTCATTGTCATTGTCATTGGAGCGTATGAATCTTCCCGGGTCGGAATAAGTATCTTCTGAGGATCGGTTAGATATTTCTTTGATCACTTGACCTGTGCCGGGATTGATGAGCGTCATCACACTGGCTCTTGTTCTTCTCAATCCTTCACGAATAATTGCGTAATCTCCGTTGATCCAATCAATCCCATTATACCGGAGTCTTGTTGTATAAAACTTTTTAGCCTCACCGGAAAATGGTGTTGAGAGAGTATAAATTGCATCATGGAATTCTGTCTTGTCATTAGGATTTCCATTGTCAAGTGCTTCTGCCCAAATAATGGTTGCCGGTTCATCTCTCCTCCACTGAAATGACCTGGGGCCAGTGGCCACAGCATCAAAAGCGATGGGTATTTTATCGGCTAATGGAGCTTTGTACAATTCTTTTATGAGTTTGCCATCGCTATTTAATAGTGCCGATGTGTATGGAAAATTGTAAATCGGAACAAGATAAGAATAAGGCCTTTCTACCGTTTGTACGAAAATGTAGTTGCCATCCGGAGAATAGTCAACTGTACGAAAAATGGCAGGTTTGAAAATTGGTTTCATATTGCCATCCATGTCCACCTGCTGCAAAGTAGAAGTGAGATAATAATCCATGAGCTTTTCATCGTCGGGATTATTCAACAGGTACTGGTAAGTTCTCGCTGGAGTTTTGGTGCCAAGGTTTTGTTGTACGATAGGGCCTTCAGGTACGATGGAAGGTTGCGGTGGATTACCTCTGTCTTTATTGACGGTTTGTACCAATAAATATTTTCCTGAAGGGTGCCATTGCAATGGTGTACCGCTGGTTGCATTCAATGGTTCGTTGATGAGTTTCTTTGCAGAGAAATCATCAATATTTCCCAGCCACAATTCAATGCCGGTAAGTGTTTTGTTTACAAATGCAAAATGATGTCCATCCGGGCTCCAGGTAATGCGTGCTATCAGCATATTGGAAGGAAGTCCACTTATGGTATGTACTTTTCCTGTCTTGATTTCCTTGATGGAAATCCCTGTATAGCTTCCGGTATTCTCAGGTTCCAGTGAACTATTGGCAGGGTTAACTTTTAATCCTGCAAGCCCCAAAACCGGTTGCGATATTTCTTCAATACTCTGGAAGTCGGGTGATTGTAATTCGATAAGATATTGGCCGTCTTTGGTGAATTGGACACGCGGCAATGATGCTTCAGCAAGTTCAGCAATGCTTTTGGGTGGTGTTTGGTATTTAATGTCTAACTGTGCAAAACCGGTGAAAGAGATAGCAACGGCCAATAATAATAAAATGTGATGTTTCATAATCTTTTAGGGTGTTATTTGGAATGGTATAATTGATTAAACAGCATTTTGAACGTACCATAAGGTTGTGCTCTGAAAGTGATCTCTGTGGAGCAAGCATAGAATTTTCCTTTACCTACCGGAGCGACGAAAGCAATAACGCCTTCTTTTAGGTAGGGCTGTCCCCATGCCCAGCCGCTTTTCAGAGGTTTAACTTCTCCAAACCAAGCCAGAGGCCTCAACCCTTTCCCGATGGCATCCGGATTCAGGCTGAACACATTTGAATTATCGAATACCATATTTGCTTGACTGTACAATCCGCTATTTTCAATTTGCGTAGTATCAATAATCGATGTCAGTATGCTGCCTGGTATAAAGTAATCATTGGAAGACAATTGCTTTACATCACCATCAGGAGCAGTCTCCGTGAGTGCATTTTTTACCGGAAGATCAAGCAGGTAAGCCAGTGATGTACTGTTACCCACCGTTACGACCTGACCTCCGTTCTCGAGAAATGCTTTAAGAGCAGGGATGGTTTTCTCTTTTGTGATACTGCCTAACCAACTGCGGAATTCTTCAGGGATATCCTCAGGCTTGGGTTGCCTTGATCTGAAAGTGCGATTGCCGATAGGCATATAGGTGTCGATAAACAGGATAACATCATATTTTGAATTCAGATTTCCGTTATCAATTTCCTGTGGGTAGATCACTTTAAATGGAAAATGAAATTGCTCCATCAGCCAACGTGTCCATCCGGATGGCATGCTGCCGCCATATTGATCGTATAATGCTATTCGTGAGGGTTGTAATTTCTTTTTATTGGCTGATGCTTTGGTCATTGACTTTACCTTCAAACCAATTTCTTCTGATGCTTTTTCAAGTAGGTTAAATCCTTTTCCTTCCACATAAAAATCTCCGGCATTATATCCTGCCCCCGGAGAAAGCAAACGATATACTCCGATACCATTTTTCATCAGGTTATTTACTGCTAAATAAGTGTTATTGGCGCCCGCATCCAGGATGTATCCTCCTTTATTCTGAGTGATAGTTTTTGATAGATGTGTTTGTATTTTGCCATAAGGGATCGTTTCGAAGGGACCGTCAAAACCGTTGAGTATCCTGTCAAATTTGATTCCCATCTGGTAAGCCAATGTCCATCCTGCCGCATCATAGGGCCGCACTGGAGGACCTCCCGGATATTGAAAATCATTGGGGTGATCTTGTGGTTCGAACATATCTATCACGTGCGGACGGTATGCCTGGTCTGTCTTTACAATGTATGAACCTGCGGGATAAGATTTTCCATTTACAGTAAATGAACCGGTAGCTTTTTCTACTTTAATTCCTGATTCGATCAATGCATTGATGAACTTAACTGCCGAATAAAAATCTGCCTGGTCAGAAGGAATGATAAATCCACGCGGGTCACGGTTTTCCGGTGAATGGAATACTGAGTCGAAATATTTGTCCGAAGACCTTCCTCGCCGGGTTTCTCCATTTTCATTTCTACTGATCAATGCTTTTACAGAGTCAACATATTTTGGCAAAAGAGTCCAATGATCTTTACTTCCTTTTTCGATACTGTTTTTTCCCATCCTGTAGATGTTAAAGAGAAGATGGTCTTTGTACCGGCTGGCATAGTCGAGTATGGCATAGTTGAGCGATACAGAATAGTCGATTGAATTTCTGAAATGCCATTTCTGTGGTGTTACAGGGTTGGGAGTTGCACCATTGGGCACCAGTCTTTCGGGCACCAGGGGTACTTCGGATGGAGTAGGGCTGCCAATGATTTCCGTTAGCAATCCAATAATGTTATGAAAATAGGCCGTTGTACGCAATCCGCCATTCCACCATGTAGAGAATACGGAGCCAGAAAGTCTTGTGTAGCCTGGTTTTCCTTCGGTATTGAGGCGGTTAATCATAGCAGAGCCGAGAGCGTCAATACCGGTTACTAACAGGGGATCATACACGAAATTGAACGGATCGCGGTAGGGTGCGCCGGCTACTACAGCACCTGCCGGAGCAGACTGGTGATGATTGTAAAGAATCTGTGGCATCCAATCAATGTACAAAATGCGTGAAATATTCTTGCTCTCACTCATATTGTTCATATAGAAATCGCGGTTGTTATCATGCCCGATATATTTTTCATAAAGGCGTGGGATGTCCATTCCCCGCTTCTTTACGTCCTTATCTTTCATGTACCAGTTGGCTACCAATTCCTGCCCGTCAGGATTTACCTGTGCCAATAAAATGATATCATCTTTAAGAATTCGTTTTGTTTCTTCGTCATTACGGCTGGCTAATTGATAAAGTGTTTCTATCAATTGATGGCTGCCCACTGTTTCTGTAGCATGCAACCCGCCGTCTATCCAAACCACCGCTTTTCCTTCGAGCGATAATTTTTTTGCTTCTTCATCTGTGAGGCCTTCTGCTCTTGCCAGTTTTTGGGAGATGGATTGGTATTTGGAAAGTTGTTTGATATTTTCCGGATCAGAAATGATGATAATGTATTGGTTGCGTCCTTCTTCTGTTTTGCCAATTAGCTTTAGTTCTACGCGATCGGATGCATCAGCCACTTTCTTATAATAGGCTTCTGCCTGGGTGTAATTGGCAAGCATGTAATCATCACCAATGTTGAATCCAAAGTGTTCTTTAGGAGTTGGGATGGTTTGTGCAGTGAGTTGACAGTTATAGGTTACTAATAGGAAAATGAAAATGTGTAGCAGTTTTTTTGTGCTCATAATTCAGTTCTGTTGATTAATAAATAAAGGATTTCAATGGCCGAAAAAAAGTCATTGAATGTTTAGACGATTAAAGATAGAGAATCCGTCTCTTTAGAATGGAATTATTAATAGATAAAGGGAAACAGGTGCTATTGGGCAATAATACTTCTATTGCTTCTTACAATTTGGTATTCCGCATGCGGTAACCATCCCGGCTATTCATATTTGAATTTAAGTAAATCTATTTCAGATTATGATATACTTTCTGTACATCGTCATCCTGTTCCAGGTGATCTACGAGTTTCAGTACCTCCGTAGCTGCATCTTCTGATAATTCAACAGTAGTGGAAGGAATCCATGTTAGTTCGGAACTGATCACGTCCACTTTCTTTTCTTCCAGTGCCTTGCTCATGTTTCCAAAATCGCTGAAGGATGTTCTGATGATTATATTATTTTCACTGTCTTCTCCAATTTCCTGCAAGCCGGCATCAATGAGTTCAAGTTCTAACTCTTCAGTATCCTGCCCGGAATTCTTCACCTTGAATTCGCCCATGTGAGTAAACATAAATGAAACACTACCACTGGTACCGAGAGCGCCATTGTTTTTGTTGAAATGCATTCTCACGTTTGCTACTGTACGAGTAGGATTATCGGTAGCAGTCTCCACCAAAACTGCGACTCCATGTGGTGCAAATCCTTCATAAACCTCTTCATGGTAATCAGTTTTGTCCTTGCCCATGGCGCGTTTGATAGCAGCTTCCACACGGTCTTTCGGCATATTGACCGCCTTGGCGTTTTGAGCACAACGCCTGAGCGCCGGATTGTTCTCCAAATCAGGCCCACCTTGCTTTACAGCGATAGCTATTTCCTTACCGATACGTGTAAACTGTTTGGCCATGCGATCCCACCGTGCAAACATGGTCGCTTTCCTCACTTCGAATATTCTGCCCATAATACTATTTTGGGCGGCAAATTTAAGGAATTATGTTTTTCATTTTTCGCCGGCCCTTCCGCCTTACGGAATCATTTGCTTATTTACTATGAACTAGTGCTGATTTATTGAATGTTTTTACACCATAGCAGATGAAACTGACTTGGATTAACAATTCACCATTAACCATTCTCAATTCACTCCACCTTCACTCTCACTCCCTCGCTATGCGCTGTAAATTCCGGGGCATACATGCACTGAATGGAAGTAATACCGTTGCTGAAGTCGCCGCTGTGTGTTACGAACATCGGATATTCAAAAACATAAGTTCCTTTCGGTAAATAACTAAAGAAAAAATTGGTGCTTACATCCTTTGTGCTTTCGTAATATCCAAGTCCGCCCTGCCACTTATAACTACTTAACACATTCACAGGCTCCATACAACTCGCTCTCATGTCTTTCATATGCACATATTCCATGTCGCGGTCCACACGCAGTTCAATTCTTACCTTTATCTTGTCGCCGATATGAATCTTGTCCCCTTCATTGATGGGAGTGAGCACCGGGCCGCGATCGGTATTCCTTTCTACAAATAATTTCTTTGCAAGTTTCAATGGAGTTTCCGCGAAGGTGATCTTGTCTAAGTCTTCAAAGTACTGCCAATACACGGCACCCCAGGACGGAGATGCACTTTCTTTTTTTGAAGATGAGGCAACGGTAACCGTAATATTGCCCATTTCAGATTTCACATTTTGACCTTCGATAGTTCTCTTGAAGTATCCGGTACCTGTTTCCTGGTTTTCATTATTATTTTCAAAAACTGCTTTCCCCATATCGATCCTTACATTTTTAGTTTCTGAAAGCCAGTCTTCACCTTGTAACAGTAATGCATAAACGGCTTCGGCTGTAGCTTTGGTAGTACTCCAATTATTGGTTTGTTTATTTTTAAGTAACCAGGTTTTTAATTCGCCCACTGTTTTCTGGTCATTTGCTATTTCTGAAAACACTTCAATCATTAAAGCCTGAGATTCTATCGGTGCCTGGTACCACCAGTATCCACGCACACTCCAGGCCTTCCAGTACCTTCCCAATTCGTCATTTAAGATCGAATTTTCTTTCAGCGATTTAATGATCGCTTGTGCGGTCTTATTTTCGACGGCTCTGTACATTACCAGCGCTACCATGCCCTGTGAATAGATGCTTTGATCCAGCCAATATTCTTGAGCCTGCTCAAAATAATAATGGTATGCGACCTGTGCCTTTGCTGACAGTTTTTTCTCAGGGAAGAAACTTCTTGCATACAGGTAATGGATGATAATGCTGGAAAGTTGATTCTTTTTGAGATCGACCTTTAATTTTTTCAGCTTTTCATAATCTTCTACGATTCTTTCATCCAGGTACTGCAATGCTTTGGCAGAAATGGCATCAAGGAGTTTTGCATCCTGCTCCGGCCAGCCATTCAGTTTTTTCAGGTGGCCCATATCGGTAAGAATATATTGAGTGATGAAGCGATCGTCTGGGCCTTCTTTAAACCAGGAAAATCCTCCATTAGGTGTTTGTCTCTCTTTTACGATGGTCAGCGCTGCACCTAATTGGTGACTCATATTCACCAGGTCAAAGAGCATCGCAATGTTTCTCTTTTGTTCGGATTCACTTTTTGCCTGCAGCGCCCATGGAGTTTCTTCGAGTAGTACAGATTTGAGTTCCTGGTTCTTTTGAAGATTGCTCATCAATGCAGCCGTATCCCGGGTTTTCCATTTCTCAAAAATTGATTTCACACGGGGTGCAGCATTGGCAATATGCATGGCAAGTGCATTTGCAAAATATCTGTTGAATACCTGCTCTGTACATTCATACGGATAAGTGTTGAGGTAGGGGAGTGCCTGTACAGCATACCATGCAGGGTTAGGTGTGTATTCTACAGTCAGCCCATAATTGGTGAGTGTGCTGCTGTTGCCACTCTTCAACAATTTTTCGAATTCAAATTTCTTTGTACCTGTTCCCTGCATAGGCAGTGGCATAGATTCAGTCACCATCATCCTGTTAGTTACCACAGGAATGAATGCTTCTTCTCCATCACTCATATCCTTTGTCTTTGCTATGATCCTGTAGGCAACAGCGTCATTGAAATTCTTTGGAACAGCAATGGTGAATGTAACCAGCGCACTTTGTTTTGCTCCGATAGTAAATGGTTTTACCAATTGGTTATTTTGAAACCACTGGTCAACAGGATTCATCGTGGCAGCATTCAACAGGTGAAATTCAGTGTTACCCGATATTTCATGATCAGTCATGTTGACTACCTTGGCACTAAACTCGATCTGATCTCCCTCACGGAAGAAACGAGGTGCATTGGGTACCACCATCAGATCCTTTTGTGTGATCACAGATTTCTCCGCATAACCAATGGCCAGATCTTTAGTGTGCGCCTGCAACATCAACTTCCATTTAGTAAGTGCATCAGGCATGGTGAAGGAGAAGGAGATATTTCCATCTTTGTCTGTTTTCAATTCAGGGTAGAAGAATACAGTTTCATTAAAGTTGGTTCGCAGGTCGGGAATACCCGGCTGCGGAGCAGTACTTTCTTCAGTGTTTGACACTGTTGTACTATCAGCTTTTACTTCTAATCCTGCAACTTGTTCAGCGAGCATTTCTTTCTTCATCATTCGGGGTGCCGGAGCATTAAGAACTTTTTCATCAGAAACATCACCTGCCAATGAATAATTTATTCCGTAATATCCTGGTCCTCGTAGATATTTTAACCTGTCATACAACTTTGCAGTTATGCCAATACTTGTTACCGGGTAATAGTGTTGGAAGGACGTTAGAACGGAAAAATTCTGACCGCCATTCCAGTTATTATAAGAATTGTATATCGGCCACAAGTTCATAGACTGCCAGGAATGCCGCACAAATTGATCCAGGGACTCGTCATACATGGAGGCAAGCATTTCGGCAGCTACTTTTTGTCCATCCATTCCACTCACTGTTAACTTCCATTCTTCTTTGCTTCCCGGTAAGGTCTTTTCACGGTACGTGTCAAAACTAATTTTGAGTTGTTTGTTACGCCATGGAACATTTACGACTGTTTTGTTAGAATAAAACCTGTTGTCTTTTACAAAAAACTGCATGACACCAAATCCACCCCGATCTTCCTCTTCTATCTTGAAATCAAATTGCTGAATGCCATTCTTAATTTTGAAGTAGGAGAAAACAGGTTTTGGTCGCGAATCATTTTTCGGGGCTTTTTCTATTTGTTGAATTAAATGAATATCCGCTGCAGTTCCCGTAAAAACTTTTGCAGTATCACCCGGCTGATAATTGGAGTAATTTGATTCTGTCAGGAAATAGTCCTGTCCCACAATCGTACCGGATTTGGTATTTATAATCCTGAAATATTTCACATCTTTCACTTCATTGCCAAAACGATCGTGCGAAGAAGCTTCCATGACGTACCAACCCGGAGATAAGGTTTTCTTCAGTGAAATGGATTTGAATCCATTTATAGTGTCCTGCTTTTCCAAAACCAATTGTGTTCTTTTCCATACTTCAGGCATGTTCTCATTTCTATATACATCATGCGGGAATAGAGAAATGAATGCAGCCTCTGTCATCACGGTGGTGTCCGGTTCTTTCCACATACGGTCTCTCATCAGGCGCCCCGGAGTTTTCAATTGAAATATTTTTATTTGTACGATTACATCCTGTGGCTCTCCACTTAGGTTTAGCGCAGAAACGGCAACTGACTTCATGTTGTCTTCCTGGAAAATTTCCTTATCCCGAAGCCCGATCTGCAGATTCAATGCCTTGTATGACACAGGCACTGTTATTTCCTGGCTTCTTGTTTCACCATTGATATCCGTTACATCTGCATGTATTTTATAATCGAATACCGGTTCTGATTTGGGATCGATGGACCTGTCAGGAATCGCCGCGAATGAAATGAAAAATTTACCATCAGCATCAGTCATTGTCTCACCATTGACGATTTCCATCGACGTGGTTTGTGGAATCCCCCTACGCCAGAAAAACCAGGGGTACAGGAAACGCGGAATCCTGGTGACACGATATTTTACTTTAGCACCGTCAATCTTGTTTCCCGAATATGCATTGGCATTACCTGTGATGTGAATAGTATCATTTAAGCGGTAACTCTCTTTAGCTTTATCAAATTCCACAAAAAATTTGGGACGTTTGTATTCTTCCATAGAAAAGGAAACATTACCACCATTAAAATCGGTAACCATAATTTCAAATCTGCCGGTCAACTGATTTTGTGGTAATGTGAATTTCCCACTGAAAGAGCCATATTCATTCATTGATACCTGTGCTGAATCTGTTTTCTCATTATTGGCGTTAAATAAATAAACGGTGATTGAATCTTTGTAGCTGAGCAATTGGGATTTTCCGGTAGCAATATTTTTTGTAATACCGATCCCTTTGTAATACACTTCCTGGCCTGGCCTGTAAATGCCGCGGTCAGTAAACAGGAAGAACTTTGCATGCTTCTTATCATATTGAGCCTGCGTGTCATTATCTTTCTGATTGCTGTTATTGTCATAGTAATTGTAGGAGTATAGGTTCTGCGCATCATCCAGAAACAAATGATCTTTTCCGGAAGTAATTTCGAGTAAGAGGCTTCCGGGGAATTTGTTATTTTCTTCTACTCTGAAGTACCCATGCTGATCAGTGCGTAGGGTTTCTTGTGATGAAAGCGTATATTTTCTTTTTTGATAATCATAGTTGTGGCGCCAGGGTACCACAGAAGCATTTGAAATAGGTGCACCGGTAGTTCTGTCCAGTACAAAGTAGTTCGTTCCGTTTTGAACAAAGCTGATGTTGGAAATATAGACAAATTGGGCTGCTAATGCATTCTTTCCTGTAGAGAAATCTTTGTCAAGACTGCCAACGATGATATACTCACCAACGGGAAGCAAACCTGTATTGATCTCCGTGGAATGTGTCAAAAAATCTTTTGTGTCAGGCAATGGCTGTTCCCATTCTCTTATCAACTTGAGCTTTCTCATCAACTCAAATCTTTTTTCCATGGGATACAATTCATTGATGTTTACCTTTTGATTTTTTGTTACACTCAGGATTCTCAGATATACATGATTTGTGTTTTTAAAAGTTACCAATGTTCGGAAAGGCAACCCGGGTACATTTACTTTTTCATTGAAATCATTTGAGTACTTCTCAACAAAGTAC
>CAZGNJ010000006.1:0-19406 GCA_964526985.1 uncultured Ginsengibacter sp. | reverse complement strand
TTTTGATTCATTGCTTCCTTCCGATTCCGGGTACTTCTTTACTACTGCCTCCAACCATTGAACAGCCTGTTTCATTGCTTCCGGCTCGTTTTGCTGTGAGGCAGTTGAAAGCATCATCTGCCCGGCTATAAAACCTGCCTCTGCCACAATTGGGTCTTTGTAGGCAGAAAAAATATTTTTAAGAGCCATTAAGTACAGGCCATCTTTATCAGGCAAGGTGGCATTTGCTTGAACGAACTGCAGTCTTTCGATGTCAACATTTACAAGGGGCTTTTTATCTTTCAAGTGCAATGTGATCAATTCCTGAAAAATTCCAAGTGCCTTTAACTTCAACGAAGAAGTATCTTTTGTTTGGAATGTCGCCCTGGCAAATTGTTTCGCATCAGCAAATGCAACAGGCTCATTGATCTCAAATGCATATGCGGGTTTCAATACATCATTTTCAGAACTCTTGAAATAGTCCAGTGCACGGTGGGCCAGCAGGTCGAACAGGGTGGGTCGCAGGTAGCTGACATTTCCTTTTTCGATAATTGCTTCGTAAGGCTTTAGTGATATTTTTTTCAGAGAAGGCTCTGCGAGGCTTTCGCTGTAGAGTTGCGAAATCTTATTCTGAAAATCACTGACCGTCCAGGTAGCAATGTCCTCTTTCCTGAAATTTTCTGTATTGGTTGCGCTGTAGAGCTGGTAGCGATGATTGCTGAAATAGTTTTGATACAATTGGGCCGTGATGCTTTGCAAAATTGACTTTGTTACACCCGTGGATTTGCTAATCTCCTGTTGAAGGGTGTCAATCATTTTCTTTTGACCATCCTCTTCCAACCTTGTAATGAGAATGTTTTTATAAAGCAGGCACTTTACAACCTGGGGTTCGTTTTTTTCTTTTTGGGCATGTTGATAAATCTTGCTAACCTCTTCCAAAGCGGACTGGGGTAATCCCTTTTTTGCAAAGTCATCCACCTTTTGCCACAATTCAGTATATGGGTCTTTGGGATTTTGGCCATCTGCACGGAGGCCCAACATTGATAATAGTATTACCGAAACAGACGAGACGAACAAGTTTCTAAAAGCCATTTTTATTTATTTAATTTTCACAGAGTAAATTTAGTTTGCTTTCGTTGCTTTTCCATTAACCAGTGAGCAACGGTTGTTGTATTCAAATTTAGAGGAGAGATGAACCAAATAGACATATTACATAATGAAAAATTTTTTTTATTGATAATTTATAACAGTTTTGTCGGATGATGACCATTCGGGTTTCTTTAAAGTATCTATTATTTTCATTCTTATGTCGCAGGTAAGAAGGCAAAGTATCATCAGCACGTTTTTCGTGTATGCAGGCTTTCTGACGGGCTTTGTGAATACCTATTTATTTACAAGGCAGGGGTCACCCTTTTCACCTTCCGAATATGCAATGACAGGGATTTTCATTGCGGTAGGTAACCTGATGTATGCTTTCGCAAACCTGGGAATGGTAGCTGTGGTCTATAAATTCTATCCTTATTACAATGATAACCTGCCAAAGAAGAAAAATGATTTGCTTACATGGACACTGCTGATATGTCTTGTCGGGTTTCTGATGGTTGTCTTCGCGGGAATTATTTTCAAAGACCTGGTGATTAGAAAATTTGGTGGCAATTCTCCTTTATTTCTTCAGTATTACAAATGGACTTTTCCATTTGGATTTGGAATATTGTTGTTCACGCTCTTTGAAGTATTCGGATGGAATATCCGCAAATCTATTTTTACGACATTTCTCCGAGAGGTCTTTTTTAAGATATTGACATTATTACTGATCTTCCTGCTGAGTTTCCGGTTGATTGACAGTTTTGATGTCTTTATAAAATTATATGCACTTACCTATGGTATCACTGCAATAGTATTGATGGTTTTCCTCATTATAAAAGGAGAATTTCACATTACACTTCAAATCAGCCGCGTTACAAAGAAGTTTTATAAGAAGATGGTCGCCATGGCTACGCTGGTTTATTTTGGTGGTACCATTTATATGATCGCCCAATTCATAGATACACTCGTGATCATGTCTCTGTTGGGTACCGGCCCTGCTGGCGTATTTGCATTGGGAAGTGTAGTGAGTGGCCTGGTGCAGGCACCACAGCGAGGTGCAATTGCTGCTTCCATACCTGTGCTGGCTCAAGCCTGGAAGGATAAAGATTATGAAAAAATAAAGTTGATCTATCAACGGTCGGGTATCAATTTGCTCATTGCCTCTCTGGGGATTTTTTTATTGATATGGCTCAGTTATGATGATATTGTTATCGCATTCAAACTGAAACCCGCATACCTGGATTCATTATGGATATTTTTCTTCCTCGGGCTGGCAAGGGTAGTGGACCTTGGTACCGGTGTGAACTCTCAGATCATTGGTACTTCTATTTTCTGGAGGTTTGAATTTGTGAGTGGTATGGTGCTTCTGGCATTGATTGTTCCATTGAATTATGTGTTGGTAAAACAATTTGGTATTGTAGGTGCCGGGTATTCCAACCTGATTGCCATGACGGTTTACAACGTCATCAGGATATTATTTCTGTATCGCAAATACAACATGCATCCGTTCCATATTAAGACCGTATATGCAGTAATGTTAGCGCTGGCATCGTATTTAGTGTGTTTTTATTTATTCCAATCCTTTGAAGGGTTTATGGGCATCATATTGCGCAGCCTCGTGTTCATAATCCTTTTCGGAGGTTCCGTTGTCTATTTCAACCTTTCTCCTGATGTGATCCCTGTGTGGAATACGGTGAAGAAGAGGATAGGAAGAAGTTAGGGTTATAAGTTGAATGTCTTAAGGTTCTGAAGTTGTAAGGTTGAGAAGTTGTAAGGTTGGGGGGGTGAGTTCCTTAGATTGTTTAAATACGATGATCTTCGGACGTTTAGCAGGTTTAGTTTGGATGACCATCAGACATTTTCAAGTTTTATGGTTGAGTTCAATCTGTGAGCCGAACCTCAAATGTTGCTGTCATTCCGATCCGCCGTGGCGGAGAGGAATCTGCCAAATCGAAGCTTATTAGATATTATTCCGGTTGGAAGGTTGAGACGTTGGGACGTTGGAGGGGTGTAAAGTTGAAAGGTTGGAAAGTTGGAGGTTGAAAGTTTAAGGTTTAGTCCGCCGAGGCGGAGAGGGGTGAGGGTTTGCTGTGGCGGTTAGGGTTTACGGTCGTTACCGGTCAGGCCGTGAGTATGAGAGAAAATAGTCGGACTGGGAGGTCAGACCTCAATTACAAATGAAATTTCAAATATGAAAATCATGAAGTCTCAAACAGTGTTTCTTACTCTGTTATTCCAACTGTTTGCCTTTGCCGTATGCGCACAACAGCTAACCTGCAAATCTTTGCACACAGGCTCTTTTAAGATTTTTACCAAAGAAACAGGAACCACATTCATTAGCAGAACTGCAAAGGAGCAGGTAGAAAAAAATGATGACCTGGGATATGAAGTGATTTTTGATATTAAATGGATTAATGACTGTACTTATGAGTTGCGGCCTAAGAAACTCATCAAAGGGAATCCTGCAATAATGGGTGATGGTAATAGTGTGCTGAAAACAAAGATTAAAGATATTTCTCCAACCGGTTACGTGGCTGAAACATCTTCTAATTTTGATACTTCGGTTATTGATATTAAAGTTGAGATTGTGAGGCTGGAAGAAAAAAGGATCTGACAGTAAATTCAAATAGCATTGCAATTCATCCCAGGTATTTCCCTTCAAAAGTCAAATTCGAAAACTTAAGATCAAATTAAACCGTCGTTCCGCTTTGCTGTGTAAGATCAGGAAGACAGGATTTTATAACATTTAGAAATTCAAAATGGTCAAAAATCTTTCGATATAATCACTATTTCCTTTTCTCTAAAGAAACCTCCGACCTGTCATCCCGACGCGAGGAGGGATCTGCCGAATCAGGGAAATGTGGTCAAATGGTTTATTTTTAAAGGCCGGAGCCAACTTCTATAATTTAGCGATGGTGCTGCTATCTGGCAGATCCCTCCTCGCCGCGGCGGTTCGGGATGACAGTAGCATTTCAGCTTTTCCAGCCTTGATGAAACAGACACAGCATCTGGTCATTGCCATTCTTAACTATTTTGAATTTCTAAATCGTATTAGTTCATTGATTTGTTCATTTACTTTGACTGATCGGGAAGTGTAGCTCTTAGCCATCTGTTTGCAAAAAAACTGCGGTAACTTCCATTACCGCAGCCAAAATGAAAAAACAAAAAGTTTATTGTGCTTTTATATTTTCCGGTTTCATCAGTTCTATTCCATACTTGTGTTGATACCTGTCTGAAAGTTGCCACTGTTTATTATCCAGGCTAATGTTTCTTCCCTGGATGAAGGCAAGATCCACGATGCTTTCTTCCATATTCAAAATGTCTCCCTGGCTTACTATAATGTTGGCATCCTTTCCGGCTTCGATAGTACCTGTTCGATCGTCAATGCCGAGTATCTTAGCAGCATTCAGCGTAATAGCTTCGAGCGCTTGCTCTTTGGTAAGTCCATAGGATGCGGCAGTGCCGGCATTGTACATGAGGTTGCGCCCGCGTGTGGTACCATCTACATCTGAGATGGCGTACAGCACTCCTGCCTTTTGCAGCATTGATGGAGTTTTGAATGGCTGGTCCACATCGTCATCTTCAGACACGGGGAGTGAGTGCATCTGGTTCAAAATAACAGAGATGTTGTTCGCTTTCAGCAATGGTGCAATCTTCCAACTATCGGCGCCACCAACGATCACTACATTGAATCCAAACTCCTTTGCAAAATCAATGGCGATCAGCATTTCTTTGACACCATCACAATGCATGAAAAGCTTTTGTGTTTTTGCAAACAATCCTTTTGTGGCTTCAAATTTCAGGTTTGTTTCGTCATGCTGTTTTTCCGCAAGGTAAGATTTCGCATCGCGAAAGAATTGTTTCAGCCCTTCGATCTTTGCCAAACCTTCTTTTTCAGGGTCACCTGGTGCTCTTGCGCCGGTGAAGAAAAAGAAAAACCTGCTTCTGCGCTGCACCAGCGATGGCATATTTACATGGATTTGCCCATCCAACTTGTACGCTGCATCTTCCCAGTTCCAGGCATCTAACTGGACTACTGACGAAGTGCCGGAGATCATCTGGTCGCCACCTTCTTCGCTCTGCGGAACTACATTTGCCAGCAGGATACCGTTAGTACGTAAAACATTGATCACGTGATTGTCTGTATTGTAGGCTACGATGGAGCGAATACTTGGTTCATAGTCTCCTAATTCACTGTAATCATTGGTGCCGGGTACCATACCGTTTACATCTTTGATTCCTACGTTGGTGATAGAACTGATCAGTCCGGGATATACCTGCTTCCCTTTCACATCATACACCACAGCTCCGGAGGGAGCGGGAACATCACTTCCGACTTTTTCGATTTTTGAATTTCGGATCAGGATGCTTCCATTGTTGATCACATCACCATTGCCCACGTGAATGGTAGCATTCTTAATCAGTATGACACCTTTGTTTTCGGGTGCCGGGTAAATATCAGGCTGGCAGTATGCAATCGCCGAACCGGCAAGCAGGATCATTAACAGAAAAATATTTTTCATCATTTTTGTTTTAATGGATTAAGGTTTCATTTGAAAATCGGTTACTTCATCTTCGCAATGCAGGAGTTCGTGTTCTGTAGCAAATGCGGGGATCATGGATGCTCCTGATTTCTTTTCACCATTCAATTTCTGGATCAGTTCATTCCTTTCTTTAGTCATCTCTTTTCTCATTTGCTGATCGTGCTCACGATCGAAATAGACGATCCCATCCACAATTGTTTTTTGAGCTATTGCGTATATCGTGAGCGGGTTATGATTCCACAATACGAGGTCGGCATCTTTTCCTACTTTGATACTACCAACGCGGTTTTGTATGTGCATCATGGTAGCAGGATTGATGGTTACCATTTTCAATGCATCTTCTTCACTCATTCCGTATTTGATACTCTTGGCAGCTTCCTGGTTGAGCCTGCGTGCCATCTCAGCGTCATCTGAGTTGATAGCAGTATTCAAGCCCATTTTGGTCATAATGTAAGCGTTTTGTGGAATAGCATCCACTACCTCCATTTTATAATTCCACCAGTCGCTGAAAGTGGAAGCATTAGCGCCATGTTTTTTCAATTTGTCAGCTACCTTGTAGCCTTCAAGTATGTGTGTGAAAGTATTGTACCTGAAACCAAATTTTTCTGCCACACGCATAGCTGCCGTTATTTCACTTTGTACATAAGAATGGCAGGTGATGAACATTTTTGAATTCATAATATCCGCCAGTGCATCCAGTTCGAGGTCTTTGCGAACCGGTAGCATAGTGCTGCCCTTAGGTCGGTTGTTGTAAGCCTTCCAGGCATTTTCATAATCCTTCGCACGGGTAAAGGCATCCATCAATACTTCTTCAACACCCATCCTCGTATTGGGGAAGCGGTTGTTGTTCCTGGATGTGGTGCGCTTTACGTTTTCACCCAAAGCGAATTTGATGAAAGGATCATTACCTCCAAATTTTAGTGCACTATCATTAGCACCCCAACGTAATTTGATGAGTTGGGTTTGTCCACCTATTGCATTGGCGCTTCCGTGCAGAATGTGAGAAGTAGTAACACCACCACTCAACTGCCTGTAAATATTGATGTCATCAGGATTCAGGTTATCGCCAATACGTACTTCAGAAGTAACAGATTGACCGCCTTCATTAATGGATTGGGCAGCGATGTGTGAATGTTCGTCAATGATACCGGGTGTCAGATGCATTCCCGTACCATCTATCACTATAGCTGCATTGGCTTTCAGATTCTGACCTATGGCCGCGATCTTTCCTTTCTTTACCAATACATCAGTATTTTTCAAGATGCCCTCTTTTTCTGAAGTCCACACAGTAGCATTCTTGATGAGAATATCTTTTTGCTCAGGCATTTTGTCCCAGCCATAAGCGCCGAAAGGATAGGTAACTGTTGATACAATATCATTCTTTTTCTTTTGATCCTTTTTCAATGGTTTGGGTGCCGTCTGTTTGATGAGAGTGGCAGTCCACAATACAGGATTTCCTATGGTATCTGTGCCGTTGCCTTGCCATACATCTCCGGTGCCGGTTCCACTCAACCTGATCTGAGGTGTTTTGGAAGCAGTTGGCATTTTCCTTTCACCGGATGGATTCATTCCTTTTGGCTTTTCATTTTTGGATACGTCCGGCTTAGCAGCTTTTTTTTCTTTCACCGGCGAAAAGCTCAATTGCATCAGGCTACCGTTATTGGAAAATTTTGCAGACAATGTATCGGTAGAAATTACACTTGCACTGCTTTTGCTTTTTACATCCAGCGTGTATTGCGTTTTACCACCGGCTGCATCTGTAATCACTAATTGGTAAGTAGCAGATAATGGTTTCCATGATTCAGGGTGCAGGTCATATTGATTGCCCTGTATCCAGTTTTGAAGAATGATGGTGCCATCATCAAATACAGGTTTGTCGGTGATGATAAAGTTTGCCAGCTTACCTGTTTCAAGGCTTCCTACTTCGTCGTAAACGCTGATCATCTGCGCCGGGTTTTTTGTCAGGGCATTCAATGCTGTTTTTTCTGACAAGCCTGATTCAATGGCTTTTTTCAGATCGGCAAAAAATGTTTTACCGTCTTTCAGGCCATCTGCCGTGAGACAGAAGTTGATATTTGCTTTTTCGAATGCAGCAGGATTTCCCGGTGCCATTTCCCAGTTTTTCAGATCACCGAGCGATACATAGCGTGCATCATTCGGATCTTCCACATCCATCGGTTTTGGGAAATTGAGCGGCAGAATAAAAGATGCATGTGTATTTGCCATTTCATTGATGCGCTGGTATTCATTGCCGCCTGCTTTGATAATATATTTTTTGCCAAACTCATCGGCGATCCTGTTAGCTCTTACGCAATTCCATTTGTCATTGGCTTCAAATATCTGGGGAAGGCTTTGTAATTGATTCCATGCTTCGAGGCTGAGGTTTTCTCCTTCACCCGGCTTGCCGGCAGGCAGGCTCTTGTACCAATCGGCATCTAAGTATGCCTGGCGAAGCAATGCGATAGATCCCATAATTGAGGTAGGATAAGATTGTGTGGAAGTGCCCTTGCTAAAAGAGTAATGCGCTGATGCTTTCTTTTTCAGCAATACAAAATTGTCAGAGGTATTGGCCAGTGAAACAAATACTCCTGAGCCTCTGGCTATACCATCGTGTTGGTGAGTAAGTACAGAGCCAAACCCTGCGTTGCGCCAGGTATCAGCGTCTTTATCATTCATGGTAAACAAGTCGGAAGCATTCACTTCCGGTTTCAGAGCCTGATTCCACGAATAAGCACCTTTGGTATTAGAAGTGAGTTGCGAAGGTGCGTTGAAATTGAATCCACCTCCTTCCCGCTTCGGGGCAGGCACTCCATAATCGCTGTACAGGTCAATGAATGAAGGATATAAATATTTTCCCGAACAGTCGATGACAACTGCATAGGACGGAACTGTGATGTTAGTACCCACTCCTATGATCTTGTCTTTTTGTATCAGCAGGGTCGCCTTTTCCAAAGTATGATCAGCGTCCTGCACGATGGTAGCATTGGTAAATGCATAAACTGTTTCGCGCGGATCGGCAATCCCGTTTACCGGAAAAGTTTTTTGTGCGATAAGACTGTTGGTGATGAATGAAAGAAATAGCAAAAAATAGAATGAACGGCTGGTTTTTCTTCTCATGGCGTTAATTTATTTAAGCATGGAAGATAAAAATTACTTTAATCACTATCTTCATTTTTTTTTAAACGGCATATAATGAACATAGCACGATATATAGATCATACCATTCTCAGGCAAACAACAACTATCAGCGAAGTAGAAAGCGTGTGTAATGAGGCACGGCAATTCGGCTTCAGCGCTGTATGCATACCACCATTGTATGTAAAGAAGGCGAAAGAATTTCTAACCGGAACCGATGTGAAGGTTTGTACAGTCGTTGGTTTTCCGTATGGATATTGTGCTATCGAAGCAAAGGTGGCAGAGTTGGTGCTCGCTATAGTAGATGGAGCAGATGAGGTGGAAATGGTCATCAATGTAGCAGCCGTTAAAAATAATGACTGGACGTTTCTTGCCAATGAGATCAATATCATCATGCCGATCGCCAGAGAAAAGAATAAAGATCTAACGGTTATCATAGAAAGTGGAATGCTCACCGATGAAGAGATCATTAAGTGTTGCGATATTTATGGGGCGGCAGGAGTCGATTATGTAAAGACTTCTACCGGCTTTGCCGAAAAGGGAGCCAGCATTCATGCAGTTCAACAGATCAGGGCACACCTGGCCGACCAGGTAAAGATCAAAGCCAGTGGCGGTATCCGTTCGTTTTCATTTGCCAAGGAAATGATCAATGCGGGGGCCAACAGGATCGGGTGCAGCACCAGCATAGACATTTTCGAAGAAAGCAAAGTCTTTTTTGAAAAAAATAATTGATTGCAACCTGCAGGATCAGAAACTACTCTTTAGAACATGAAAACAATTTTGATATTCTTCCTTTCAATTATTGTCTTGCAAGGCTCTGCGCAAACTTCCGACACGCTTGCCAACGGGATTGTTGTGTACAAGGACTATCGAATGAATATGATTCAAAACCGCGAAAAGGATGTGAACACTGAAATCCTGAAGTACAAAGCTCGTTTTACAAAAGGCTATCGACTGATGATCCTCAATACCAGCGATAAAAATTATGCCTTTAAAGTGAGGACAGAGTTGCTGCAAAAATTTCCTGAACAAAAACCTTATATGTGGTTTGCCAATCCGTACATCAGGTTGAAGTTTGGCAACTTCCGCACTAAAGAAGAAGCACAGGAGTATCAAAAGAAGATCAGTAAGATGCTCGGTGGCGCTACGATCTACCTGCTCGATGAAACAATAGAGATCAACCCCGGACGGGATTTTGACCCTGAGAGTATGAGGCAGGAAATACTAAAGTAAGATTTGCATTACCGGATTATGTTCTACCCGGTTTTTTCACGCGTGCAGATACCTTTGAAATTGTTGCAGTTTATAAGTTAGGCCACGGAGTCACGAAGGCACGAAGATGGGTGGATATTTTTGAAATTGTTGCAGTTTATAAGGTAGTGTCACCATTCATTTGAAGTGGTGATGAATACTTTTGAATTTAATAATGATTTCTCCCATCGAAAATAAATTCGTGCCGGTTATACATTCGTAATAGTCCAATTTCATCCCCGATTCGCTCTGCTTTCAGGACATGTTGACCTAAACGGCTATTATACCGGCATGATACCAGAAGCGTTTGCACCGCCTTATTAATAAACCTGGTATTATTTGCTGAACACTCCGTCAGTATTGAATAATTTAAGAACTCAGGCAACCGCTGTATTCGATATTATATGAGTTGTTTATATTGAATAATAAAGGTTTTGTGCATTGGAATCAAACCTTAGTAGATAAATGAACGCACGATCCTTGCTACCTTATTACCTTATTATTTAGGCCTGTGTTCAATAAGGTAATAAGGTCAAAAAAAACAGGTAAACAACATCTACTAAGGTCAAATACAATGGGCGCATCCCATCCGATAGCAACCGGATCTGATTGAAATTAGTTTCGAATCAAGTATAACTTTTGGGCTGTTTAATAACTATTGATGGTATTACCTTTCAAAAAGATACACACGCTGTATCCCGATTGCCCATATAAATGCCTGCACGTACATTGGATTTATCCAATCAAATAAGACATTAATGTTAGTAACGCAACCTGGAAAGCGTGATTAAATAATGAACTACCAATCACGATCCAACACATGAAAAAATTTGAAATGCACATGTTAGTTTCTATTTTGTTTTAAGTTTTCATTTCGGATTACTTTTGCATCATGCTGTTGCAAAAAATCAAAGACCTTTCTCACAAGTATAAGGATGAGTTGGTATCCATTCGCCGGCACATCCATTCCCATCCTGAGTTGAGTTACCTGGAGTTTGAAACTTCGAAATACATACAGGCACAATTGAAGGCATTGGATATTCCTTTTAAGGTAATGGCTCAAACAGGAGTAGTCGGCATCATCGAAGGAAAGAATCCGCATTCGCAAACCATTGCACTACGTGCAGATATAGATGCGTTACCGATCGTGGAGGCTAATGAAGTGGATTATGTTTCGCAAAACAAAGGTGTAATGCATGCCTGCGGTCACGATGTGCATACCACCTGCCTGTTAGGAGCAGCAAGAATCCTGAATGAGTTGAAAAATGAATGGGAAGGAACCATCAAATTGATCTTTCAACCGGGAGAAGAAAAAAATCCGGGTGGTGCCAGCCTGATGATCAATGAAGGTGTATTGGAAAATCCGGCACCGGCGGCCATCTTTGGATTGCACGTGCATCCGGGATTGCCTGTCGGCAAATTCAGTTTTCGGGCGGGTAAGGCTATGGCGAGTGCTGACGAATTATATATTACCATCAGAAGCAGGGGAGGCCATGCCGCTGCACCACATCTTACAGGCGATACCATTCTTGCTGCCAGCCAGATGATCGTTTCTCTTCAGCAAATTATCAGCAGGAGAAATGATCCGTTGAATCCATCCGTGCTTTCAATCACTTCATTCACCGGAGGTAATACTACCAATGTCATTCCTTCGGAAGTAAAGCTGATGGGAACATTCCGGGCCATGAATGAAGAATGGCGGTTCAATGCGCATCAATTGATTCGTGAAGTGTGTACCCATACCGCGGCTGTGCATGGGGTGGAGGTAGAAGTGCTGGTGGATGTTGGTTATCCATTCCTCATCAACAATGAAGCATTGACTAAAATTGCGAGCGAAAAGGCTGTTGAGTTTGCGGGAGATGAGAATGTAAGTGAAACAGAAATGCGCATGGGAGCGGAGGACTTTGCCTACTATTCTCATAAGATACCGGCCTGCTTTTATCGGCTCGGCGTCAGCAATACCGGGCGCGGAATCACCAGCGGTGTGCATACTGCTACATTTAATATAGATGAAAATGCTATCGAATCAGGAGCCGGAATGATGGCCTGGCTGGGTGCATCATGCCGGTTACCTCTTACTGATTAATTATCTTTACTTTCAATAAAAAATACGTGCAGTTAAATTTGCTGCCGTAAAATAACCTGATATGTCAAAAGCAATTCGAAAAGACCAGGCGCTTGAATACCACTCCAAGGGACGCCCAGGAAAGATAGAAGTGATACCTACAAAAGCTACCAAAACGCAGCGTGACCTTTCACTGGCTTATTCTCCCGGAGTGGCGGTACCCTGTCTTGAGATAGAAGCCAATGCAGACGCGGCGTATCAATACACTGCCAAAGGCAACCTCGTAGCAGTGATCAGTAATGGTACTGCTGTTTTGGGATTGGGAAATATCGGCGCCCTTGCAGGCAAACCGGTGATGGAAGGTAAGGGTGTGCTATTCAAAATATTTGCTGATATCGATGTGTTTGATATCGAGATCAATGAGACAGATCCTCAAAAAATTGTGGACATCGTAGCTGCACTGGAACCTACCTTCGGCGGCATTAACCTGGAAGACATCAAAGCGCCGGAGTGTTTTTATATCGAACAGGAACTGAAAAAACGTTTGAACATTCCCGTTATGCACGATGATCAGCATGGTACAGCCATCATCAGTGCTGCCGCGCTTATCAATGCACTCGATATTCAGAAGAAGAAAATAGAGAAAGCCACTTTTGTGGTAAATGGTGCGGGAGCCGCAGCTATGGCTTGTGTACAATTGTATGTAGCCATAGGTGCGCGGCCTGAAAATTTTATTCTCTTCGATCGTAAAGGCGTATTGTACAGAGACAGGGAGGAATATGGAGATACTAAAAAGAAGTTTGCAACTACTACGAGGAAAGACCTCACTCTCGGAAAAGCGCTGAAAGGTGCAGATGTCTTTATCGGGCTGAGCGTAGGCAATGTAGTGACCGGGGAAATGGTGAAGGGCATGGCTAAGAACCCGATTGTTTTCGCGATGGCTAATCCGGATCCTGAGATCAGTTATGAAGAGGCTACAGGAGCACGCAAAGATGTGATCATGGCTACCGGCAGAAGTGATTATCCTAATCAGGTGAATAATGTATTGGGATTTCCCTACATCTTTCGTGGTGCACTGGACGTGAGAGCTACGCAGATCAACGAAGCCATGAAACTCGCGGCTGTAAAGGCATTGGCTCAATTGACCAAATCGCCTGTGCCCGACATCGTGATGAAGGCATATAATGAAAAGAATATGGTTTACGGGCCAGATTATATTATTCCCAAACCGCTGGATAACCGGTTACTCTCCACCGTAGCGCCTGCGGTAGCAATGGCTGCTATGGAAAGTGGTGTGGCCCGGCACCACATTACCGATTGGGAAGAATATGAAAATTCCCTGAATCAACGGCTCGGTATCGACAACCAGCTATTGCGTATGGCCGGTGCACAGGCAAGGCAGGATCCCAAGAGAATCGTTTTCGCGGAAGCGGAAAATCAGAAAATACTGCGCACCGCGCAATTGGCGCTGGAAGAAGGTGTCGCATACCCAATACTGTTAGGAAGCGCAGAAAAGATCAAACAGATAGCAGAGGCCAATGGTATCGACCTTACCGGTATGCCGGTGATAGATCCGAAGGGAGATGAAACGGCTGATAAGCGGAAGGAATACGGAGAAAAGTTTTTTGAGAAAAGACAACGCAAAGGTTTCAATCATTATGAGTCCATCCGAATCATGAAAGACCGCAACTATTTCGGATGCATGATGGTAGAGAACGGGGAAGCTGATGCCATGATCTCAGGGCTGTCAAAAAATTATCCTGATACTGTGCGACCCGCTATCCAGACCATAGGACTGGAGCCCGGCGTCAATAAAATTGCCGGTATGTACATCATCATGTCGCGCAAAGGGCCGCTGTTTCTTGCTGACACCACGGTGAACTTCAATCCTACTGCCGAGGAACTGGCAGAGATCACATTGATGGTCGCGCGCGAAGTACGTTCATTTGGCATCACCCCGGTGGTAGCCATGCTGAGCTATGCCAATTTTGGCAGCAGCAATTCGCCGGAGGCGAGAATGGTGGCGAGGGCTACACAGATCGTAAAAGAAAAAGACCCGCAACTGATTGTGGACGGAGAGATGCAGGCGAATGTGGCCTTCAACAAAAATATTCTGAAAGACAACTATCCTTTCAGCCCGCTGGCCAATAAAGATGTGAACGTGCTGATATTTCCAAACCTGGCAGCAGGTAATGTAACGTACAATTTATTGCAGGAAATTGGTGGCGCCGAAGCGGTAGGCCCGATACTGATTGGCCTGAACAAACCGGTACATGTATTGCAATTGGGCAGCCAGGTAAGAAGTATTTATAACATGGTGATCATAGCCGTGCTCGACGCACAGTCGAGAAGCAGAGGCATAGACCCGATAGGAGAGGAGCCACAAAAGAGAAGCCGGTGGAAACGTAAAAAAACTTCTGAATAATATCCCCAACCCGAAGACATGCATATATTCACATCGTTTGGCAAGTACCTTCTCATGCTGAGAGGGATGTTTCATAAGCCAGAAAATTTCAAAATGTACTGGAAGGAATTTATGCACCAGTCAGTCGAGATCGGGTTTGGATCATTAGGTATTGTTGTGATCATCTCTTTATTCATGGGAGCGGTGAGCGCGGTACAAACGGCTTACCAGTTGGTGAGTCCGTTGATTTCGAAAGAGACCATCGCGCTCATCGTGAGAGATACCGTACTGCTGGAGTTTGCACCGACATTGATTTGTATCGTCCTTGCCGGTGTGGTTGGGAGTAAGATAGCCAGTGAATTGGGAAACATGCGCGTGAGTGAGCAGATAGACGCGTTAGAGATCATGGGCATCAACACGAAGAGTTATCTTATTGGTCCCAAAATATTAGGTGCGTTACTTACGATTCCTTTATTGGTAATACTTGCGATGGTGCTGGGGATATATGGAGGCCGTTTGGCCGGCGTGTTGGGAGGTATCATTTCCGCTCAGGAGTTTGACAGGGGATTGCTGGATGGATTTGTTGCCAAAAATGTATGGATCGGTTTGGCAAAAGCATATTCATTCGCGTTTATCATCAGCAGTGTGGCGGGTTATTTTGGATATTATGTCAAGGGAGGCGCACTCCAGATCGGCAGGGCCAGTACGTCTGCGGTTATCGCCAGTTGTATCATGATACTGATAGCTGATTATCTCATTGCTTATTTCCTATTGTAACAGTTACTATTAAAATGACATTTACCTCATGGTCAAAATAGAAAATATCCGGAAATCATTTGAAGACAAAGAAGTACTGAAGGGAATTGATTTTGTTTTTGAAACCGGTAAGACCAACCTCATCATCGGCACCAGCGGCAGTGGCAAAACGGTATTGCAAAAATGTATGGTGGGATTGCTGGAGGTGGATGAAGGCAATATCATTTTTGATGATAAAATTTTTAACCGGTTAGGTTCGGAAGAAAAAAAAGAATTGCGCCAGCAGATCGGAATGCTATTCCAGGGGTCGGCACTATTTGATAGTATGAATGTGGAACAGAATGTGATGTTTCCGCTGGACATGTTTACCAACTGGAGCAGAAAGGAAAAACTGGACCGTGTCAATTTTGTATTGGAGCGAGTAAACCTCGGAGGTACCAATAATAAACTGCCAGACGAGATCAGCGGAGGTATGAAAAAGAGAGTAGGTATTGCCCGGGCCATCGTACTGAAACCAAAATTTCTTTTTTGTGACGAACCCAACTCGGGACTGGATCCGCGCACGTCTATGCTTATAGATAAACTGATCCATGAGATCACGAAAGAAAACAACATCACCACCATCATCAACACTCACGATATGAACAGTGTGATGGAGATCGGTGAGAACATCCTGTATTTAGACAACGGCGAAAAAGCCTGGCAAGGCTCCAGCAAAGAACTTGTATTCAGCAGGCACGAACGGCTGAATGAATTCATCTTTGCTTCTGCATTTTTGAAAGACGCCAAAGAAATGCGCATGCTGGAAGCGAAGGGAATCATTGACGACAAGCGGGATATAGACCAGATATTGAAGGAAGGAAAGATAGATCCGGAAGGGTAAGGAGAAATAGAAGCGGGCTGCACCGTGTGGATTTACGATATTTAGAATCATTAGTACATTCACGATATGGAACAAATTGTATTGAGGCCGCTGTATCATCGGGAGAAGAATTGTATCGGAATTTATTTTTCCCAAAACAGGGAACTGCAAAACCTGGTGCAGAGAAAAGGCAATGCTACCTGGAGCCGCACCCACAAGTGCTGGTACGTGCCTATGGATGAAGATAATTACAAGAACCTGACTCATTTGCTGCAGGGAAAGGCGATCATCGACAAGGAACCTCTGAGATCATTTCTCAGGGAAAGAAAAGAAAAATTTTTGCCAACCACCTCCATACCGGTGTCTGAGAAATCCATCCCCGGGGGATCAACGCAGCAAAGCCCAAAGTCCACACCGGCTACCAGTGCAGCTAATATCGAAGCTTTGGAAAAATTTAAACAACGGTTGGTGCTGAAAGGTTATAGCCCTTCTACAGCACGCACCTATACCAATGAGTTTATACAGTTTCTGAACACGATAAAGAATATACCCGCAGCCTCGATGACTGAGCAACGCGTGAAGGATTACCTGGAGTATTGCTACAATACGCTTCACTTGTCGGAGAATACCTTGCACAGCAGGATTAATGCTTTAAAGTTTTATTATGAGCAAATATTGAAGCGTGAAAAGTTTTTTTGGGATATACCAAGGCCTAAAAGAGCACAACTGTTACCAAAACTCCTGAATGAGACAGAAATAAGAAAACTATTCAATGCATTGTCGAATAAGAAACATAAGGCCATGCTCTTTACCGCATATAGTGCGGGATTGCGTGTAAGCGAGATAGTGAACCTGAAACTGGCAGATATTGACAGCAAGCGAATGCAGATTTTCATAGAGCGGGCCAAAGGCAAGAAAGACCGGTATGTGAATTTAAGCCCGGTACTTTTAGATTTATTGAGAAACTACATTTCAGAATATAAACCCCGACCAAAAGTCTTCCTGTTTGAATCTGAACAGACATTATCAGCCTACCCGACACGGACGGTACAGCAAATATTTTCAAATGCAAAAAAGGCGGCCGGGATAAAGAAAGAGGTTGGGATACACAGTCTGAGGCACAGTTTTGCCACGCACCTGCTGGAAAAGGGAACGGATATTAAATACATCAAGGATTTGTTAGGCCATTTCAACATAAAGACCACGGAGCGATACCTGCATGTGAGTAAAGAGCGGCTGGTAAATATAGTGAGCCCGTTTGATGATTTGTGGAAGAAAGAGGATATCGAGTGGTAACATATTGTAATTATTTACAAATCGGATTGTACTAACGACAATACAAAAAGTATAACGATATGTGACTGGTTTTCAATAGTGCATTTTTTTGTGTAGTAGCGTATAATATCATAAATTAGCGCGTTGCCTGCAACCCATAATGACGGGCATACTATTAACAATAATACAAAAAGCGAATTTCTATATAGAACATAAGGAGAAAATTAATAAATAAGCACATTTGAAAGAAATGATATTTTATTTGAATCACAACGAAGTCTACATAAATACAAAAACGGAGAAACCGAAAACCGCATATTGACAGAGTAGGTAAATAAATAAATACATATGTCAGACAACAATGATAGAAAAGACGAATTTGACGCTAAAATAGGCGAAAAAGAAGAAGACTTTTGTTCCGTTTGCAAAAAGACAACTTCACAGAGATGGATTCGAGAGAGAACGAGCTCTTTTCTCTCTACAGATTATTATTACTATTTACGCTGTAAGGAATGCGGTAATAAAACTTGTGTACATCATATCCATTATTAAACCTTCTGTTTATATTTTTAGAAAAAATTAATTGCGTATTATGACCCATAGACCAAAAAAGCAATCTACTGGTAACTATAAGGCAAAACGAGACAGGCATGAAAAAGTTCAACATAACTCTGCAAGGCAGAAACTGGGATGGACAGCTCGTAATGGAAAAAGGAAGAGTAAGTAACGTGAAAACAATTTATAGAAATGAATACCCTGCCACAACCTTGAATAGAATTACTTCATGGTCTAAATGAAATGATTAATTCGATGAAAAGTTCGGGTGAACAAAGAAAGATAATAAACTCTAATTAGGCTGCAGGCAACATTCGCATTTATGCAAGCCTGGCTGAAGTGCTGACAATGAGCAGTGGTGCATCTTTCAGCAGCAGTCCCGGCTGAAAAAACTTTATTGAGCGATAGTAATAACAATGAACTTTTAGTTATAAATTTGGCTACGGTTCCGGGCAAAAGGAATTCTATTTCCAGTCCTGCATAAATGCGTGGACGTTAGCGGTCAGTTTAGGACGACCCACCAATAACATACATTACAGACGAAAAAAGTGAAACAGGGAATAATCATATTGACAATTTTATTTTTTCTTAGCGGTTGTTGCGGACTTCTTTGCGAACGAGAAAAACACGCTGAAATGATTATTGAAAAAGTTGAAGCGTATAGACAAGAAACAGGAAAACTACCTGAAAACGTAACGGAAGTTGGTATAGACGATAATCAAGACCATCTTTCATTTTATGTAAAGAAAAGTGAAGACGAGTATGAAATTTGGTATGGCTTGGGTTTAGGGGCTTCCAAAATTTACAACTCAAAGACGAAAAAATGGCGAGAAGAAGGTTAATATGAAATGAGAAATGCAAGTAATTAAAAAGACAATTTTTTGGGCAGCAATAGTTTTTATCGGACTGACAATTTTCACATTGACAGTTGGACAAATCTTGCCTTACGAATTTGCTGACTTTAAATTACAACACAAATTTTACGACACAATTATTCAAGGACTTCCTATTGCTGTTTTGCTGTCACTTTTTGGAACATTAAAAAAGGAAAACTCAAAGACAAAAAATTGGATTTTTGGCATATTGACTGCTCTAACTTCAATTTTATGTTTAGTCGGACAATTATTTATGATTTTTGCATTTGGTTTTGGTGCGTGGACAACTGTAACGACAATCTACAAACACAAGACAGACAACAGAGAAATTAAAGAACAACTTTACGACATTGGTGCTTTTGGTTATGGCGGACAAAGAACAGTTGAAATAAAACCGTTTTTGAAATATTGGGTTTTACCGACAAAAATCGACACGGCAACAATAAACAAAAACGAATGGAATTTAATAAACGAAAAAGGCGACATAAAATTTCCGTAAATTGGACGACATAAACAAAAAAACCGAACCGCTAACACGGTATTGCCAAAAGCGGGGCTGAATGGCTTCGATTGAACATTTGTGCAAGGTTAAACATTTGTAATTCTATTGAACTTTTGT
>CAZGNJ010000005.1:0-141839 GCA_964526985.1 uncultured Ginsengibacter sp. | reverse complement strand
GAACCATTCAGTATGGAAATGAAAAGAGGTTTTCTGCCATCATAATCCCTTTTAAGTTCATCCGCTATGCGTTGTATTTGTCCATCGATTTCCTGTGCACTGATGTAGGGTACAAATTCCTTGTCATGCACCTTGATGATATCACTCATGGATGTATCAGTAGTTTTTGTCCTGTTTGTAATTTATTGTTCGGCAGACCATTCCATTCCCTGATCTCGCTAACAGTTACTCCATATTTTTTTGAAATACCATAGAGGCCTTCCTTCGGAGCTACTACGTGGTAAACAGAAGTCTCCTTATCCAATGAACTTACCTGAACATTGGGCTTCGGTTGCAGATACACAGTAGTGCCTGCGGTAATGTTGGCAGATCTTTCCAGGTTGTTGTATGTGCACAGCGACACCAACTGGATTCCGTTTTCCTGCGATACCAGGTAAGCTGATTTTTCAGAACTCAGCGTAACAGATGGCTGTGATCCTGAAACAGGTTTCTTCTCCAGGAAAATGATCTGGGTATTTTGCAGAATTCCATCTGATTCCAGATCGTTGTATTCTAACAGTTTTGAAAGACGCAAATGAAATTTATCTGCAATAGCGAGTAACGAAGTGCCGGCATCCGCATTGATAGCTTTTGTATGATTCACCTTGAAGATGATCCAGCTATTGGATGGTACTATATCAGATGGTGCGGGTAGTGTTTTTTCCGGCCCGGCATCTCCCCGTGCTATCTGATATTCATCCCCCTGCAGTCCACGCAGCATGCCTGCAAGCGTATATTGCTCCAGGTTATACTTCTCTATAAAGTCAATCAGGGTGTTAGCATATTTAATATTCGTAGCATAGCCTGCTTTCTTTAATCCATAAGCCCAACCTTTATAATCTGTAGGATCGAGATCGAATAAAAACGCATACCTGTCACTGTTACGAAGGAAATCCGAATGGTCCCTGTAAGAGGCTTCCGCATTATCATAAGCCCTGAAACACTCATCCCGTGCATCATCATCATGACTTACCGTAGGGCCTGTCCAGTTGCTCTTGCATTTTATGCCGAAATGATTGTTGGAACGTTTCAACAGATCACTATTGCCGGATTCTGTTTCGAGTATTCCCTGGGCCAATGTAATGGCAGCAGGTACGCCGGAACGTTTCATCTCTGACACAGCCAGGTCTTTGTACTTGTCAATATAATCCTGGGGTGTCATGCGCTGGCACACTCCTCTCAATGAAGGGATCAAACAAACAAGAAACAAAAACAGTTTTGCCATGAGGGCTATTAAAAAATTATTTTTTCATTATTACCATCAATCCGTCTCTCACTGTCAGCAGCACCTGCTGTACCCTTTCGTCTGCTGCCACATGCCTGTTGAAAGCATGGATGGCTACGGCATTTTTCCCTTTGACCGGGTCTTCCAGTACTTCGCCGTGAAATAACACGTTGTCCGCAAGTATCACCCCATCATCATTCAGAAGCGGTAAAGTTAACTCGTAATAATTAATATAATTCACTTTGTCCGCATCTATAAAAACCAAATCCCACTTCTGTCCTAAAGCAGGAATGATGTCTAACGCATTACCCCTGTGCAAAATTATCTGCCTGGCATGTAAAGACTTTGCAAAAAATTTCTCAGCTACATCAGCGTCTGCATCCCTTAATTCAATGGTATGCAGCCTGCCTTCCGGCGGTAATCCTTTAGCAAGGCACAAAGCGCTGTAACCCGTGAAGGTGCCAATTTCAAGTATGTTGAGAGGCCGTTTCATTCTGCTGATGCTCTCCAATATCCTCCCCTGCACAGATCCACTAAGCATGGTAATGTGTGCTCCCCTATGGGCTATAGTAAACGATTCCACCTCCTGCAACAATGCATCCACAGGCTCGCTGAATTGCTTTACATACTGCTCTGCCTGTTCACTAAGAAATTGCATTGGAAACCTTTTGTAGATTGGCCACTTTCTTTTTAGAAAATAATACCAACCCGATGAATGTAAGCAACCCGTTTACAATGATCAGTTCTTCTGCAAAAACGTAACCAAAAAACAACTGCTTCGAATAGGCATCAATAAAATAAGTAATCAAAGGAGCCGCGATACATATAATGGGCGTCATCTTATCAAAAGCATATCGCCCTTTAGCATACAATACAAATGCAAATAACCCAATCAATGGGCCATAGGTGTACGTGGCCACTTTAAAAATCGCCGTTACCACTGCTGCATTATTGATGGCATTGAAAAGAAGAATCACTACCAATATCAGCAAAGAAAAGAAGATGTGCACGATCGTTCGCGTGCGCACCAACGCCTTCTCACTTTGTTTCTTACTTCCAAAATTCAGGAAGTCCACGCAGAAGGAAGTGGTAAGCGAAGTAAGACCGGAATCAGTGGTAGCAAATGTAGCAGCTGTAAGGCCAAGCATAAACACAACAGCCGGCAATCCTTTGAAATGATTTAGTGCAATCTCAGGAAAGAGATAATCTGTCCTGGGCAGGTTGGTCGCGTGATCTAATGGAACAGCAATCCCTTCTTTGGAAGCATAGATGTAAAGTAATGCTCCCACGCTCAGGAAAAACAAATTGATGATGACAAATATGCCTGTAAAACTCAACATGTTTTTCTGAGCTTCTTTCAGGTTTTTACAACTCAGGTTCTTCTGCATCAAATCCTGATCGAGACCAAACATTCCTATCGTTACAAAAATGCCTCCGATGAATTGTTTACTGAAATGAAATTTGTTTGTGATAAAATCATCTGTAAAAAATATTTTCGAGTAATGACTGTTTTTAATCGAATCAAAAGCTTCGCCGATATTCATGTGGAGACTGTCCATAATAAAATAGATGGAGAGAAATACGGAAGCTACAAGAAAAACAGTCTGGAGTGTATCCGTAATAATGATCGTTTTCAGTCCTCCTTTGAAAGTATAACCCCATATCAGCACGAGACAAATCACAATCGTAAGCCAGAAGGGTACCCCCATCTCATCAAAAATGAATCGCTGCAATACAATAGCCACCAGGTACAGCCGGAATGCAGAACCTATGGTACGCGATACTAAGAAGATAGCTGCTGCAGTCTTGTGGCTTACATTCCCCAACGTCCTCTTGATCACTTCGTAAATAGAAATGAGATGCATCCTGTAATAGAGCGGCAGCAAAATAAAAGCTACAATAAAATATCCGACTGCATTGCCCAATACAAATTGAAAATACCGGAACTGTGAACCTGCGGCATTGCCCACCTCTCCCGGAACAGAAATAAAAGTAACACCGCTCAATGCTGTGCCGATCATACCGAATGCTACCAGGTACCATTTAGATGAGCGGTTCGCAATAAAGAAAGTCTCATTGTCGGATGATTTACGTGAGGTGAGGTAAGAGACCACTATGAGCATCAAAAAATATCCTATAATAAATGAAAGCAGCACTGTTGGTGACATAAGATAAAAGATAAAGGTTGAATTAATAGAGAGTTATTACTTTTAACCCTTGAAATTTTTTAAGGGTAAATATAAACATGAAAATTAAGAACCTCACGGTTTTTTGCGGATCAAAGACAGGCAATAACGCTATATATTGTGAACATGCGGTCGCATTGGGGCACCTGCTCGCTGCAAGAAACATCACGCTGGTGTATGGAGGCGGCAACAAAGGGATGATGGGGGCTATCGCCAATGCTGTGCTGGAAAAGAACGGAAAAGTAATCGGCATCATGCCTGAAATATTAGCAGGTATAGAACATTCCCACAACGGACTCACAGAAATGGTGGAAGTACCGGACATGCACACACGAAAAAAACTACTGTATGAAAAATGCGATGCTGCCCTCATACTGCCCGGAGGCTATGGTACGATGGATGAATTTTTCGAAATGCTGACATGGAATCAACTCAACATTCACGACAAGAAGATATTCATAGTGAACTCGACCGGATTTTATGACCACCTCGTTGCTTTTCTTGAAAAAATAGAATCAGAAAATTTTCTCTATCACAAAATAGTTGACAAGCTTATCATCATTTCCTCTCCTGCAGAACTCAGCTCTTACTTTGAACAAAACTAAACTCCTTCTATCATGAACAAAACCATCCTCATCACGGGCGCCACTTCAGGTATTGGCAGAGCCTGTGCCGTTGCATTTGCAAAGAATAGTGACCGCATCATCATTAACGGACGCAGGGATAATCTTCTGAAAGAACTGCAGGATGAATTGAAGGAAAAATTCAATATCGAAGTATTTTCATTGCCATTCGATGTACGTGAGAAGGAGAATGTATTTGATGCCATTCACAATCTGCCTCCGGAATGGAAGAATATTGATGTGTTGGTCAATAATGCAGGACTTGCATTGGGCAAGGAGCATTTTGATGAAGCACACCTGCATGACTGGGAAACAATGATAGCAACAAACATCACCGGGTTGCTCTATGTGTCAAAGGCGGTGCTGCCTGTGATGGTAAAAAATAATTCGGGACATATTATCAACATTGGCTCTATTGCCGGCGACCAGGTTTATGAAGGCGGAAATGTCTATTGTGCTACCAAAACCGCGGTACAGGCTATTTCCGAAGCTATGCGCATTGATATGCTGGCACACAATATCAAAGTGACCAATATCAAACCGGGTGCAGTGGATACTGAGTTTTCCTTGGTTCGTTTCAAGGGAGATGAGGGAAAAGCAAAATCGACATACAAAGGATTTACGCCTCTCAGTGGAGAGGATATTGCAGAGATCATTCTGTATTGCACTGCTCTGCCGGCACATGTATGCATCAATGACATTTCAGTAACTCCCACTGCACAGGCCAATGGGATTTATATTCACAGAAATTAGGATTGAGGAAGATATATTGTAGAAATTACTATTGACGGCTGTGAATAAATAATTACAACGTGCGTGGCAATTTCCAATTTGCAAAGGGCGTTCTTAACCTTTGACGAATCCATACCTGAATACTATGAAAAACCGCTCACTAAAATTTCTTTTTTTCACTGTATTTTCTCTTTGCCTGGCTACCTGCATGCAGGCACAGGACAGGATTGTTCAAAAACCCTGCTACGACAGCACGCTACACCAACAGGCCGACAGCCTGAAAGCAGACCTTACCCAAAAAGGATTTATTGTAGTGAAAGAAGCTACCATGACAATGTTGAGCGAATACGAAATGCCGGTGATCGTTCCACTTACTGAAGGCACCTGGTACCAGTTTGCATTCATTGGTGATAAAAGGAGTAAGCTCTATGAAGTAAGAATGTATGACTGGAGTGAAAGGCAGGTGGTGTATAGAAAAAACGGAATTGAAAACAATGTGATCATGTATCCATACATTCCTAAGCAAACAACGTATCATGTCATCAAGGCGGTACAGGTTACCAATTTCAAGAAGCAAAAAGAATTGTGCGGGTACATCATCCTATTTAAGAAAGTAAAGTAGTTTTTGTTTGCTTGTTGATAACATGTCCGGCACTGTTAACAGGCCGGACTTTTTTTTTTTAACTATTTACTTCAATGGTTGGAGCCAGGCAGTAAAACCAGCCTACAAACGCATCATGTAATTGTAAGAATTTAAAATAGCTTCGTGCATGTAATGAAACAACCTGTTCCTTATCTATTCGGGCTTTCCCATCAACCACTGTCACCGTTTGACTTTGACGAAAAGAAGGAAAAGAAATTAGAGAAATTACTACAACTGAAAGAGACAGGGCTTATCAAAAAAGTATGCAGGCATTACATCACCCATTTCATACCTGACCCCATAGAAAATGAAAACAAGTACTGGATCATTTCTTGTTTTCCTTCTACGGACAATTCTCCCGTAAGGGTGAGTATTTGGTTCCCGGAGGTCTTCAACATTCATACACCCGTTCAATATTACAATTGTAGTGATCAACTCAGATGCATGGTTTTTGTCCATTCCGGATTCCTTGATAAGAAAAGTAAAACAGAGTTACTGCGTAAAATAAAAGGACTTGAATTCCATCCTGAATACCGCTTCATAACCGGTATCAAAGATCAGCTTGCAGCATTCATGCCACTGGATTCTTATTTCGCATTTGTAAAGGATGAGACCATTTATGAAGCAATCCGTGCTCATAACTATGAATTGACGTTGAAAGGGAAAACCCCTTTCAAGAAAGGCCACAATTTTAGTTTTGTTCGCCACCTGTTGCAATAGTGACGCATCGGATTACCGGCAAAATGATTCGGCAAGATTCTTTTCTTTCCTGATTTGGTAACAACCACGGTTCTCAATGTGCTTACCTTTACGTGGTGAATAGTTTCGTGAAATTGGAATCATATTCACAAACTAAAGAAATCGAAAATGAAAAGGCTAACCATTTTTACAGTCATCTTCGCATTTGCAGGTACCGCTATTTTTTGGACTGGTAAACCAGCGACTACTCCTCCTGCTGAAAAGGGAATTCATTTTGAAAACATCACCTTCAATCATGCGCTTCAGGAAGCACAAAAAGAGCACAAACTCATTTTCATGAACGTATATGCTACCTGGTGTGCACCTTGTAAATTACTGATGAAGACTACATTCACTGATGATAAAGTAGGAAGTGTATTCAACAAGAATTTTGTAAACATTTCTATTGATGCAGAAAAAGGTGAAGGCATCGCACTTGCAAAAAAATATAAAGTGCAGGCACACCCATTAATGCTTGTTCTAAATTCGAAAGGAAATGTGGTGAAGAGAATACTCGGGTATATGACCGATGAACAATTGCTGGCACAGGTAAAGGGTTTGACAAAATAAATACGGTTATTCATCCTGCAGGCTAATGAGCGGGTGTTTGCCGCCACAAACTTTGTGCAGGAAAGAGCTACATTTACTCTAAAAAATGTTGCAAAGGATTCCCTGCCTGCTTCTTTTACTAATCCCCTCCCTGCTTTCAATAGCACAGACTCCAAAAAAAGAATCACGGTATCGCCCACACGATTTCTTTTCAGAGCCATTCAATGTTGCTCCGGGCAACGAGTACCGCTCTGCCAAAGGAATTCCGGGTCATGCCTACTGGCAAAACAGCGCCAGCTATGTGATCCACGCTACCTTGAATGAGAAGGACACATCGATCAATGGAAGCGTAAAAATCACTTACAGGAATAATAGTCCTGATGCACTTGACTATTTATGGTTGCAACTAGATCAGAATATTTTTGCCGAAGGCTCCAAAGCCTCCTATCTTTTTTCTGATCCGTCAGAGCATCCGGATATCACGGGAACACCCGATGGCGGTTTTAAGATCGGTGCGGTTACCATCGTGCAGGGAACGCAATCTTACCATGCGCAACCGATTATCAATGATACGCGGATGCAACTTTTCCTGGAGAAACCTATGAAACCGAAAGGAGGAATCGTGTCAATAGAAATGAAATTCAGTTTTCGTATTCCGATGGATGGAGCAGGAAGGTTTGGCAGGCAATACACAAAGAACGGAGTCATATACCAGGTAGCACAATGGTACCCGCGTATGTGCGTGTATGATGATGTGAAAGGATGGAATACACTTCCTTATCTCGGCCAGGGCGAATTCTACTTAGACTATGGCAATTTTGATTATTACATTACTGCTCCTGCAGCAATGGTGGTTTGGGGATCGGGCGATCTTCAGAATCCTGAAGAAGTATTGACAACACAACAAATCCAGCGCCTGAAACAAGCAGCCACCAGTGATAAGACGGTAATGATCATCAACGAAAAGGAAGCTGGGAAACCCGGCCCACGCCCTGCAACCAAAGGCAATCTGACCTGGCATTTCAAGATATCTAATTCGAGAGATGTAGCGTGGGCAGCAGGCAAGGGAATGGTCTGGGATGCAGCACGTGTCAATGTTCCATCAGGCAGAAAGGTTTTGGCCATGTCATGTTATCCTTTGGAAAGCGTGGGAACAGATGCATGGTCGCGGTCAACAGAATTTTTGAAAGCGAGTATGGAATTTTATTCAAAGAATTATTACGAATACCCGTGGAATGTAGCTGTAAGCAGTGCAGGCATCACCGGAGGTATGGAGTATCCCGGGATGATTTTTGACGACTATAGAGAAAAAGATGCGCGGCTATGGTTCCTCGTGGCTCACGAAATAGGGCATGATTGGTATCCTATGATCGTGGGCAGCAATGAAAGAAGATACATGTGGCAGGACGAAGGACTCAATACATTCATTGACTATCTTGCTACAGATGCTTTCAATCAGGGTGAGTATATCAATGCACCAGATCTTCTCAAAAAAGGTTTTTTTGCTTCCAGGGATTATGAACAGTTCATGAATTACAAAGACCCACTCATGACGCAGTCTGACGCGATGGATGTAGCACAACACTGGCAATACTACGGTAAAACAGCTTATGGACTCGAGTTACTGCGTTCTCACATAGTTGGGAAGGAGCGCTTCGATGTCGCATTTAAAAAATATACTGAAGCATGGGCATTCAAACATCCGACTCCTTATGACTTCTTCAACTGTATGAATAATGTGATCGGTGAAGACCTGAACTGGTTTTGGAAGGAATGGTTTTTTACTACATGGAAATTAGACCAGGCGATATCGAATGTTACTTATGTAGATAATGATCCGGGAAAAGGATGTATTGTTTCCATCGTCAATAAAGACAAAATGATCATGCCTGTCGCCATCAGGATCATAGAAGAAAATGGTAATGAAATTTTAAAAACATTGCCAGTAGAAATTTGGCAGCGAAGCGCGGCATTGTCATTCCGTTTTGCAACAAAAAGAAAGATCAAAAAGGTAGTGATAGATCCTGATCATGTTTTTCCTGATATGGACAGAAGCAACAATGAATGGAGAGAAGGGAAATGATAATAAAATTATTTTGCCGAAAAAAAACCCCCGAAACAGCTCCGGGGGTAACAATACACATCACAACAAAAAATACTCAATGACAAAGTTGTATCATCAGTCAGGCTTTTTACCTTCCAGGTAAACATTGATCGTACTGATGGCTGCTTTATTATTATCGTCAGATTTAATGGTGTAACTGCTGTAAAAACTTTCTACGTTGGCAATGGAATTGTGCAATTCCATATTGCGGCGGAGGTAAGCGGGAACAGACTCAAACTCATTGTTAGGATCGGAGGCCTTTACATTGAAGGAGAGGTTCCTTAATTTGGCAATGCGATCCATAGCCCGGCGCCTTAGGTCTTCTGCTTCGTCCGTCATCGACGGCTCCTCAACATCAGACATCATGATGGGCATCGTTTGGTGTACTTTCTCTTCCTCACGTGACTCCGCCGCCTTGTTGGAATTTTTTTCTACCAATTGCATTTCTTCGGCAGGTTCGTCTTCCTGCTCCATACTCAGCAATGGAGAAAGTTTCTCTAAGGATACAGATTCACTAACCGGGGTTTCCTCCTCATAGATCCTGGAAGGCTTCACCGGTACTCCCACTGACGAAGAGGGAATGCTAGCGTCGTTTAGTTCGTTCGGGTTTGTTTCTTTGTTGTTGCTGTTTGTAATTTCAGCAACAGGGCAGTTGTCTGGAAACTCATTTACAGTTTCTTCTTCCGAAGATAATTCGAAAATGACAACATCCTCTCCCAACTTATCAACAGTATTCTTACTACTATCGTCTCGTAGATCTACGACTGTCTCGCTTACATCCGCACCTGCCATCTCAGGCATTAATTCTTCACTGATCTGCAACTCATGCTCTTCTTCCAACGCAGCTTTTACAACACTTTCGCGCAACTGATTTTCCTGTACTTCCGGTTCGGGTTCCGGCAAAGGCACTTCTTCCGTCTCTTCCTGGCCGAAAAGAAATAATGGCTGCATGGATCCCTTTTTTTCAGCTACAGGTTTCAACTCCAGCACTTCTTTCTCTGGTTTGTTTTCTCTGGGGGCCTCAGCAACCTTTTGTTTCTTTTCTTCTTCATTTTCGAAACCTGTAGCTATGAGGGTTATGCCGATCTTGTTTCCAAGATTGTTATCATATCCTAATCCCAGGATCACATCACTACCCTCTCCTGCCTTGCTCAGCAAATAACTCTGGATAATATCCACCTCATCCATTGTAAATTCATGTTCACCTTCCGCGGAATTGATGTTGATCAAAATCCATTTTGCACCACTGATGTCATTGTCATTCAGCAAAGGAGAATTGAGCGCCTGCTCAATAGCTTTTTGCGCACGATCTTCGCCTTCACATTCTGAACTGCCAAGAATCGCCACACCTCCATTACGCATTACAGTACATACATCCGCAAAGTCCACATTGATTTGTCCTGTACTGTTGATCACATCGGTAATACATTTAGCAGCCGTTGCCAATACATTATCTGCTTTCGAAAAGGCAGCCTTCATCGTGAGGTTTCCAAACTGGTGTCTCAGTTTATCATTGCTGATCACCAGCAATGTATCCACATGCCCTTTCAGGTTTTCAATTCCCTGGGTGGCCTGTGCAATTCTCTTTTTACCTTCGTAAGCAAAGGGAGTAGTAACAATACCTACGGTCAGAATGCCAAGGTCTTTACAGATTTTCGCAATGATAGGCGCTCCACCTGTACCTGTACCACCTCCCATTCCGGCTGTAATGAAAGCCATCTTGGTATTTACTTCGAGAATACGTTTGATCTCTTCAAGGCTCTCCTGAGTAGCTTCGCGTCCAATCTCAGGATTGGCACCCGCGCCAAGCCCTTGCGTAAGATGTGGCCCGAGTTGTATCTTGTTGGGTACACTGCTGTGTGCCAGGGCTTGCGCATCTGTATTACAAATAATAAAATTAACTCCTTCAATATTCTGGCTGAACATGTGGTTTACGGCATTGCCCCCGCCGCCACCGATTCCTATCACTTTCAGAATTGATGATTGCTCTTTGGGCAGATCAAACTGTATCATGTCTTTATTTTTTTGTTGGTTAGTAAGTATGATGTGTATTTGTTTCAGATTATAATTTCGCGTCTTCTTCTTCCTTGAAGAGTTCGATCAATCCATTCTTGCAACTATCGAGAAAACTCTTCAAAGTCTTGCGCGGCTTCACTGCGTTTCTTTCTTCTTCAATGGATTCTTCTGCTACTACTTCATCCACAGTGTCGGGTTGCAGCTTCTTGAATTCTCTTTCGAATTTCTTGCGTTTGTTCTCATAATCATTGTAGCCTTTCAGTATCAACCCAAGACAAGTCGCGTACATCGGCTTTGCCAATTCATCAATGTGGCCTGCGGCCAAATGTTCATTCGGCAATCCAATGCGTGCGTTCAACCCGGTTTGATATTCGGTGAGTTGGATCAGGTGTTTTAATTGAGAGCCGCCACCGGTGAGAATAACACCTCCGTTGAGCACACGATCCATTCCAATTTGTTTGAGATGATAAGAAACAAAATCAAGGATCTCAGACATACGCGCTTGTATGATGCTGGCAAGAGTTTTCACTCCGATTTCTTTGGGGGCCAGCCCTCTTAATCCTGGTATGGTGATAAATTGATTGGATTTGGTTTCATCAGCAAGTGCACTTCCAAACTGTACTTTCATTTGTTCTGCCTGTGTTTTCAATACGCCCAGTCCATTCTTAATATCAAGCGTGATATTTTCTCCACCGAATGGAATAACAGCAGTGTGCTTAAGAATTCCTTCGTAAAACACAGCGAGGTCAGTGGTACCGCCACCAATATCTACAATAGCTACTCCTGCTTCGAGATCATGATCACTCATTACAGCAGCAGCAGAAGCCAGTGGTTGTAATACAAGGTCTTTGATCTTTAAGCCCGCCCTCTCCACACTGCGGTTGATATTTCTGATAGCATTCTTATCACCGGTGATGATATGAAAATTAGCTCCCACCTTCACACCACTGTATCCGATAGGATCCGGTATGTTTTGAAAATTATCAACTGTAAACTCCTGCGGAATCACATCAATGATCTGGTCACCGGCGGGGATATAAGTTTTATATTGATCGTTTACCAGTTGATCGATCTCAAACTGAGAAATTTCATCGTCTGTAGTCTGCCTCACAATATCTCCTCTTGTCTGAAGGCTTTTGATGTGATGCCCGGCGATGCCTACATATACCTCCGATACCGGAAGGTTAGGGTTGCTGGCATGGCAATTTTCCAATGCGGTTTGTATCGCACGGATGGTTTGATCTATGTTCAAAACCATACCATGCTGTACGCCGTTGCTATTGGCACGCCCGAATCCGAGAATCTCCAGTTTGCCGAATTCATTTTTCCTCCCTGCAATAGCAGCAATTTTTGTAGTACCGATGTCGAGGCCTACGATAATGGGTTGTTCGTTGTTCATGTTTGTTGATTTTGTGCAGTTGCCTGCTATGGTTTGTGTATTGTTATCAGTAGTCATTGTTATCATTTTTTGAAGGCATAACAGCCTTGGGTACACGTTTTTCAGTTTCTTCTTTACCGGTTTTTCCGGGCTTTACTTCCTTCTTTTTTACAGGTGTTTCTTTCACCGCAATTTTCACATTGTCTTCCTTCAATAAAGAAAGGGGGTTGTCAGAATCAGAAGGTTCTTGTGAGTCTGCGGATGGTTTCGGAGGTACACTCGTAGTCTTTGGAGTATTTACGCGGACAACCGGCTTATCTGGCCCATCATTATCCGGCAATTGAATTTGTGTAGAGTCATTCGTTTTCTTCTTTGCATTTTCAATAATATCTTTCATAATGCGGATAGCTGCCAACGAATCCGCTTTTATTTCTGCAGCATTTCTCCGCTCAGCCACTACTTGCCCTTTAAATTGAAGATCAATCACCTTATACCTGTTCCACCCGGTATATTCCTGCACCTGCCTATAAAAGGCCAACAGTTTTCTGAATTTTTCTTCATGATCTTCACTGGTTCCAAACCTGATGACCTGGTTTCCCAGTTTAGGAGTCATTTCAAACTTTTCATTTGAAGTAATCGATACCTGATCTATCTGCGACATCCAGAATGGATCATTGAGGATGTAAGAACCTAAAGTAAATACCGCGGCAAGCAGGCTGCTGTCAGGCTTTATCCTGAAGGCAGGAAAATCAGTGAACACGGGTACGCGGGCTGAAAACCTGTCGCTCAGTGGCAATACTGCAGACGAAGCAGAAACATAAAATGATCTGTCATCTGTAGTAAAGACCCGTGCGACAGGTATGCTTTCTTCAACACTGACACGGAGTGTCTTATTGTTGTCGATAAACAATTCAGCCTTTCTGATCCAGGGGTTCTTTAGTAAGTGATTCTCTAAAGAAGTTAGATTCAGCGATCCGATGGGTTGGTTTTTCAAAGAGTTTCCCGCTGCCTTCGTAAGCGATTGCATGATGTCTGCTTCTGTAACGAAGGGCCAGGTTTGAGTTTCATTTATATTTATTTTAATGCTGGCGATCCTTTCTTTTTCACCATTACCAATCGCTGCAACAGTTACCACCAATACACCGGCCGTAAACATCATGATGATGAATACCTTCAACAGCTTTGACATGCGATATTTTTTATCTGCCGGCATGAGGTTGATTGTTTAATAATTTATCTTTTATCGGGCTTACCAGCCGATCAATATTTCCTGCACCTGCCGTGATCAATACATCACCATCCATACCATGAGGCAGTGCCGGAATATATTCACCATCTATCCATTGAAGCAACTGATCCTTGTCCAGGATTTTTACGCTTGAATTTTTTATCTCCCGTGCTATCATTTCTGATGTTACGCCATCAATTGGCAACTCTCTTGCAGGATATATGGGCATCAGGATCACTGAATTAGCAATGGACAGTACTTCTGCAAATTCTTTATACAAGTCGCGTGTACGTGTATAGAGATGCGGTTGAAATATCACAGTAATCCAGCGATTGTTAAACAGACTGCGTGCCCCTTTCAGCAAGGCCCTCAATTCTTCGGGGTGATGTGCATAGTCATCAATGAACACTACATTGTTCTTTGCACCTGTAGCTTCTTTGACATCGATTACATATTCAAATCTTCTTTTTACACCTTTGAATGCGGCAATTGCAGCTCTTATTTTGTTTTCATCAATTCCAAATTCATGAGCTATCGACACAGCCACTACAGCGTTCTCTACATTGTGCATGCCACCCATCTGCAGCGTCAGATTATTCACAGACCATCCCGGGCCATTCACTGAGAAACGATATCCGCCTTCCTCCATCGTGATATTGCCTGCATAGATATCAGTAGCATCATTCTGGAGGGAATAACGGTAATGCTTACATGTTAAATCCGCCGGTGCTTTCAGAGGGAATCTTTCAAACAAAATTCCCCCCTCCCTGATATTCAAAGCGAACGAATGAAAAGCTTCACGCATCGCCTCTACTGTACCATAGATATCGAGGTGGTCGGCATCCATTGCAGTGATTACAGCAGTATCAGGTGAAAGTTTCAGGAAACTACGGTCATACTCGTCTGCTTCCACCACATTCACATTATTAGTACTGCTCCAATAATTCGTGTCATAGTTTACGGAAATACCACCGAGATAAGCATTGCATCCAAAACCACTGTGCCTCAGAAGAAAAGATGTCATCACGGTAATGGTGGTCTTGCCATGAGTACCTGCTATACAAACATTGTGGCCATCTCGGGTAATATCTGCAAGCACTTCACTCCTTTTCTTAAGATTGTATTGATTATTCTGATACCAAACCAATTCTTTATGACCCTTTGGAATAGCAGGGGTATAGACGACCAGGCCTGCATTCCTGTCTATTAATGAAATATCCTCATCGAAGTGAATGGACGCACCCTCTTCCTTAAGTTGATTTGTAATAGATGATGGAGATTTATCATAACCACTCACAGCAACGCCTTTTTGCAAAAAGTATCTTGCAAGAGCACTCATACCAATGCCTCCAATTCCCAGGAAATAAACACTCGATATCGTCAGGTTGTTATTCACTTATTGATATATCCTAAAATTTCTTTTGCAATAAACCCTGCCGCATCACCATGTGGCAATGCAGCAATATTTGATTCCATAGCTTTTATCTGATCTTCATCACCAATCAAATCCAGCAGAGCAGGTACCAGTCGTTCTTTGGCTTCTGCATCGGGAATCATCAGAGCGGCTTTTCTATCCACGAGATACCTCGCATTCACCGTCTGATGATCCTCAGCAGCAAAAGGGTACGGTATTAAAATGCTTGCCTTTTGTTGGGTTATCAACTCTGCGATGGTCATGGCTCCCGCGCGTGCTACCACTATATCTGCCGCGCTGTACGCCATCTCCATCCTGTTGATAAATGCATTGGTCCAAATATTTGATGTTTCTTCTTCAATCTTTGCCGAATCCATTGAAAATCCTTTTCCGGTTTGCCAAACCAATTGCAGGTTGTTCCTTCTGAACATTTCTAAATGAGTCATGATTGCTTCATTGATACTGCGCGCACCCAGGCTGCCTCCGATCACCACCACTGTTTTCTTGTCGTCGCTCATTCCAAAAAATTTCAATGCTTCTCCCCGGTCCACCTTCTGACGCAACGCCTCTCTCACAGGATTTCCTGAAATAGAAATCTTAGCTGCAGGAAAATATTTTTCCATTCCTTCGGATGCTACAAATATTTTCACAACCTTCTTACCCAGCCACATATTTGTTTTGCCCGGAAGGCTGTTGCTTTCATGGATAAATGTGGGAATACCCTTTGCCTGTGCCACTCGCAATACAGGAAAACTGGAATAGCCTCCCACACCAATTACAACATCCGGCCTGAAATCTTTTAGAATACCTCTTACCTGAAACCAGCTCTTGATCAACTTAAAAGGAAGGCTGATATTTTTTAGAATCGATGAGCGATTGTATCCTGCTATTTCAATTCCTTTAATATCATAACCGGCCTCAGGTACTTTCTGCATTTCCATTTTTCCTAAGGCGCCTACAAAAAGAATCTCAATACCGGGTTCCAACCCCTTCAATGCTCCGGCAATAGCAAGCCCGGGGAAGATATGTCCTCCTGTACCGCCTCCGGCTATGATCACCCTGGTATTTGTATTACTTCCCTGCATCCCTTTATTCTCTTTCTTTTTTACTCTCCTTATTCATTTCTGATTCATCAGCCACATTTGCTACCGCTAACCCGGCTGACCTTCCTTCCATTTGCTCCACGTTTCTTGCTACACTTAATATGATACCGATAGCAGCACACGTAAATAATAAACTGCTACCTCCCATGCTGACCAATGGCAACGTAACTCCGGTAGTAGGAAATAAATGAACATTCACCGCCATGTTTACCATTGCCTGTATCACCAGCGTGAAACTCAATGCTACCGCGAGGAAAGCGCCGAATGCATAAGGACATCGCTGGAATATTCGAATACTTCGATACAGAAACAAAATATAAATGAGCATGATCACCACACCTCCCACCAATCCGTACTCCTCGATGATAATGGCATAAATAAAATCACTGTAAGGATGCGGCAGAAAATTTCTCTGATCACTTTTTCCCGGACCTTTTCCAAAGAGTCCACCACTTGCTATCGCAATCTTGGCCTGCTGCACCTGGTAAGAGCCTTCTCCGGATTCTGAGTAACGGAAATTCTGAATTCGTTTGATCCATGTAGGCACACGTCCTACTGATAAGATGGCCGGAAGATCTTTTGATGTATGCGTTTTTGTATCATAATAATGCGAAGCAATTGCCAAAAGAATCAGCACAGGAAGTAAGGCTGCTCCCACTACGCAAAGTATATGCTTGATTTTTACGCGGCCTATAAACATCAACAACATTCCAATGCCACCCATCAATGCAGCGGTGCTCAGGTTGGCCGGTGCGATTAGAATACAAATAATAAACAATGGAATAATAACAGGGAGGAATCCTTTCTTAAAATCTTTGATTACATTTTGCTTCTTGCTCAGCAAGCGGCTCATATAAATAAACAACGCGAGCTTAGCCAGATCGGATGTTTGAAAAGTAAGGTTGATTACAGGAAGCCTGATCCACCGGCTGGCATCATTGATGTGGCTTCCGTACTTCAATGTATAGATCAATAGCGGAATACAGATCAAAAACAGGATGGTGGAGATACGCGAATAAAAAGTGTAGTTGATCCTGTGTGCAAAATAGATAATGATGACACCTAACAATATATATCCAACCTGGCGAAGCAAATAACTTTCAGTACTCTTATTCATCTTGTAAGCAAGGGATCCTATGCTGCTGTACACAACAAGTACACTCACCATCGTTAATAATATAACGATAGCCCAGATGACCTTATCGCCCTTGGTACGGCGCCATAACTTGCCGGCTGCAATTTCTGCTTTCCGGAGATGGTTGGTATTTATATTCTCTGCTGCATCCATTGAGCGCTCTTTATAAATTTTTTACTGCTGTAATGAATTGTTGTCCGCGGTCTTCATAATTTTTGAACAGATCGAAGCTGGCACATGCCGGTGAAAGCAATACCACATCACCCTTTTCGGCCAGGCGGTAACCTGCTGAAGCAGCTTCCTCTGCACTCTCCGTATCCAAAATCACATCTACCATTCCTTTGAAGGATTCATGAATCTTTTTGTTGTCCACACCGAGACAAACAATGGCTTTTACTTTCTCCTTTACCAAATCGTGAAGTATCCTGTAATCATTTCCTTTGTCAACACCGCCCAGGATCAATACCACAGGCTTCTCCATGCTTTCCAAAGCATACCAGGTACTATTGACGTTGGTAGCTTTACTATCATTGATAAAATCTACTCCACCAATGGTAACGATGTGCTGCATTCTGTGGTCGAGGCTTTCCATAGTAGCCAATGCCGTGCGAATGTTTTCCTTTTTCACACCTACGGCCACAGCTGCGAGTGAAGCAGCCATAGAGTTATACATATTGTGTTTACCCTTGAGGGCAAAATCTGCTACACTCATTTGTACTTCTTCATCTTTAAATCTTATGTGCATTTGAAAGTCGCTGATGAAGGCGCCTTCTGGTATTTCTTTTCTCATACTAATAGGTAATGCTTTTACGTGGTTTATAAAATGGGTTAGGTAGTTCATTGTTACTTCATCATCCGCATCATAAATAAATACATCCTCAGCATTCTGATATTTCAGAATATTGAATTTGCTCTTTATATAATTTTCAAACTTGTATTCGTACCTGTCCAAATGATCTTCTGTGATATTGGTGAGTACTGATACATCGGGTCTGAAAGTTTGTATGTCATCCAATTGAAAAGAACTGATCTCCGCCACATAATACTTCTTTGGGTTTATGGCTATCTGCCTCGCAAACGAAAAACCAATGTTCCCAACTACGGCTACATCATATCCGGCTGTTTCCAGTATCCGGTACACCATCGATGTAGTGGTTGTCTTTCCATTGCTACCTGTAATGCCAATCACCTTTGAATCTTCCTTATACCGGTACGCAAATTCAATTTCACTGACAACAGGAATATTCAATGAGCGCACTCTTTTCATAATTTCAGACTTCTCGGCAATGCCAGGGCTTTTGATGATCAATGAAGCTTCGGACACCTTTTCATCCGTATGTCCCCCTTCTTCGAAACTGATACCATGTTCATTCAATTCCACTTTATGACCATCAGCTATCTTTCCTCCATCGCTCACCAACACAGCATGGCCTTGTTGGTGTGCTAACAAAGCTGCACCCACACCGCTTTCGCCGGCTCCCAGAATTACTATGTTGTCCATACGATCCGTTTTTTCTTAATTGGGATTACAATTAAAAATGGTTTTTCAACAGTATGAACTTAATGGGTCAGGACCTTTCCTTCACAGGTATTGGAACAAACACTCTTTATATTGATCTATTAATCCTAATCCTATCTCAGTTTCAACGTTACCACTGCCATCGCTATCGAGAATATTGCCACTATCCAAAACCTCACTGCTATCTTACTCTCATGATATCCTAATTTTTGAAAGTGGTGATGCAACGGGCTCATCAAAAACACCCTCCTTCCTTCACCATATTTTCTTTTTGTGTATTTGAAATATGCCACTTGTATCATCACACTCAGGTTCTCTACCAAAAACACAAAACAAAATATAGGTATCAACAATTCTTTTCTTACGATGAATGCAAGCGAAGCAATAATGCCTCCTAATGCAAGGCTGCCGGTATCGCCCATGAAAACCTGTGCGGGATAGGCATTGTACCAAAGGAAGCCTACACATGCCCCGACAAAAGCAGCAATAAAAATCGACAGCTCTCCAAGGTTGGGTATGTACATGATATTGAGATAATCAGCAAGCACGATATTGCCGCTTACAAATGCGAACACACCAATCCCAATACCAATTACAGCGCTGACACCTGTAGCCAACCCATCCAAACCATCCGTGATATTTGCACCGTTACTCACTGCCGTTACAATAAAGATGACAATCAGGATGTACAAAATGTAGGTATAGTCTTCCCACTTCTGTGGAATTAATTTGGCATAATTGAACTCATGATTTTTTACAAATGGAATGGTAGTGATCGGTGTCTTTACAGTTACAAACCGATGCACCACACCATTGGTAATCACCGTGTCCTCGGCCACCTTGTGCTCTCCTCTCGCCGGCACATAATTACTACCTGTTGTGGAACTGATGATCTCCCGCTTCACAACTACACTGGGATTAAAATACAAAGTAGCACCTATAATGATCCCGAGCATTACCTGCCCAAACACTTTAAACTTTCCTGCGAGGCCGTCAGCATTGGTCTTCTTGAAATCAATTCCCTTCTCCTTTGCAATCCTCTTCGCTTTTATTTTCAAATAGTCGTCGAGAAAACCGATGGCGCCAAGCCAAACAGTACACAGCAGCATCAGGCGGATATAAACTTTATCAAGATTGGCCAGCAACAAGGTAGGAACGAGGATTCCCAACAGTATGATGATACCTCCCATCGTAGGTGTGCCGCTCTTCATCTTCTCCCCGGCCAGCCCTAACTCGCGAACCGATTCACCAATCTGATTTTTCTTCAGCAGGCGAATCACACGTTTACCATACAATGTTGTAACCAACAAAGACAGTATAACGGCAGCCATCACACGAAAAGTGATGAACTGAAAAAGTCCGCTTCCCGGGAATTTGATCCCGTGATTATTAAACCATTCAAATAAGTGGTATAGCATACTTATTTATTTAAAAGATTGAACATCTCTGCCAATTCTTTCTTGTCATCAAAATCAGATTTTACTCCTTTTACTTCCTGGTATTTCTCGTGTCCCTTACCTGCAATCAATAAGATATCCCCGGCGGTAGTGAGTGTTACTCCTGTCTTGATGGCCTCTCTCCTCGATGTGATGGACAAATATTTTTTTCTTGCAGTAACGGGAACACCTGCTTCCATCTCTTTGATAATTTCTTCAGGATCTTCAAACCGTGGATTGTCTGAAGTGAATATGACGCGGTCGCTGTACTCAACAGCTACTGCCGCCATTTCCGGGCGCTTTGTTTTATCCCTGTTACCTCCACAACCTACCACAGTGATCACCTTTGCATTTCCCTTTAGGTTTTTGATGGTAGCCAGCACATTGAGAAGTGCATCCGGAGTATGGGCATAGTCCACAATGCCAATGACCCTATCAACAGGAGACACGACGTAGTCAAATCTTCCTTCCGCTCCATCCAATTGGCTGAGCTTTTGCAAAACAGCTTCTTTATTTTCTCCGAGGCATAATGCTGTTCCATAGACTGCCAGAAGGTTGTATGCATTGAAAGCACCGATCAATTTAAAGTGTACTTCGATATCATTGATCATCATCTGCAGACCCATCAGTGAATTATCAAGAATCTTCCCTTTGAAATCTGCCATTGTTTTCAGGCTGTAGAAATATTTTCTTGCCAAAGTATTCTGCAGCATCACAGTTCCTCTCCTGTCATCAGCATTGGATATTGCAAAGGCTGAAGATGGCAGGCTATCAAAAAAAGATTTCTTTACACGGATATATTCATCAAATGTTTTGTGATAGTCGAGATGATCGTGCGTGATATTCGTAAATATGCCTCCGGCAAATTGTAACCCATCCACACGATGTTGATGTATTGCATGTGAACTCACTTCCATAAAGATGTGAGAACAACCTGCCTCATACATCTGTGCAATCAATTCATTCAGCGTTACCGGATCAGGTGTTGTATGTGTGCTTGGCAATACTGTATTACCAATCTGGTTCTGTACGGTGCTGATCAACCCACAGTAGTGACCGAGAGAAGAAAACAATTTGAATAATAAAGTAGCAACAGTAGTCTTGCCATTTGTCCCTGTTACTCCGGTAAGCTTCAGTTTTTCAGATGCACGTCCATAAAAATTGTGAGCGATAAGTGCAGCAGCTCTTGCAGCATTTTCTACAACCACATAAGTTACTTCAGTCTTGATCTCTCCCGGCAACACTTCACATACTATCGAACCCGCTCCGCTCTCAATTGCTTTTGAAATAAATGTGTGCCCATCAACTGCAACACCTTTAATTGCAACAAAACACGAAGACGCACCAATTTTCCTGGAATCAATTTGAACATCCTGAACCAACAAGTTATCAGGCCCATGAATTTCAAGGACACCAACTCCGGTTAATATGTCTTTTAATTTTACCATCAGTTCAGCTCCAGGTCTATTTTATCTCCCTTTTTGAAAATTGCATTTGCCAATAAGGACTGCTTTACCACCCTGCCTCTGCCCGCCACATCTACTTTCAGCCCCATGTTTTCCAATAAATACACTGCATCCTTCAGCCCCATTCCCGTTACATCAGGCACATGTGATAGATCCTGCAATGCCGGATTAGAAATGATATGAGCATTACCATTTTTCAAAAAGGCAGCAGCCCATTTTTGTTTTTCATCCACCTTCGAACCCTTGTAATGCAAGGACGTGAACAATGTATTCAGATCGGTACCCAATCCATTCAACTTATAAAATGCACTGTCTGCATCATTGTCAATTTTTTGAACAGGTATTGTAGCCATTCGCGTAGCATAGAGCCGGTCAGCTACTTCTTTGAATACAGGCCCGGCTACTGTACCTCCATACGCCCATTTGGAGTCATGTCCATTTTGAATCACAACAGCTATAGAATACTCCGGATTATCATAGGGAAAAAATCCAATGAATGCAGATTGATAAATTTTATTCGCTTTGTTGTAACCCCGGTTATCGAGAGCGGTCACCGCAGTTCCCGTCTTGCCTCCAAACAAATAATAGGGACTCTTCAGTGCCCGCGCTGTACCATGCTGATCTTCCACTACATCAAGCAGGCAGGCTTTTACTTTGCCTAATGTAGATTCGCTACAGAGATGATCTATTAAAACCTCCGGCTTAAATTCCTGAACTACATTTCCCATTTCACTGATGGAACTCACGAGATATGGCTTCATCATTTTACCATCATTAGCTACTGCATTATAGACCATCAGCATTTGCAATGGTGTAACCAATTCCTCATATCCATGAGCCATGAAGGGAATCGTAGTCTTTGTCCAGTATTTGCTGGAAGGTTCTTTGATATAAGGTTTGGCAGTACCTACAATATCAATTCCCGATCTTTGGTTGAGTCTGAAATGTTTCAGATGATCGATGTACTTCTGAGGTTGATTGTGATAAAACTCATCCGCCAGTTTTGCAAATGCTACATTGCTCGACATTGCAAATGCTTCCTTCACAGTAACTCTGCCGGTACCTTTGTGTGAATCACGAATCATCAGGCCATAAAAGCTTTTTGCCCCTCCTTCACAATCAACAATTGAATTGGTATCTACGTATCTGTCTTCGAGAAGTGATATTAGTGTGGTTAACTTAAATATAGATCCCGGTTCTGTACTGCGTCCCAATCCATAATTATAATCTTCCCAATATTGCCCGTCTTCCATCCTGCCGAGATTGGCAATGGCTTTGATCTTCCCAGTCTTCACTTCCATCACTATGCAGGTACCATGCAGGCTGTTATTTTCCTGCATCATTCTCATCAGAGCATTTTCTGATACATCCTGAATGTAGGTATCAATGGTGGTTACAATGTCTTTTCCATTTTGCGGATCTATTTCGGCACCATCTACAGGGATGTAAGCTCCCGCTACATACCGCATCAATCGCTGACCGGTTTCGCCTTTCAACACGCTGTCGTAAGAGCGCTCCAGGCCTACATTCTTGCTGGTGTCTCCTCTGGAGAGGCCAATTGTTCTGTTTGCGAGAAGTACATACGGATTTACCCGATTGTCGCGCACCTCGATGATAAACCCACTTTTATTTCTTCCTTGCCTTACCAGAGGAAATTGTCTCAACTGCTGGTAATCTTCAAATGACACTTTCCTCTTCAGGCAGAAATAACGCAACTTATTTTTATAACCTTTTAAAAGAAGTTTTTTGTAGGTTGCCTTTGAATCATCCTTAAAAAGTTCAGCCAAACGGTAACTCAAAGAATCGACATGAGTGTAAAAACGTTTTCCTTCCTTATCACGAAGACCATCTGCACCAAAGTCAATATAGATATCGAAAACCGGTATAGAAGTGCTAAGCATATTTCCATCCTCACTGAATATTGTCCCTCTTTCTGCATCTGTCTTTACATACCTGAGGTGTTGCTTTGATGCAAGGCTCTTCCAATAATCACCCTTCACCTGCTGGATGTATATGGCCTGCCCCAGTATCAGAACTCCGAGCACTATGATACCCAGAAAGCTGAGATATACACGCCATAATATGTCTCTTTTTACATCCATTGGTTTGCACTCAATTATTTAATGGTATCCCGTATCAACATGGGAGGCGCTGCCAGTTGTTGTAAGCCAAGTGGCTCAACCGCTTTGGCCAACTCACTTTCTTTACTTCTGAAAATGACATCCCGCTTCACCGTTTTATATTCATATTCCATTTCTTTCAAATGCTTTTCAGTGGTACTGATCTTTAGTACCAGCTTATCTGCATAATGCCCGTTAGCAATGTAGAAGATAGCAAGCGCTGCCGCGAAAAAATAAAATGGAATATTTTTCACGAGCCATTTGTTATAGCGCAACTTCAACCGCCTCTTTTTAGTTTCAGGCTCCGTTGATGCTATGTTGTTTTTTTCTTCCATTGCTTTTTATAATTTTTCCGCTACCCGGAGTTTAGCACTCCTGGAGCGTGGATTTTTTTTGATTTCTACTTGAGAAGGAAGTATTGGTTTTTTGGAAATGACCTTAAGTCTTATAGGTTCGGTGTTTCCAAAGGCATCCGTCTTCCGAATTCCTTCCAGGTTTTCTGTCTTAAAAAAATTCTTCACCATTCGATCTTCCAGGGAATGAAATGTGATTATTGCAACTCTGCCGTTTGTTGACAGGATACCAGGTATTTGCTCCAGCAGTTCGCCTAACACTATCAATTCTTCATTTACCTCAATACGAATCGCCTGGTACACTTGTGCGAAATAGCGTTGCGGATTTCCTTTTGCGAGTGGCTTCAATACCTCATTCAGGTCACCCAATGTTTTGAATGGTCTTGATTTCCTGGCAAGGGTTATCGCTGCCGCCAGTGTTCTTGCATTGGTTACTTCTCCATAATTCTGAAACACTTTCAGAAGTTCATCCTGCTGGTAATGGTTCAATACCTCTGCCGCTGTCCTTGATGTTCCCTGGTCCATTCTCATATTCAGGCCGCCATCAAAACGGGTACTGAATCCCCGTGATGGAGTGTCTATCTGAAAACTGCTGATACCCAGGTCTGCAAGAATGCCGTCCACATTTTCAATTTTGTGAAGCCTCAGAAATCGTGAGATATGCCTGAAATTGTGGGGAACAAAAAGAATCCTTGAATCGTTTGGAAGATTTTTCTTCGCATCGCTGTCCTGATCAAAGGCTATCAATTTTCCATTTTCATCAAGATGTTGCAGAATAGCAGCAGAATGACCGCCGCCGCCAAAGGTGGCATCCACATAGGTGCCGGAAGGTTTTATGGACAGGGCTTCTATCACTTCCGGAAGCATGACAGGAATGTGATATCCGCTTTCGGTTTTCATTATTCCTGATCTTTTTTTCCGGCCATCACCTTCTCGCCAAGATCACTGAAAGATTCCGGTGAAAAATTATCAAAGAACTGTTGGTATTTCGTCTTATCCCATATTTCAATCTTATCGATAGCCGACACAAGGACGATGTCTTTATCTAACCCAGCATACTCAATAAGATTCTTAGGAAGTAGCAGTCTGCCCGCAGTATCCAGTTCTACCGGGGTAGCCCCATTCAAAAAGTACCTTTTGAATTGACGCACTTTAGCGTCAAAATCATTCAATTGGCTCAACTGTTTAAACAGTGGATTCCACCCTTCGGAAGTGTAAAGGCTCAGACATTTTTCAAAACCACGATTCAGCACAAATGGAGACGGCTCATCAGGCAATTGTTTTCTGACACCTGCCGGCAACAGAAAACGCCCTTTGGCATCGAGGCGTGCTTCGTATTCTCCAATGAAACCGGTCATTTGCAATGGTTTTGAATCTATTTTGACAATATGCCACACAAAATAACACTTTTTCCCACTTTTCAAACATTTTTCCAAAAAACATTTTTTTCCACATACAGCTCAGATGAAGCTATACCAGGATATTTTCATCATTTGGTGAGAAAAAATCAGTAACTAAATGTGAATTGAATGTAGATAACTATGGGGATAAACCTATCCTGATGTGGATATTGCAATCAGGCAATGATCTTTCCCTTCTCAGATTTGAATTCGAGAATAAAACAACTTCCTTTACCAGGAGTGCTTTCCACCTTGATTTTCCCATGATGCGCATCTATTACAGACTTGACATAACTGAGGCCAAGGCCAAAGCCCTTTACATTGTGGATATTTCCTGTATGGGCGCGATAGAATTTTTCAAAAATCCTCTGAACTGTTTCCTTGCTCATGCCAATGCCATTGTCTTCAATCCTGATCCGAAAGTGGCTATTAAAGTTGGAAGTTGTAATTTTTATTACGGGCCTTTCTTTAGAATACTTCAGAGCGTTGTCAAGAAGGTTATTGATGATATTGGTAAAGTTGACTTCATCCGCCATGATGCAATCATTTTTTGCAACGAGGTCGGTGAGTAGTGTACCATCCTTTTCCCTAAGGGGTAGCTTGATATTGTTTAAGGCTATTTGAATCAGTTCATGCGCATGTGTAGGACGGAGACTCAATTGCATTTCCTGTTTGTCCATCAGTGCAGCCTGCAGGATACTCTCGACCTGCTTGTTCATTCTCTTGTTTTCATCTTTAATGATGCCTGAAAAATAATCCAGTTTCTGCCGGTCATTGATCACCTTTTCATTCTTCAGTGCATCCACTGCCAATGAAATGGTAGCTAATGGTGTTTTAAACTCATGAGTCATATTGTTGATAAAATCAGATTTGATCTCACTCAGCTTTTTCTGATTCAGTAATGCGCGAATGGTAATGTAGAATGCGGCGAAAATAATAGCCGTAAATAATACAGAAGCCAACACCATCCAAATAAGTTCGTGCCATACCAGGTGGCTCACACCTTTGTCCGGGACAACAAGGTATAGTGCTTCCTCCGGCATGAGTCCCTCAGTATAACTTCCTGATGGTGCAGTAAGAGGATACACTACAGTACTATAATGCTCGTTGTCGGTATAACTGCTTAAAAAATTCTTTGATTGCAATCCCTTACTCATGATAGAGGAAGAATTGATGGCAAATTCAAATCCGATATGATCAACGCCATACTTTTTAAAAGTACGCGTGATGAGGTCGTGCACCTGATCTACTGTGAAATGGTCGGCTATCGAATTAGAGAAAATATTCAGTGGAAAGAGGAGGTCCGTATTCTTTCTTGCGTTGAAAGGATTATCCTGAGTGTATTGATCTATCAGGCTCAATCCTACTGATTGGGTAACCATATTGATGGTCTGATCAAATCTTAACTGCTTATCCTTAAATGTTTGCCTGGTCCAGGTAATCTGAAAATAAATAATCCCCAACAAAGACAGAACAACAAGTACCGTAATGATGGGAAAAATTCTCTTCATTTGCGTGCAAATTTAATTTGAAAATACCCAGAAACGTGATGCACTTTTAATATTATATTAATTTAACGTAGCCTTTCGTTTTAAAAAAGAAAGGTACAGTTTTGGATTTCTCAATTTCGAAAATAATAATTTTACAGGTATGAGTGAACCAGGCAAAGGAACCTTATTAATCGCCAACCCTTTTTTAAAGGATCCAAACTTTCTGAGAACTGTTGTTCTGATCTGCGACCATTCTGCTGAGAGTGGCTCATTCGGATTTGTATTAAACAAACCCTTTTCGCTTCACCTGCATGAATTAGTCGGAGAGATCAAAAACCCCGCAATTCCTGTTGCAGTGGGTGGCCCGGTACAAACAGACAGCCTTCACTTTATTCATCAATATCCCGATCTCATAGCCGGTGGAGAAGAAGTATTACCGGGAATATTCTGGGGAGGTAATTTTGAAAGCCTGAAAATTCTTTTGAATAACGAAGATCTTGACTTGAAAAAAATCCGGTTTTTCCTGGGATACAGTGGATGGTCAGAAGGTCAGCTCACCAAGGAATTAACTGAGGAAAGCTGGATCACGACAATGGGTACACGAAAATTATTATTCGGGACACCACCCGAAAATGTATGGAAAGATTCGCTCAAAGAGATGGGAGGAGATTACGAAATGATGATCAATTACCCGTTGGACCCTCAATTGAATTAGATTGGTGAAAGTGTATTCCATTTGATTACCGGATCTTTCAATTTTGCCGGGAAGAAAAAATAAACCGCTATTTTTAATTCTGAAACTGATCCATTGCTTTACAGATTCCTACAATTTCCTGCCCGTATCGCATTACACTTTTACTGCCGTTACCTATCGTTCAACCATAAAGAAGCCCTTAGGGAGAAAGGTCCACTGATACTGGCAGCAAATCATCCCAATTCTTTCCTGGATGCGATTGTAATGGCTTCATTGTTCAGGCAACCGATCCACAGCCTTGCACGCGGAGATGCATTTGCTTCTCGATTTGTTACACGATTGTTGAATTCCTTCCACATGCTGCCGGTATATCGTATCTCAGAAGGAGTAGAAAACCTGGAAAACAATTACGACACCTTTGATAAAGTAGAGGAACTATTGAAACAAAATAAAACCGTACTCATTTTCAGTGAGGGCAGATGTATTAATGAATGGCATCTCAGGCCCTTAAAAAAGGGGACGGCAAGGCTGGCTATATCTGCCTGGAAAAACGGGATTCCTGTACGCGTGTTACCCGTAGGTATTAACTACAGTAATTTCGGACACCTGGGAAAGCGGATCGATATCCGGTTTGGAAAAATATTAAAAGCAGGAGATATACCTGAAATTGATTCACCAAAAGCAATTGCTATATTCAATCAAATACTAAAAGAGGAATTGCAAGAGTCTGTTTATGAAATAGAAAAAAATGACCTCGCAAAGAGAAAGCATGTCTTTGGAATGAACACTCCTACATGGCAAAAATTTCTATTAGCGTTACCTGCCGCATTGGGCTACCTGCTGAATGCTCCACTATTCTTCGCAGCACACCGGATTATTAAAAACAGGGCTAATGATCATTACGATAGTATTTTGATTGGAATTCTTTTCATCTTTTATCCTTTTTATCTGCTTATTGTAACAATTCTGCTCTTATCATTTACCCAAAGTTATTGGTCGCTCCTTGCATTGGCTATCCTGCCAATCACAGCATTGGCCCTGCTTCACTACCGGCAAGTGGTGGAATAAAAATTTGAGTGCGATTCCAAATAAAAAAGGCCTTGCAATAAAGCAAAGCCTGAAAAAGTTGAATCAATTTTATTTATTGTTCTTCCGCACCTTCCACCAACACAGTTGCATGGTTGTTCAACACTTCTACAAAACCGCTATTGATAATATATGTAATCGTTGTATGCTTGTCTTTGAGCACTTTCAACTTACCGTTTTTCAAAGCGCTTACCACAGGAGCATGCTTATCCAACACTTCAAACAATCCCGTTACTCCGGGCATTTGAACTCCGTAAACTTCACCTTTGAAGATCAATTTTTCCGGAGTTAATATTTCAAGATTCATAATTTGTTTTTTTTGTAGCAGTGGGTTGATCATTTTTACACTTTTCTCCGCCGCGTCGGATCGCTCTCATCTCAAAACTCACAACTCATACCTCATAGTCCCTACTTTGCCGCTGCCGCTTCCATCATTTTCTTACCTTTCTCAATAGCATCTTCCAGGTTACCTACCAGGTTGAATGCTGCTTCCGGATATTCATCCACTTCTCCATCGAGGATCGCGTTGAATCCGCGAATGGTATCTTCAATGGAAACGAGTACACCTTTCAAACCGGTGAATTGCTCTGCCACGTGGAATGGCTGACTGAGGAAACGCTCCACCCTTCTTGCACGGCTTACAGTCAGTTTATCTTCATCACTCAATTCATCCAAACCGAGGATCGCGATGATATCCTGTAATTCTTTGTAGCGTTGCAATGTCATCTTAACCCTGTTAGCACAGTTGTAGTGCTCATCACCTACAATGGCCGGAGTCAGAATCCTGGAAGTAGAATCCAAAGGATCCACTGCAGGGTAAATTCCTTTATCCGCTACTTTTCTGCTCAATACCGTTGTAGCATCAAGGTGGGCAAATGTGGTAGCAGGAGCCGGATCGGTAAGGTCATCCGCAGGCACATACACCGCTTGTACGGAAGTGATAGATCCATTTCTTGTAGATGTGATCCTTTCCTGCATCAATCCCATCTCAGTAGCGAGAGTCGGTTGGTATCCTACCGCTGAAGGCATACGTCCCAGCAAGGCGGAAACCTCAGATCCTGCCTGTGTGAAACGGAAGATATTATCAACGAAGAAGAGGATATCACGTCCTTTGCCCTGGCCATCGCCATCACGGAAGTATTCCGCAACTGTAAGTCCACTCAAAGCCACACGTGCTCTTGCGCCCGGAGGTTCATTCATCTGTCCGAATACGAAAGTAGCCTTAGAATCTTTCAGCCCTTCCATATCCACAGTATCCAAATCCCATCCGCCTTCTTCCATGCTGTGTTTGAATTTGTCACCATATTTCATGATGCCTGCCTCAATCATTTCACGCAGGAGGTCATTTCCTTCACGGGTACGCTCTCCCACTCCAGCGAATACTGACAAACCACTATAAGCTTTCGCAATATTGTTGATCAATTCCTGGATCAATACGGTCTTTCCAACACCCGCACCGCCAAACAAACCGATTTTACCACCCTTTGCGTAAGGCTCAATCAGGTCAATAACTTTGATACCTGTAAAAAGCACTTCTGTAGCAGTGCTCAGGTTTTCAAACAACGGTGGCTGAGCATGAATAGGCCTTCCACTCTCCTTGCTCACCTGTGGTAAACCATCAATAGCATCACCTGTTACATTGAAAAGGCGGCCATTGATCTTTTCGCCGGTAGGCATCAGGATTGGCTTACCGGTATCAATTACTTCTACACCACGGGTCAGGCCTTCGGTAGAGTCCATCGCTATGCAACGTACACTATCTTCTCCCAAGTGCTGCTGCACTTCCAGAACCAACTTTTGGCCATTAGGCCTTGTAAGTTCCATAGAGTTATAAATCTGGGGTAATGAGCCTTCTTGTTCGAAGTGCACATCCACCACCGCACCGATGATCTGCCTGATTTTTCCCTTATTTGCCATAAAAAGTATTTCTGTGTTTGAAATTTGGCGGCAAAGGTAATGGTTAAAAACAATATTTCAAGACAAAAAGTGGGTCTCAAGTACTATAAATCCTACTAAATTTTTGAAAAAATATATGTGCAATTTTCTCGTACACTAAACGAATAACCAGAAATATAATTCTCAGGGCAATACTACACTTTTGCTATTGTTTCAAAAACCGGCCTATCACAGGTAATTTCGCAAATTCTTTTCTCTCCACGCGAAGGAGAAACCACAAAAAAAGTCCGATCAGGATGGTAGCCGTGCTGATGCTGTAAATAAAATTATCTGTCCAGGCATTCAGCAATTTGTGTGTGAAAAATAAGAGTACTGCAATAGTCATAAACGCCAACAACTTTTTCCATGGATATGGTACCGGGTATTCCTTTTGTCCCCAAACATAGGAAACAACCATCATGCTTCCATAACATAAGAATGTAGCCCAGGCACAAGCCATGTACCCAAACACAGGTATGAAAAAATAATTGATGACCAGCGTAATCACGGCGCCGATCACGGTGATCCATGCGCCTGACATCGTCTTGTGTGTAAGTTTATACCATATCGAAAGGTTGTAATAAATACCAAGAAACATATTAGCCAGCAAGAGTATAGGCACCACTTTCAAACCGGTTTCATATACCAACCTCTTCTTTGCATCCAGGCTTAAAAAGTATTTCCATATATCCAGGTACAATACCACCACCAGGAACATCACAGAAATAGTAATCACAAAAAACTTCATCACACGCGCATAGACTTTTTGCGGTTGCTGCCCCTCTGATTGTTTAAAGAAGAATGGCTCGGCTCCCATCCGGAAGGCCTGTACAAAAAGTGTGATCAGGATGGATAGTTTGTAACAGGCTGAATAGATCGCTACCTGGCTTTTGGCATCACTCATTGAAGTAACAGGTGCCAGCCAGTTCAGCATGATCCTGTCGAAGGTTTCGTTGACCATACCTCCCAACCCGGCAATGATCAGCGGCAATGAATAGATCATCATCGTTTTCCAGACAGACGAATTGAACTGCCAGTGGAAAGCAAAGAATTCCTTATAGAGTAATAACCATCCAAACACTGATGCAGCAAGGTTGGCAATGATGACATAACCCACCCTGTAGTTCGAATCATAAAAAGTGCCTATGAAACTATACGGATCTTCTTTCGCCATTTTAGGAGCTACTGACAACAGGAAGTAAGTAACTGCAATTTGAAATACAATCGTCGCGATGCGGATCATGGCATACTTCCGCGGTCGCTGGTCCAATCGCAGTTTTGCGAAAGGCAAAGTGCTGAGTGTATCAAAAGCAATTATCAATGCAGCAATCGTGATAAACTCAGGATGTTTATCCAACCTTAAAATATGAGCGAAGGAATGACGGAACAAGATGAGCAATATTGTCAAAAAGATTGTTGAACATACGATGGAGATCACCGCTGTATTATAGATATCTTTCTTGTATTGCTCTTGCGTAGCAAAGCGAAAGTAAGCCGTTTCTAATCCATAAGTGAATATCACATTCAGAAAAGGAATAGCGGCATAGATCAGGCTGAAGTCGCCATATCCTTCATAAGAAAGCTCTGTAGTAAAGTATGGAGTCAGCAGGTAAAACAGGAAACGCGCCACAATAGAACTGGCACCGTACCACATTGTTTGCCCTGCTAATTTTTTAATGCTGCTCAAAAAGGAAATGAATTATAAGCCTCAAAAATAGTCGGATAATTTGTTGTGTGCAACAAAGTTGTTGTGAGTATTTACATAATACTGAATAAAATCATCTGTGATCTGTTGGGAATGTACCAAATTCAAAGGTGGAATTACAGGTGCCTTGATCCCACTTCCTACTTCCATTTTGGTATTAGTGATGACCCGGCATTCATCCCAAATATCTTTATTGATAAATTGTTGCAACGTGAAGGCCCCGCCTTCTACAAGTACGCTCTGTACATTCATTTGATACAGATTACTTAGAACTTCTTCAAGGTAATTTGCTTTATCTACTTTCTTCCAAAAAATATTACCGTCTTTATCTTCAATTTCTGTATTGAAGACAATGACATTTCCTTCTTCTGAAAATATCCTGGGATCACCCGTTAAAGGTTGATTGCACAAAACCATTCTGACAGGCTGCCTGCCCGTGCCATACCGGTTTGTCAGAAGCGGATCATCAGAAAGAATCGTGTGCTTTCCCACCAGAATCGACTGTTCCTCACTCCGCCATTGATGAACTAAAGTGTTCGTATAGGCATTACTGATATGAATCCGATGGTCTATACTCCCAATGAATCCGTCTGATGTCTGTGCCCACTTCAAAATGATATAAGGCCGTTTAAGCGTTTGGAATGTGAAGAATCGTTTATTCAACATGGTACATTCTTTCTCCAAAATTCCTGTTGTTACTTTCACACCGGAATCCCTGAGTTTCCGAACACCCTTTCCACTCACCAATGCATTCTTATCGATACATCCTATGATCACTTCCGGTATTTTGTGCTTCAGAATAAGATCTGTGCAAGGCGGTGTCTTACCAAAGTGATTGCATGGTTCGAGAGACACATACAATCGTGATTGCGGTATTAACTCTCTCATATCCCCGGGAACACTGTTGATGCAATTGACCTCTGCATGTGGGCCGCCATAAATTTCGTGATATCCTTCCCCTATAATTTTTCCGTCATGAATCAGTACCGCACCCACCATCGGATTTGGAGCAACGTATCCCGAACCAAGCCATGCCAGTTCCACACACCGCTTCATAAAAAAAGAATCATTCAAAACACAGATTTTAGTTGCTTTGCAAATTAACCAACATTCATTATATGACCGCAGCAGATGCCTATAATGAGGCAGCCGTCTCTCTCGAAAGTATTTATGACAAACACGAGGCCTGCAATATTGCTGATTGGGTATTGGAATATCTGACAGGCAAGAAAAGATGGGAACGCAAAATGGATTCCAATGAACTGACTACTGAGCAAATTCAACAATTCAAAAAATATTTACAGGAACTCTCTCTGCACAAACCGGTACAATATGTATTAGGTGAAGCGTGGTTTTGTGGGATGAGATTCATCGTAGATGAAAATGTACTGATCCCAAGGCCGGAAACCGAAGAACTGGTACAGGCGATCTATGATGACCAGAAATCAAAGCCTCATCTTTCGATCCTTGAAATCGGCACAGGCAGTGGTTGCATTACCATTGCTTTGAAAAAGAAACTGCCACAGGCTGATGTCTCATCAGTCGATATCAGTGAAGGTGCTTTGCAAATTGCTAAGAAAAATGCTGCTGCCAACCAGGCCACTATCAAATTTGAATGTGTTGATTTTCTCAACAGGCAATCCTGGCCGGCTTTCAAAAACTTTGATGTCATCGTAAGCAATCCACCTTACATTCCAATCAATGAGAAAGAAAAGCTGGATAAGAATGTTGTAGAACACGAACCTTCAGTTGCATTATTCGTTCCGGATAATGAAGCCTTGATCTTTTATGAAGCCATAGAATCGTTTGGACAGCACCATTTGAATCCCGAAGGAAAGATTTACATGGAGGCTCATGAAGATTTTGCACGCGATGTGCAGCATTACTTTTCAAGTCATGGATGGGAAGCCTCCGTACTGAAAGATATTTATGGTAAGGACAGAATGGTTACAGCTACTTTGAAGAAACCGATGCAGAAGTAGTAGCACCCAGTGCTTTGGCCACCTGCATGATGCGAACGATATCTCCCCACTCTACTAAAGAATCTGCATTGATCACAACGGCAGGCTTGCTACTGTCTGTGATGAGCAGTTGGCTGCGTAGTACTGAGGCGAGACTATCAAAAGGAATCTTTTGCTGCCCTACAAAGATTTCTTTGTTCTGATTCATACTCACGATCACGCTCTGTTTTGCCTTGGCATCGCTGCTTGCTTTCGGGTTGTTGACCTTGATGACATTCGGATTGGCCATAGTAGAGATGATCAGAAAGAAGAACATCAGGATAAACAGGATATCATTCAATGGACCTGTATCCAGTTCTGTGTCATCATTCTTAAATCTCTTTCTAATGCTCATGTGAGAATGCGCTTGTCAGTTATAAAAAATTACCTGGTAGGCTCTTGTAAAATATCAGTAAACTCAGCCACTGCTATTTCCATTTTATTTTCTACCCTGTTGATCTGCGCAGAAAGATAGCTGTGGCCAATGTATGCAAGGATACCGATGATCAGGCCTGTGGCGGAAGTGATCATCTTGATATAAATACCATCCGCAATGGTGTTGGGAGTATATTCTGTACTTGCTGCAATGCTTTTGAACAGTGCAAGCATTCCTATGATGGTACCCAAAAATCCAAACAACGGAGCAATACGTGCAACGATAGAAATGATGGAAAGATTCTTTTCTAATTTATAAAGCTCCAGCGTGCCTACATTCTCCATACTTTTCTCAATAGCATCCATCGGCTTGCCGATACGCTGAATCCCTTTGTCAACGATACGTGCTACCGGGTTTTCACTATTCTTCGAAAAACTGCGGGCAGCAGTCACATTTCCGCTCACAATATGATCGCGGATGATCCGCATGAAATTATTGTCAAGTTTCGAAGCTTTGTTGATCGCTATGAGTCTTTCAAAAAAGAAATACAATGCCGCGACAAAAAGAAGTCCCAGTGGAATCATCAGTACACCACCGCTGACGAGGATGTCCCAAAGGCTTTGTGATTTTGAAAGATGAGAGGCAGTAGCAGCAGAATCAATCTGCAGGAAAAATAAATCCATTTAATTGGGTTTGGACACAAATGTAAAAAGTAATTTCAAAAATGAAGGAATGGTATTTTTCATGAAGAAACTTTAACCTTTTAGAAAACTCTTATTTTTTTCAGGCTTTCTCTTCCCATATCGAACAAAGGTGTACCACTGTCTCCGCGGCTTTAGCCATATCATCCACGCTGATCCATTCCTGTTTCGAATGAATGCCCTGCATACCTGTGAACAGATTGGGGCAAGGCAACCCCATATAGCTCAACCTGCTTCCATCAGTGCCTCCGCGGATACTTTCTGTTTTAACTGAAAGCCCTGTACGCTGAATCGCTTCCTCAGCATACGCTGCAACTTTTGGATGTTGCTCTAATACTTTCTTCATATTGCGGTATTGCTCAAAAATGGCAAACTCCATTTTGGCTCCGGGATACTTATTGACTACATCTGTCGCGATTGTTTTCAACCGTTCTCCGTGCTGCCTCAACAGATCATCATCAAAATCACGGATAATAAATTCAAGTGTTGCTTTCTCAGCAATACCTTCTATCCTCAGAGGATGCACATACCCTTCCATCTTATCAGTAGTTTCCGGCGACCATTCATACGGAGGAAGTGCATGAAGTATCTCACCGGCTATTTTCAATGCATTCACCAATTTGCCTTTTGCATAGCCCGGGTGTGCTGAAACACCATGAATGACAAGTTTCGCACCATCCGCGCTGAAGGTTTCCACTTCGAGGCTTCCTGCTTCACCACCATCGAGTGTGTATGCAAAATCAGCACCCAATTTTTTCATATCCACCTTTGCAGTCCCCTCTCCTATTTCTTCATCAGGAGTAAATAGCAATCGAATTTTTCCATGAATGATTTCAGGATGCTCTGTCAAATATTTTGCAGCCTGCATGATAGCAGCCACTCCGCTTTTATCATCAGCACCTAATAATGTAGCACCAGATGCAGTGATGATATCTGTTCCAATTTTTTCTTTCAGGTATGGATGCCCTGCCATTGTCAATACCTGTGAAGTATCATCAGGCAAAATAATATCACTGCCATTGTAACTTTTATGAAGTATTGGTTTGACGCCGGTACCACTGCAATCGGGAGCAGTATCCACATGACTGCAAAAGCAAATCACAGGAACATGATCCTTCTTAGAATTACTTTCTAAAGTAGCATACACATAACCGAATTCATCCATCTCCGCATCTTCTACACCCATCGCGATCAATTCATCCACCAACACTCTTGATAAGTCTTTCTGCTTTTCTGAAGAAGGATGTTTGCCGCTCAGAGGATCGCTTTGTGTATCTACCTGCACATATTTCATAAATCGTTCTGCAAGTTCTGTTTCGTTGATATCGATCATGGTAATATTTTTTTCAAAAGTAAAGAAGGAAACCTTAATCCTGTTTATTCTCCCATTCGCAAATCCAAATCCTAAAAATTCAAAAAGAATCAGGAGCACAAAAAATAGTGGCAACGTTTTTGTCTTATGTAGTATATTCATAACAAATAAACCCCCTACCCATGAAAAAGAATCTCCTTGCATTCTTAATGCTATTCCTGACTCCTGGCATCTTCAGTGCCTCTGCTCAAACTGTTGACACAGCTAACATTCCGGCGGTTGTAAAAAATAATTTTTATGAAAAACACACCGACGCGCAAAAAGTAGAATGGAAAATGAGCGATCAGAATTATTTGGTAAAATTTGAAATTGCTGACATCGATCACAAGATCATCTATTCTCCTGCCGGTGAAATCATCTCTTCTGCAAGAGAAATAAAAGCAGAAGAACTACCCGCAGCAGTAACCGCTGCCATCGCTAAAGATTTTTCCAATTACAAAATCGAAGAAGCAGATGAAATCACAACCTCCGGAGTGATCACCTACAAAGTGGAATTAGATGGGGAGCCTGATGTAAAAGCATGGTACAAAGCTGATGGAACTCTGATCAAGAAATCTTCTGACAGATAGATTATTTTTCAGACAAGCGTTCCAGAACGTGGAAAGCGATTGGGCAAAACGTAACATTCTTCAGCGTTATGTTTTGCCTTTTCAAAAAAACATCTTCATCTGTGTAAGGAAACCTTCGGCAATCTGAAGGACGCTGTTCGTAGATGCTGCAATAATTATCAGTACCAAGAAAAGGGCAAGGTGATGTTTTAGTGACATAATCACCATCTTCATCCAGGCGTAAATACTTTTCGATGAACGCACTTTCTTTCAGTCTCAGGTGTTGGGCGATGCGCTTGATGTCGGGGGTTTTAAACCTGGGAGAATAATTTTTGCAACAGTTTCCGCAAGCGAGGCAATCATACTTTTGGACGGCTTCTTCATGAAGCTCAGGTAATTTTTTCAAATCGCGACGTACATCCGCTCTCTTCAGGTACGTCTTGAATTTCTTGATTTGACCCTGGTCATTATTTTGCCAACTTACACTCATATCACTTCGCTGCTTTCTTGTACAGATAATATGCCAACCCGGCAAATACGATATTAGGCAGCCACGCTGCCAGTACCGGGTTGAATTGTGCTTTCATGGAGAACACTGAAGAAAATCTTCCTACAAGGATATATATCACACAAATCAATACACCTACTGCAAGATGAAAACCGCTTCCTCCACGGATCTTTCGCGAAGCGATGGTAGCCCCGATAATGGTCAATATCAGCACAGATACGGGAGTAGCATTCCGGTTTTGTTTTTCGAGAATCAACGAATTCACATCTTCACCACCCCGCATCTTTTCAAGTTTAATAAATTCACTTAACTCCGGAGTCGTGAGTTTGTCCTTCATGTAGGCATCCGTCTTGAGGTCACGGGGTTTGAAATTCAGTTTGAGGTTTAGTGCGGAAGTATCTTTCAATGTTTGCTTCAACCCGTTGATAGTTCGTATCTTCACAGAAGTGAGCAGCCAGTTCTTCTTTGCCGTATCCCAACGAATACCCTGGGCATGCAGATTATAAACGAGTGCGGTAGTATCAAATCGTTGGATGAAAAAATTGCTACCACTCTTACTGGTAGTATCGTAGTAACGGACACCCGCATACGAAAATGAATCTAATCTGAAATGTTTGTCAGAAATAGTAGAAGTATTCACATATCCGCCATAATTGAAATCAATGTATTTGGAATTAAATGTGCTCCATTTATCATTTGCCGGTGGCAAAATGTATTGATTTACCCACCACAAAAACGCTGTAAAAAACAATCCGGATATAAAATAAGGAAGCAGGAACCGTTTGAAACTGATCCCTGCACTGAGTATGGCTATCACCTCACTCCTGCCCGCCATCTTGGATGTAAAAAAAATAACGGAAATAAAAAGGAACAATGGGAAAAGCATGGCATCAATGTGCGGAATGAAGCCGAGGTAATAGTCTGTAAATATCTGCTTTGCAGAGAGACCCGTCTTCGCAAAATCGTCGGTTTTTTCACTGAGATCCACCACCACTACCAAAATGGTCATAGCCACAATGCAAAAGAGGAATGTGATAAAAAACTTTTTCAGTATGTACCTATCCAGTATCTTCATGCGAGCGCAAAAATAAGATGGAAATCCATCGCCTGAAATGTTTTATGATTTTTAGAAAAGGTATTGATTAATTGGAAATCAGGTTGGTAACTAACAACAATTGATTCCTGTCAACGTTATTGAAGTCGATTAGAGACAACTTAGCCATCAATTACACACCAGATAATATTCTGCCACCAAAATGTAATGTGTCTATTTTTGATAACTTTAGAGAAAGTTTGATTTGCCAAAGGCGTTATTTACCATACTGATTGTCTTAATTGGATTCAATGCCAGGTCCCAATATTATATCCGGGGTGATATCAGGAACGCAAAACAAGACCCCGTACAAAATGCAAAAATCTACAGACCAATCACGCGCAATGTCTATTACAGTGGATTTACCGGAGGTTTTGGAATTCCTTCTTCCTCGCAATATGATTCCCTGATCATCACCAAGGAAGGATTCGATACGGTTTGGCTCAGGGTCAAGACAGATGAATACCAGCACATCACTCTGCACTTATCCAACAAAAAGGATGAACCGCTTGTAAAGAAAATGGCAGCAGTAACCACAGGAGTGGATGAAGCCATGAGTAACATATCTGTGTATTATGGCGAAACGTACAGTACCTTATTAGAAAATGATTTTATAAAAACAAACAGCCGCGCACAAACTTCCTTTGGTGTACGAATCGACAAAGCATCATACAGCAATATCCGCAGGTTTATCAACCAGAATATGGCTGTACCCAAAGACGCTGTGAGGATCGATGAAATGCTGAACTATTTCAATTTTAATTATAAAGCACCTGACACAGGAAAAACTTTTTGTGTGGAAAATGTACTCACAGATTGCCCGTGGAATCCACAACACCGCCTCATGTACATCAATCTCTCAGCGAAGAAAATTGACCTGAGCAATGTACCCCCATCCAATTTTGTGTTTCTTATCGATGTATCGGGCAGCATGGATTTACCCAATCGGCTGCCACTTCTAAAGGAGGCATTCAAACTGTTTGTAAAAAACCTGAGAGCTATCGATACGGTTTCCATCGTTGTATATGGAGGCACTGTAGGAATATGGCTGACTCCTACGAGCGGCGCAGATAAGGACAAGATATCGGAGTCTATTGAACAACTCAACGCCAGTGGCGATACACCGGGCGAAGCAGCTATCCGGACTGCTTACAAATTGGCAAAAAACACTTTTATCAAGGGAGGCAATAACCGTATCATCCTGGCTACTGACGGAGATTTCAATATTGGAATTACCACAGAGAAAGAACTCGAAGACCTGATCGTTGAAGAAAAAAAATCAGGAGTGTATCTCACCTGCCTCGGTGTAGGTATGGGCAATTACAAAGATTCAAAAATTGAAACCCTGGCAAAAAAAGGCAGCGGCAATTTTGCATACATAGACGACATACACGAAGCAGAGAAAGTATTAGTGATGCAGTTTACCCAGACCATGTATTCCGTTGCCAACGACGTATTTATTAATGCCAAATTCGATTCCTTAACAATTGCCAAATACCGGCTGATCGGCTATGATAACAAGAAGAGTGGATTTAAAAATGGCATCGGTGAACCTGAAGGAGGTGAGGTAGGATCAGGAGCAGGTAATACCATATTGTTTGAATTGGAACCTACGGTAAATCTTAACAACAATCAGGGCAGTAAAATAGCTCATCTTTCCATTCATTATAAAGTACCCGGGGATACTACTACCCATTACCAGCTATTTGATGCCTACAATAATTACATTCCCATCACTTCGCTGAACAAGGAACTACGGTTTGCCACGGCTGTTACAATGCTGGGCCTTAAATTAAAGAAGTCCATATACTTCCCTGAGGTATCATGGGATACCATCAAGAAATTGGCCCAGGATGCACGATACCCCGGCAATGAGTACCTACAAAATCAATTTACCGAACTGATAGACAAGTGTGCAGACATCTATAACGAAAGGCACAGAAAAAAGAAAAGGAAAGAATAATATTGAATCACTTACAAACTCGTGGCATCAAATTTGATTTTGTCAGGAGAAGGTAAAGTTTTGGAATTGCTCAAAAAATTTCCCGTTTCTATAAAAGAATAATTTGAGATTCATGGAATTTTGGTTAAATTACAGTGATTCCAATTCTCCCGAAAGAAAATTAATTCACTGATCCTAAAAAATGTATAACCATGCTATCGCCACACGTAACCCAAAAGAACGAACCTGCCTACCCAGGCGCATACACACCACAGAGCAAAATGATAAAAGCTATTGCTGATGGTATTTTTGATTCTGAGAAAACAACACTCAAACCTAAGGTATCTGTTTCGGAAACAAAGGAGTGCTATAAAGTGGAATTAACAGCACCCGGGATGAAACGAGAAAACCTTTTGGTAAACATCAACGATGACGGAAAGCTATGTGTGCTTGGCTTTATGACCAACAAAAAGTCGGACAAAAGAAAAAAGATCAGCACACGGATGGAAACTTTTTTGAGAGAAATTGATTTACCGGATTACGTGGACACAGGTTTCACATCAGCTACCTGCCATGGAGGTACCTTATCTATATTTTTCACCAAGGCTTCAGAAAAAATTAAGAACAGGCCTTCCACCATTGTGGTGTATTGATCTCCTTAAAATAAAAAAACTACGATAGCCTCTTTCTGAGGCTATTTTTTTTTTGAATCATATTTGTATGAACTGCGAAACCTATGCATTAAAAAAGGGACAGCATCAGCCATCCCTCTTAAATTTACAATTAAGAAAGAAACTTTTAGTTGAAATTCACTGAACCATTAGACTGGTAGGTATATCTGAATTTATAGATCAAAGTCTTTGGATACATGGCTCCCGGATCAATAACCGGTATCACATTGATCATCTCCAGCTTAGCATACTTGCCATCCGCAGTTTTGATGATAAAGTATTGTCCTGCTTTAGGGCTGAAAGCATGGGTAACAGGGTCATATACGTACCATGCATTTGGGCTGAAGGGATTGCTGTTGATCGCCAATTGCATAGCGGTAGTATCGTAAGAATATCCTTCAGTTGGCGCACTGGTTGCAGATTCGTAGTTACCTGTTTTCAAAATGACTCCTGCTTGACCAGGCCCACTGGCATGGCTGTTCAGAATGATGGTTGCCAGGTTGAAACCGATATCCCATTTGGTAGTAGCGGAATCCGCAAGTGTTACTTCTTTTCCTTCGCTGAGGCTGTAGAAAACGTGGTGGTTTGATTGGAAATTCCAGGCAATTGAATCTGTTACTACTACTTTTGATTCCACATTCTTGTCTTTGCAAGAGGTCATTCCCACACCCAACAACACAATAGATAATAGAGGTAACGCGATTTTTTTCATTTTCATAATGGTACTTGTTTTTATAATTGAGATTTAAAATTTCAAGTTCAGATTGACGAAATAGCTACGGCCAAACTGGGCTGGCAACAGGGCAGGTTGTGTATAGTTCAAAATATTATCTATCCCTGCCTGCAAAATGAATTTCTTATTTAGTTCCTTAGAGAGTACGAGGTCCACTAATGCATACCCTTCCGCAAATTCTCTCGGATCATCGAGGATTGCATTGCCATCTGTATAATTATTGATGCCCTGGAACCCATATCTGCCGCGATACTTAACGGAAAGCATAGCACTGGCATCCCATTCACGATTTGTGTATTGAATATTCAGGTTGGCTGTATGCTTACTGCGATTGTAAAGCCCTTTGTAATCTTTCATCGTTACAATGTGAGAATAACCTGAGTTTGGATCACGGCGGTATAATTTACCACTTCTGATCTCATCCACAACATCTTTGTCTTTTGCAACCAGGTAATTATATCCCGATATAAACTTCCAATTCTTATTGAGTGTATAATTGATGTTCACTTCCGCACCTTCGGTGAAAACGCGATCAATATTCTTATAGCTGAAAATAGCCTTGCCATTCGTTTGGTTGAATGGTAGATTATAAGTTTCTATCAGATGGTTCACGTCATTTCTGAAAAGATTTACCTGGAAAAATAATTTGGAGGAATAAGTGTAATCTATTCCCAGGTTGTATCCTACAGAACGTTCAGGAGATAATTCCAATCCATTCAAATAAGGAGTAATGTCAGTCGACTCAGGCAGGAGGCCTGTTCTTTTTAGTCTCATCAATCCATTTCCCAACTCTCTTGCACCAATGATGGTATAACCTACCAGGCTGTTAGAGAAATCCAGGAACTGCTGCCTGAAATCCGGTGCCTTGAAACCTGCGCCCACACTACCTTTGAGTATAAGCTTTGAATTGACTTTGTATCCTGCTGCTAACTTAGGGCTGAACTGTGCAGCGTACAATGAATTTTTATCATACCTGCCTCCGGCAATGATATTCAGTTTTTCATTGACAACAAATTGCTTTTGCAAAAACAGAAACCAGGAATCCATTTTTCTATCCCGGCCATACCTGCTGCTGTTCACCGTTTCGTGATGATAACCCGCACCTGCCACGAGCAATTGATCTGCCGGGCCAATATTTACCTGCACTTCCGGTTTTATGAGGTATTGGTTGAAAGTAATCTTTTCATAAAGTGAATCATTCGCTTTCAGGAAGGCATTGGAATGATTATCATATCCAATTGTATAAAGCCCTGCTACAAAATTTAAACGATCGTTGATCTTCCTTTCCCATTTTGCATACAAACTCTTGTCTTCTTCAAAAGTATTTCCATTGATCACCTCAGGTTTACCTCTTTCGTCGATAAGATAATTGTTATCCTGCTTATCATGATAATATCTTGCCGATAATGTAAGCGAATTCTTGTTATCAAATTTCGTAATGGTCTTTATGTCGAATGAATAATCAGTATATGGATCTATGGTCTTTCCATAAATACTTTTGTCCAAATCCCATCCATCATTCTGATAACGCCGGCCCAACAATTGAATGGAAGTCTTACCTGCAAGAATACCACCCGAAAGCGTTATTCCCATCGCATTATTAGAGCCATATTGGATTCTTCCGTTGAAATTATTTTTCTCTGGCACCTTTGTGATGATGTTGATCACACCGGCCAGAGCGTCAGAGCCATAGAGGCTCGTTGCAGGTCCACGCAAAATTTCTATTCGACTGATATTGGCAGTAGCAATACGGCTTAGGTTTAGGATACCACCATTGCGGCCTGTCAACGGTTCACCATCTACTAATATTAAAGAGTAGGCCGGATCGAGTCCCTGCATTTGAATCCCGCTTCCGAATGGATTTGGATATCCCTGTAGTGAAACTCCGAGAGGATTGATGGCAACCACAAGCCCTGTCTGCATCTGGAGAATTTGCAACAGGTCTTCGATACCTGATTTCTCAATAGTCTTAGCACTGATCACCTGGATGGGCATCGGAAGATTGCGCACTTTGTTTTCTGTACGAGTACCTGTCACCACCACTTCATCCAAAACCTTATCCGTACTGTCGACCATATCCTGTGCCGACAGTGATGAATAAAATCCGCAAACTGTAATAAATAATAAGAATTTCCTTACCATGATACCGGCTGCAAAATTGAAACCTCATGACCGGAAGTTTATCACAGATATGTCATATTGTTTTGAGAAATGAAAACTTGCAAAAAATAAGACCTGCAAGTTTTTCGAACAACCAAAGGTCTTAACCGGCTCATTACAGTTGAGCATTATTATTCTAAAGATGTGATGCTTGCTCCATCATGTGGCTGAAACTTCCATTAACCTTCAAGGTGGCCAAATTCCCCACGGTTAAATTCATTGAATGCCTGCACCAATTCAGCCTGCGTGTTCATCACAAAAGGACCGTGCGCGGCAATGGGTTCGTTGATGGGTTCACCACTCATGATCAGCACAACAGCGTCTTCATTTGCTTTAATGGTAAATGATTCTCCATCGTTTTGAAAGAGAACAAAGTGATCAGCAGGTGCTTCTTCTGTACCATTGACCATGATACTTCCCTCGATAACCACCATCGCAGTATTGTAGTGAGCAGGAAAACTGAAGTCTGCAATAGCACCGCTTTTCAATTTCGCATTCATCAAATGGACAGGTGTAAAGGTATCCGCAGGCCCTTTCACATCCTTGTATTGCCCTGCAATCACTTCTATGGTTCCACCACCATTTTCCAGTTGATAGCGATTGATCAACTTATTTGAAATCGCCTGGTACTTTGGTTTCGACGATTTATCTTTTGCAGGAAGATTCACCCACAATTGCACCATTTGAAAGTCGCCGCCTTTTTTGCTCCAATTCTCTTCGTGATATTCTTTGTGCAATACCCCGGATGCAGCCGTCATCCACTGTACATCACCTTCGCCAATCACACCGCCTCCACCGCTACTGTCTTTGTGTGCTACCCTGCCTTTGTAAGCAATGGTTACGGTTTCAAATCCTTTATGCGGATGTACACCAACACCACGCGGCGTTTCAGTGGGAGGGAAATAATATTTGGAATTGTAATCGAGCATGATAAATGGATCCGTCCTTTCCATATCCAATCGAAATCCATTCGGAATAAAATGGTGCACTCTGAAACCATCACCCACAAAGTGCGGCGCGACAGGAGCCATTACGAATTCTACATTTCTTGTTGCCATAATGTTCAATTTTAATAAGTCAAAATTAAAATTGATATGAGCGCTTTCGATTGATCTAGGTTAATTAATGAACGCGTGCCCTCTTTTTTCAAAGCCTTTTATAAGCGGCCCTCTTCGAGGTAATCCTGCAGCATGATCGTTGCTGCTACGATATCTGTATTTTCTTTCACCCGTCTCTGTGACTTTTTCATTCCCATCTGAATCAACGCCTCTGTTGCACGCTTTGAAGTGTATTGTTCATCTACCTGCTTTACAGGTATTTCCGGCATAGCCTTTCGAATATCCTCAAATGCCTTCTGCGCTCCTATTGTCGCGTGTGTGTCAGCACCATTAAGACTTTTAGGAAGTCCTATCAGCATCAGCTCTACAGGCTCTTTCTTCACATAATCTTTCAGAAAAGCAATCAATTCTTTCGGATGTACTGCTGTCAATCCGGTAGCGATGATCTGCAATGGATCCGTAACGGCAATACCGCATCGTTTGCTCCCGTGATCAATGCATAGTATTCTGCCCATTACCTCAATTCTTTTTTGAACAATGGATAATTCTTCACTGCTTCCCATATCACCATGCCCGCGGCTACAGAAATATTAAGAGAGTGTTTGGTACCGAACTGTGGAATTTCCAGGCACCCATCGCACAGTTCCAGCGTATCATGATTGACACCACTTACTTCATTTCCAAATATAAGAGCAATCGGCCCCTTGGTAAATTTCCCAATGGATTGCAGTGGAATGCTCTCTGTGGTTTGCTCCACTCCCCATACATAATATTGTTTTGCTTTGAGGTACTGGATAGCTTCCTTCGATGTTTTGAAATGTTGCCACACCACAGAGTTTTCAGCACCCAGTGCTGTTTTTGTAATTTCTTTATGAGGTGGAAAAGCCGTGTAACCAACCAGCAAAACCTCTTCTACAGAAAAAGCATCTCCGGTGCGAAACACGCTGCCTACATTGTAAGCGCTCCGCACATTCTCCAATACAACCACCACCGGAAACTTTTCAGAGATCACAAATTCATCCGTTGTTTTACGGTTCAGCTCATCCATGCTCAGTTTTCTCATCAAAAGAATATTAATTTGCAAAATTAGCCGAATGTGTTTACACTTCGGATCAAGCAGATGAAGCAGCTATGGCCAAGAGTGATACTCCCTTAATGAAACAACACAATGCCATCAAGGCAAAGTACCCTGATGCGATCCTGCTGTTCAGGGTTGGAGATTTTTATGAAACTTTCGGAACGGATGCTATCACTGCTTCACGTATTCTCGGCATCACACTTACCAAAAGAAACAACGGGTCTGCCACGGCTACGGAACTCGCAGGGTTTCCCCATCATGCACTGGATACATATTTGCATAAACTGGTGAAAGCCGGTTACCGCGTAGCTATCTGCGATCAATTAGAAGATCCAAAATTGGCGAAGGGAATTGTAAAGCGAGGAGTTACTGAAATGGTTACACCCGGTGTAGCCACCAATGATCAATTACTGGATCATAACAGCAATAATTTTCTCTGCGGCATTCATCCCGGCGAAACCAATACAGGACTGGCTTTTCTTGACATATCAACCGGAGAATTTTTTATTGCCGAAGGCGATGAAGAATATGCTGACAAATTGCTGCAGAGCCTGCAACCGGCAGAGGTTATTTTTCAAAAAAACAAACAGAAGTTATTTAAATCAAGATACGGTTCTCAGTTTTACACTTACGGGTTAGAAGAATGGATATTTGCAGAAGCCTATTGTACAGAAACGCTACTTAAGCATTTCGGGACTGCCAGCCTCAAAGGTTTCGGTGTTGAAAACATGAAGGCAGGTATCATCGCTGCCGGTGCTGTATTGCATTATCTGAAGGATACAGAGCATCCTGATCTCGGGCACATCACATCACTGCAGAGATTAGACAAAGGCGATTACCTGTGGATGGATAAATTCACTATTCGCAACCTGGAGCTATTGTCCTACAGTGATCGCCAGCAATCGCTATTGCAGGTTTTGGACAATACCGTATCGCCTATGGGTGCACGCCTTATGAAAAGGTGGATGCTGATGCCACTTACTGAACCTTCAAAGATCAATGAGCGATTGCAATTGGTAGAACACCTGCTGCTTCACACGGATGATAAAAATGATCTTGTCCAGCATATAAAGCAATCCGGTGATATAGAAAGATTGGTAAGCAAAATTCCATTAAAGAAAATCAACCCAAGGGAAGTATTGCAAGTAAGCCGTGGGTTGCAGATGGTAAAAAAAATAAAAGATACCTGCACGCATAGTGCCAATGAATATATGAAACGGCTGGGCGACAGCCTGAATGAATGCGCCTATATCTCAGAAAAGATTGCCAGGGAAATAATACCCAATCCTCCCGGTGCTACCAACAAAGGCAACATGATTGCCGAAGGTGTGGACAAAGAACTGGATGATCTTCGATACATTGTAAAAAATGGTAAGGAGCATCTGCTGAAACTACAACAAAAAGAAGCTGCCGAAACAGGCATCTCATCTTTGAAAGTTGGTTATAACAATGTATTCGGTTACTACCTCGAAGTAACGCATACACACAAAGAGAAAGTGCCCGATTCATGGATAAGAAAACAAACGCTAACCAATGCTGAAAGATACATTACTCCCGAACTGAAAGAATACGAAGAAAAAATTACAGGTGCTGAAGAAAAGATACTGCAAATAGAGATCAATGTATTCGAACAATTACTGAATGACCTCCAGGATTTCATCAATCCCATGCAGGTGAACGGTCATGTGCTGGCCATCCTGGACTGCCTCTGTTGCTTTGCCAACAATGCCATTCAATACCAGTACCGAAAACCACATATCCATGAGGGTTATGATATCCGGTTGAAAGACAGCAGGCACCCGGTGATAGAACGCACATTGCCCATAGGAGAACAATTTGTATCCAATGATGTGACACTCGATCCCACTACCCAACAGATCATAATCCTTACGGGGCCTAACATGAGTGGTAAAAGCGCCTTGCTGCGGCAGGTAGCGCTGATCACTATTATGGCACATATTGGAAGTTTTGTTCCCGCATTGGAAGCGCATATTCCGCTCACTGATAAAGTATTCACCCGAGTGGGCGCCAGCGACAACCTGAGCAGTGGAGAGAGCACTTTCATGGTGGAGATGAATGAAACGGCAAGTATCATCAACAACATCACCTCCCGAAGTTTGATACTGCTGGATGAAATTGGAAGAGGTACTTCCACCTATGATGGCATCTCCATAGCCTGGAGCATTGTTGAATACCTGCACCGTTCACCACACAAACCCAAAACACTTTTTGCAACCCACTACCACGAACTGAATGAATTAGAAAATAAATTAGAGCAGGTAAAAAATTTCCACATCTCAAATAAAGAAGTAGGAAACCAAATTATTTTCTTACGCAAATTAGTTCCCGGCGGAAGCCTGCACAGTTTTGGTATCCACGTGGCAAAGATGGCAGGAATGCCACCTGCACTCATTGACAGGGCCAATGAAATCCTGAGGCAATTGGAAGCAAACCGTACAGAAATGGAATCAGACGAAACACAAACACCTATCCATCAAAAGCTGAAGAAGATAGCCACACCCGAAATGCAATTGAGCATCTTCGATGTGCACTCACAGGCTTTTGAAGAGATCAGGGAATTGCTGGCAGCAGTGGACATCAACCGTCTGACGCCTGTAGAAGCATTACTTAAATTGCAGGAGATCAAGAATAAGATTAAATAGGGATGGTTGGTTGCCTATCGACATCTGGTCAGTGTTACCGATTGCAACAATCTTGTCGGCACGGGAAGGTCAGACAAGATTTGTCAAAACCTTCTTCGCCATCTGACCTGTGGTACCGACGGCTACAACCTTTGCAGCCGTCTGACCTGCGGTGCCGACGGCCGCTCTATTCCGCATACTCAATATCGTCATCCTTCAGAATAGATTCCCCGTTCAACCTCTGAATGATATTCGCAACCGTTACTACATCCCTCTGGCAGTATTCCGCAATGCGTTTCATATTTTTTTCCTTCCAGAATACTTCACCCACCTGGCTGCCATTGATGTCTGACTTGGGTGAAGGAATACCCAATGCTGTAGCAAGCAACTCTAATGATGTGTAATTCCTGAAATCGCCAAAACGCCAGTAGTGCATGGTGTCCACTACATTGATCTCCCAGGGTTTCAGGTTCTGAAAATCCATACCGCGTGGTATGCCCAATCCATTGATCAGCATTCTTCTCGAAAGAAAAGGAAGATCAAATTCCTTTACATTATGCCCTGCAAATATCCATGCCTTGTGATGTTTTTCGAAACCTGCGAGTATATCGCAAAAGTCGGTGAGCAGTTGATGTTCATCAGTGCCGTACAGCGATTTGATCCGTAATTTTTTTTCACTGCCAGACGATCGGTAATATCCGAAACTGATGCATACGATCTTTGCAAACTCTGCAAATAGAGCTGCCTGCTGCTGATAATATTCGTCCGGATTGCTATCTGCCGGCTGGCTTCTCAGTGTTTTCTTTGTCCACAATTCCTGCCAGGATTCAGACAGCAACATAAAAGAAGGCTCACCAGGTACTGTTTCTATGTCAATAAAAATAAGGCTTCCGGTATCAATCTTAGCCATGCAGGTTTTGTTTGTGATTAATAAAAGGATTTCTGCGAAACAACATAACCCAATGGGCTGATCACTGTAACGATGCCATTGCCATTGTAAAGATTATCTACCTTAATGTATGCCCGCTTCCCGGGTTCCAAATATGGAATGTCATATGCTTTCGTTTGCGCAAAATTATCTTCCCTGTCGCTGATATAAAGTTTATAACCTTTTATAGAATGCTGAGGTAAACCTTCGCTACAGAAAACAAGCACATTCAACTTTCCATTTCCTCCTCCAGACAATCCCTGCACTTCTACAGGTGAAGACAATTCTCTCAATACTTTCATTGATGGTTTGGGATTTCCATACATATCATATACGCCATGAATGCGCCTTCTGTATTTGTCGTTATCATGCGTACCAGGGTAGTGTGTTCTGTAATCGGTAAGATCAAAATAAATAGCGCCCTCAATGTAGGGTTTGCTTTCATACATACTCATGTGATAGATCAGGTCCTGCACCCTTCGCTCATCACCTCCTTTGAAATTCGGTTCACACAATCCGAATTCTGAAATAAAGAAAGGCATGGTAGGATAAGTCAGATTTACACTATCCAGGTATTTACCAATGGCTCCCACCGGCACATCCCACCATGAACCACCATATTCATTCATCATGATGTAATCACCATCTGCAGCGGCATCAGGCACAAAACCCGGTGTGTTGTAAAAACTATTGGCAATGGTATTGCTGACATAGGCTGCATGACGATAAGGATCCAGTTTGCGTGCGGAATCCATCATAATACCAATCATCTTCTTAATATCCGGATCTTTTGCACGCAGTTCATTTCCCATACCCCATCCAAAAATGGAAGGATGATTATAGAGATTCGTGATCATGGCATGCAACTGCCTGAGTGAAATACTTTGAATGGTATCATTGCCGGGTGTTTCACCACCCCAGAGCGGCACTTCCTGCTGTACAAGAATTCCATTTCTGTCACAAAAATCATAAAATACATCTCCCTGCTGAAAGTGCTGACGGCTGTATATCGCATTTACATTCTTCATCAGTTTGCCCATAGCAATGATCTGCGAATCCGGTTCGGCAAATCCAAAGTCAGGGTTTGAGCCTGCAGTCCATTCTATGCCCATCAATTTCACGCGTTCTCCATTCAGGTATGTTTTGCCATTATGAAAAGTGAACGACCTGAACCCTGTGTTGGCTGCTAGCCTGTCGATAGGTTTGTTATTCTTCAATACCGTAACATCTATTTTATACAGGTTAGGATAATCAAAATTCCAGGGATGAATATTTTTCAAATCAAGAGAAACGGTAGCCTCATTACCTTTCCAAACCGGGGTTACCGTTTGGTTATAAACAACATTGGATGCCGGTTGATTTTCTTCAGTAATGGTTACACGAAAAGTGAGTGGCGTTGTTGACTCATATCCAAGTGCTATTTGCAGGTTCCCGTCTTTCAGGTACTGATCCAGTGTGGGTGTAATGTGAATGTATTGCGCAGCAGGCTTATCACTCACCAAAATTTTCACCGGCCGGATTATTCCGCCATCATTGGGCCAGTCGAACGAACTGCCATAAGGAACTTTGTTAGTACCATAATCATTATTCACGGCAACAGTGATCACATTCGCCTTTCCCGCTTTCAACTTTCCTGTGAGATCGATAAAGAATTTATTAAACCCATCACCAATATTTTCTCCGATCTTTTTTCCGTTCAGGTAAATCATTGATGTATGGTTGACTGCACCGAATTCGAGGGTGATACTTTTATTTTTCCAATTCTTTGGCACGTCTATACTTCTCTGATACCATCCCCACCCGTAATGATTCTGATTAGCAGTTTCCACATTCCAGGTATGTGGCACATTGACCGTTTCACCACCCGTCAATGATTTTTCAAACCACTTTTCTGCAAAACCGTTATTGCCTTTGTCAACACGAAATTGCCATCCGGCATTGATATTGATAGTGTCTCTCTGGGCATAGGCAATAGAGCAAGTAAGAACAAGAGATGCAATGAAGAATAACTTTTGGTGGATTTTCATATCATTAATTTTCGATTGAAGCAATTAACAAAAAAAAGTGATGAGTAACAAATTTAAGATCGGAGACCATGTAAAATGGAATTCAGAAGCAGGGTATGTTTCCGGGGTTATCATTAAGATACATACAAATAATTTCCTTTACAAAGGATACACACACCATGCATCAGAGACAGAGCCTCAGTATGAAATCAAAAGCGACAAAACAGATCATGTAGCAGCCCACAAAGGTTCGGCACTTCATCTTGTAAAAAACTGAAGAAATTAGGTTGCTGAAATAAGTTTGCCGAAGGGAGCCTGCCCCCTGAGCCTGCCGAAGGGAGCCTGCCAAAGGGATAACTGCTCCCTGAGCTTGCCGAAGGGAGTTTAGAGGTATTCAAAATCCACACAATCTGGCTTCGGTAGGCTCAGACACCGCCATACCTTCAAAAAATTGCCATCACCGAATCGTTCGAAAATAAAATTGCAATAATTATGAATGCAGCAACCGGTAAGGGTTTTAATGCTCCTCCCTCTTAAAAATATTCCCGATCCCCTTACCCAGTTTCTGAATCGTTTCAATGCCCCGGGAAATAGGTTCCACTGAGATATCTTCATACAATTCCCTGTCATACACCTGGCTGAATTGCTGCGGATAAATGATCAGTTTACTATTGGCAGCAAAATATTTTTCGAGTTTATGCGGCATATTTTCCAGTACCCCCATGTAAGAAGCCGCGCCTTTGCGGGAAGATGCCAATACGATCAAATCATTTTCACTGATATCCCTGGAGAGAATCAGAAAATCTTCCCAATCATCAAAACTGTGGTAAGAAATATTTACCGCCAACTTGGATTTTTTGTAAAACTTTTCAACGGCTTTACCGGTTGCTGTGTTACTGTAAAGAAGTAGCGGAATGCTTAGTTCCTGTCCCAACTTTGCGATCTTGGAGATCCAGAGTTCAAATCCGTTTTCCTTTTCAGAAAATGGAGGCGCTACTACCAATATCCTTTTATGCAAAACCAACGGCCTTTCAAAGTTGCAGATGAATATGGTACGGTTGATCTTATCCAATATTCTGTCCATCCTGTCGCCCATAATTTTTTCCAGCATTCCGGAGCGTGGCGGCCATTCCATTACCACGATGTCGGCGGTTATTTCTTTAGATATACGCGCGATACCGCTGGCCGCGCTGTGGTCAATTGTTGTGATCACCTTTACTCTCGTTTCCGCCGCGGACCCTTGTTTTACGAAATCTTCCAGTTTAGTTCTGGCTTTCATAATGTTTACCTCTGCTTCATCATCGTTGGATACGATCGTCAATAATGAAATAGGATTGTGAGAATTCTTATCCTTTATCAATATGGAAAACTCCAGCAGCTTCTCAAAATTTTCAACATTAGCTATCGGCATCAGGATATGCTCGCTGCTGGTACGGCTTAGCTGTGCATTATCCGCAGCATTGTCATCCGTTTCTACTATGATTTGCTTTGCTGCTTTTTCTGTGGCAAATGAAGCTACGATGCAGGCAATCAAAATCAGGATGACCGTTCCGTTCAAAATATTTTCGTCTAAAATATTCGCCCGGTATCCTACCAATATTACAGCCAGTGTTGCAGCCGCATGTGCACCACTTAATCCAAAGATCAATTGCCCCTGCGCCCTGGTAAATCGAAAACTGATTTGCGTAAGCCAGGCCGCAATCCATTTACCGGCCAGGGCTACCACCGATAGTGTACCTGCAATGACAAGCGCTTGAGGAGCGCCAGCAATCACTTTCACATCAACCAACATGCCTACACTGATAAGGAAAAAAGGAATGAATAAGGAATTACCAATGAACTCAATTCTATTCATCAATGCGGATGAATGAGGTATCAGTTTATTTAATGCAAGCCCTGCTACGAATGCACCAATGATCGGCTCAACACCGGCCACTTCTGCCAGAAAAGCGGCAAAGAACACAACCGCCAGTACGAAAATATAATGCGAATGTTTCTCACTCTCCAGGGTTCTGAAAAACCATTTTGCAATTCTCGGGATCACAAGAAACATGATCGCGAGAAATATTATCAATGATATCCCCATCCTGATCCAGAACTGCAGATTCAAGTTTCCCTGTGAACCTGCCAGAATAACCGCCAGAATGATCAATACAGCCGTGTCAGTAAAAATAGTACCTCCTACCGTTATCGCGACCGCTTTATTCTTGGCAATCCCCATCTTGCTTACAATAGGATAGGTGACAAGAGTGTGGGTAGCAAACATACTTGCCGTAAGGAAACTCGCATTGAAATCATAGTTCAGAAAATAATAAACCACAGGGAATCCAATGGCCAACGGTACCATAAAGGTGAAAATACCGAAGATGATGCTCTTATTTTTATGCGCTTTGAATTCATTCAAATCAAGTTCCAGGCCGGCAATAAACATGATATACAATAACCCGATGGTGGAGAACAAATCAACAGCCGAACTTTTTTCAAGAATATTGAATCCATGAGGGCCGATGATCACACCTGAAATGATCAAACCTATAATGCTCGGGATATTGATCTTGCGAAGCAGGATCGGAGAAAAAAGAATAATGAATAATATTAAAGAAAAGATCAGCACCGGATTTACCAATGGCAGTTGAAACTCGTGTAAAAAATGCTTAAAGAAATCTGTCATGGTTTCTTTTTATTTCAAAATAATTCAAATCACTAATATCCCGGCAGGAGTATGGTGTCTTCACAAGATTCTCGAAAAAATCCCTTCAGGAAGCGGGCAACCGGCATGCTATTCCGGTGCTTTCCGATGCGTATGATTTATCTATTTAGAGGTTTGCAGGCAGCCTTTCTAAAATTCTGAATCAATTCCGGTCTATCAATATTGACACTAAAACTGCTTCTTCCTTTCCTCACGAAATTTGCTGCCTATTAAATATTTTTAATTGTTTCAAAAATAAAGAAAACTGTCTTATTGATGGTAACTAAAATGGATAGGGTGCTACACGGAATAAAACGAAGGTCAGATTACCCATTCAGTAAGATTATCGACATAATAACCATAAGCGGGGCCTGAGATTGTAAAAGCACATTCAATCAAAGTCAATCAGCAGATTCATAATGGAATCTGAGTACATTTTAAATAAAAACCTAAAAGCACTGGTCATCAGCCAGAGAATGAAATAAATATATACTTTTGGCGAAATTTTTTTTCACCTGCCGGAAGGAAAATAAAAAAAACACTTCCAGCAAATCAAACATTATGAAAAAGGTATCAGTTATTCTTTTCGCTCTTCTATGCATTGCAGCTACAGGAGTACATGCTCAGACTTACAAAACCGGTATCGGTGCCAAGTTTTATGTTGGCGATGGCTCGTTAGGTGGTATCAACATCAAACACAGCCTTAAACAGCACACAGCATTGGAAGGTTCTTTGTTATTCTTCAGCGGAGGTGTAGGTCTTGAAGGTTTATACGAATACCAGGGACCGATCAATGGTGCGCCGGGATTGCAATACTTTGTAGGAGGCGGTGGTTTGCTGAGTATAGGTACTCATCACGATAGCGGCACCGGGTTTGCACTCAGGCTGACAGGTGGACTCGATTATAAATTCGAAGGAGCCCCTATCAGTGTGAGTATGGGATTTGACCCTATTTTTTGGCTTGCACCTTACACAGGTTCATCCCTGACTTTAGGTATCGGTTTCCGTTACGTACTTCCTTAATCAATTAACCAGATTTATAAGATTCCCGGCCTCGTGCCGGGAATTGTTTTTGTAACAACTTCATGAGTTTCAGAGATCAAATTATTTCTTTAATTGATTTTTTCTATCCTCCATTCAGGAGAATATTTCCGAAGCAAACCTTCAGGTACGCTGTATGCGGAGGCAGTAATTTGTTGCTGGATCTGTTGCTTTTCTATGTCAGTTTCCATTTCATATTGCACCAGCGACCGCTCGATCTCGGCTTTGTAGTACTGAAGCCATACAATGCCGCACTCATTATGGCATTTTGTGTCACATTTCCATTGGGATTTTTGCTTTCAAAATATATAGTATTCCATGGTTCTTACCTGAAGAGCCGAATTCAGCTATTCCGGTATGGCCTTGTGGTGGCAATCAATCTTTTCCTGAATTATGCACTCCTGAACATCCTGGTTCAGTATATGCACTTCTACCCCACCATTTCCAAATTATTCGCAACGATCATCATCGTTACATTTTCCTACCTCTCGCAAAAGCATTTTACATTTCGTCGCATCGAAGAGCCATAGCATCTCTTTTGACTGACATTTTATCACAAAAATACCTGTTGGCATAAACCTTGTCAGTAAGCAACCAAACGAAAAAACTCAATTTATTATGGCAAAGATTATAGGTATCGATTTGGGTACTACCAACAGTTGTGTGGCTGTAATGGAAGGAAACGAACCTGTGGTGATCCCTAATGACGAAGGAAGGAGAACCACTCCTTCTGTAGTTGCATTCCTGAAAAACGGGGAAAGAAAAGTAGGAGACCCGGCAAAACGCCAGGCGATTACCAACCCGTTGAACACAATCATGAGTGTGAAACGCTTTATGGGGCACAAATGGGATGAAGTAACCCAGGAAGCCGGACACTGGAGCTATAAACTGGTAAAAGGTGATAATGATACTGTCAGAATCGACATTGACGGCAGGATGTACACGCCGCAGGAAATTTCAGCTATGATCCTTCAAAAAATGAAGAAAACTGCTGAGGACTATCTCGGACAGGAAGTAAGCGAAGCAGTCATTACCGTTCCTGCATATTTCAACGACTCTCAACGCCAGGCAACCAAAGAAGCCGGAGAGATCGCAGGATTGAAAGTACGCCGTATCATCAACGAACCAACTGCAGCAGCCCTGGCCTATGGATTGGACAAGAAAAGCATTGATCAGAAAGTAGCGGTATTTGACCTCGGCGGTGGTACATTTGATATCTCCATCCTCGAATTGGGCGATGGTGTTTTTGAAGTAAAATCTACCAATGGCGATACGCACCTCGGTGGTGATGACTTTGATAAAGTAGTGATGGATTGGCTTGCAGATGAATTTAAAAAAGACGAAGCCATCGATTTGCATAAAGACCCAATGGCATGGCAGCGACTGAAAGAAGCTGCTGAAAAAGCCAAGATCGAACTATCATCTTCCAGCGAAACAGAGATCAACCTTCCATATATTACAGCAGTGGATGGCGTGCCAAAGCACCTCGTAAGGAAACTGACACGGGCACAATTTGAAAAGCTGGCAGATGAACTCTTTACCCGCTGCCTGAAACCCTGCGAAGCAGCATTGAAAGATGCAGGCATGAGTAAAAACCAGATAGACGAAGTGATACTGGTAGGTGGTTCTACAAGGATTCCAAAAGTTCAGGACATTGTTGAAAACTTCTTTGGACGTAAACCTCACAAGGGTGTGAACCCTGATGAGGTAGTGGCTATCGGTGCTGCGATACAGGGTGGCGTTCTTACAGGTGATGTAAAGGATGTACTTCTTTTGGACGTAACCCCGCTTTCATTAGGTATTGAAACAATGGGTGGTGTAATGACAAGATTGATCGAATCCAACACAACTATCCCGACTAAGAAAACAGAGGTGTTCTCTACAGCATCAGACAACCAACCCGGAGTACAGATACATGTGCTGCAAGGTGAAAGACCGATGTCATCTCAAAACAAGAGTCTCGGAACTTTCAACCTGGATGGTATCCCTCCTGCTCCACGCGGTGTACCTCAGATAGAAGTAACCTTTGATATAGATGCCAACGGTATTCTCAATGTATCTGCAAAAGATAAAGGAACCGGCAAATCACATAATATCAGAATAGAAGCAGGAAGCGGCTTGAATAAAGATGAGATCGAAAAAATGAAACAGGAGGCTAAAGCCAATGAAGCATCAGATAAAGCCGCAAAAGAGAAAGTAGATAAAGTGAACCAGGCCGACAGTATGATCTTCCAGACAGAAAAACAACTGAAGGAATATGGTGATAAAATACCTGCTGACAAAAAATCTCCGATTGAAGGTGCATTGAACAAATTGAAAGATGCACACAAGAGCCAGGATATCGCGGCGATAGATTCTTCCCTTGCAGAATTGAATACAGCATGGACTGCAGCCAGTGAAGATATGTATAAGGCTACGCAGGAACAGGGTGGCACTCAACAGAATGGAGGTAGCCAGCCACAACCGGAAACCGGAGGTAGTACCAGCGCAGATAATGTAACAGACGCAGAATTTGAGGAGGTGAAATAAACTCGTCATTGAGTTGGAAGTGGTTAAAAACCGTATCGCTAATCCCGATACGGTTTTTTTATCAGAGATTTCCAATCGACTTCTAATGAAAAATAATTGAACGAAGATTCTTTTTGGGTGCTGAGCATTAAAAAATAAATTTGTTGAAATTTATCAAATCATCATCTGCCTGATGAAACATGTAATACTCCTCGTCACACTCTCCCTTTTTGGTATTGCCGGTTGGGCTGCCTATCCGGTTTCATCACCATCTGCTCATCCCACCATACCTGATTACCTGTTGGCAAAAAATTTTATCGGTATGACTGTTTCAGAATTTCAATCCGCATCCGGCCATAAGTTGAATTTCTTTCAAAGAATATACTTCAAGAAGCTTCAAAAAAAATTATCCCGTGCAGATCTTCCGGACAATGCTACCATACTGGCTCATTACGATGTAAAAAAAAGCAAGTTCAAATTTGATCCACTCTGGTTCGTGCTAGGCTGTATCATCGGCCCATTTGCTATCTTATTTTCCTATACTACCAAACAAAAGAAAAATAAACGGCTTTCAGCTTTGATTGGTTTTGGGGTATTTGTATTGTGGTTTGGATGGCTGTTTATATTCTGATCAAGACCAGCCCATATTTTCTGAAAAATCATTTTCATAATTAAAGTTCTATTCTTAAGAAAATCTCCATCCAGATCAAGCGACTGGTATTTAGTACGAATAAACTTCCACAAAGCACTTAATTTCGTGGAAATGAAAATATAATGGTTCTTGATTTTTATTTAAAATACAACACAAAATTCGGCCAGCAGATCTTTATCATTTCAGACCATTTATCGAAGAGCGGTCCCGGCAGCCATGGGCGCATAGCCATGAGCTACCTCGATCAGGATTACTGGCAGGCACAAATAGAACTCCCCAATAAATTTGACGACAACATTGGATATTTTTATTCTGTAAGAAATGAAGATGGGCTGGAAATATTTGAAGGAGAAGAATACAGGTATATAGATCTCACAGGCAAAAAGCATGCACGGAAATATACCATTGTGGATAGCTGGAATGAAGCCGGCAACCCGGGCAACGCTTATTTCAGCAAAGCATTTTCCAAAGTATTATTGCCTCCCATTTCGCATACCAGGCAGCAGGTGCCCAAAAAATATACTCACGAATTCAGGGTAAAGGCACCGATGATTGAACCTCATGAAACGATTTGCCTGTGCGGATCTACACAGAACCTGAAAAACTGGAATGCCGAAAATCCTATCCTGCTTCATCCTAAAAATAACTGGTTTTGCGCAAGAGTCGCATTCGAAGAAAATGAATGGCCGGCTTCTTATAAATACGGTATTTACAATCTCAAAGAAAAAAAATTGGTTTCCTTCGAAGAAGGAGAAAACAGGATGCTGCGCAGTTGGGAAGTGCAGGATGGCATTACCATCTTACATGATGGTTTTCTGAATTATCAAAGGCCACTCTGGCGGGGTACTGGTGTCAGCATTCCGGTATTCAGCCTCCGTTCTTCGAGGAGTTTTGGGGTGGGAGAATTCAGCGACTTGAAACTTTTGGTCGATTGGGCGAAGCAAACAGGAATTGAACTTATCCAACTGCTCCCTATCAATGATACATCGGCCCAGGATAATTGGAGAGACTCCTATCCTTATGCAGCCGTATCTTCATTTGCATTGCATCCGCTGTACATCAACCTTGAAAAGGCAGCAGGTAAGACGGGGGCAAATATCATCAAATCATTACGCAAGAAACAAAAGCAACTCAATGACCTGCCACAAGTAGATTATGAACAAGTGATGCAATTCAAAAAATCAGCTCTTCGTGAAATATATGAATTGCAAAAAGATTCATTGAAGGAAGACGTTAGGTATTTTGAATTTTTCGATTTGAACCGTCATTGGCTGGTACCTTATGCAGTATTCTCTCACCTGAAAGAAAAGAACAAAACTTCTGATTTTAATACGTGGAAAAAATACGCTGTTTACAATGAGGCTACCATTCAGAAAATGGCCTCTTCCAATCAAAAGCAATACAATGAAATTGCATTCCATTATTTTGTCCAGTTCCATCTTCATCTGCAGTTGAGTGAGATCGCAGCCTATGCGCACAAACAAAAAGTTATCCTCAAAGGTGATATCCCTATTGGTATCTACAGGTACAGTTGTGATGCATGGGTGAATCCTTCTTTATACAACATGGACGCACAGGCCGGCGCTCCTCCTGATGACTTTGCCGCTACCGGTCAGAACTGGGGATTTCCTACTTATAACTGGGATAAGATGAAGGAGGATAATTTTAAATGGTGGCGTACAAGGTTCGATCAACTCAGCAACTATTTCGATGTTTTCCGAATCGACCACATACTCGGTTTTTTCAGAATATGGAGCATCCCTGCTGATTCTATTGAAGGAGTGATGGGCCGCTTTGATCCTGCATTGCCGGTTCATCGTTCAGAGTTTGACCACCGAAATATTTCGTTTGACCGTGACAGGTATTGTGAACCTTTTATTGACGATGAAGTTCTGGTAGAATTGTTCGGAGATGATGCCGAAACTATAATGGTGAACTTCCTGGAACCTACCGAGGAAGGGCATTACAGGTTAAAATCATTTGTGAACACACAACAAAAAGCCTTTCAATATTTAAAAGAAAATGATTTGATCCGGTTCAAAGACGGATTATTTCAACTGATCAGCAATGTTATTCTTTTTGAAGCAGAAGGAAGGAATGAACGGCAATTTCATTTCAGGATAGCTATTGATAAAACATCCTCATTTCAAAGATTAAGTGGAGAGACCCGGGTACGTTTAATGGATCTTTACCACGATTACTTCTACCATCGACAGGATTATTTCTGGAAGATGCAGGCCATGCAGAAACTACCTCAGCTCAAGCGAAGTACAAAGATGCTGGTGTGCGGAGAAGACCTGGGCATGGTACCGCATTGTGTACCTGAGGTAATGAGAGAATTGGGAATCCTTAGTCTCGAAGTAGAAAGAATGCCAAAACAACAGGGCAAAACATTCTTCCATCCCTCCGATGCACACTACCTCGCGGTGGTTACCCCCTCCACCCACGACATGAGTCCTCTGCGCGAATGGTGGGAAGAAAATCAAGAGATCACACAAAAATTCTATAACACAATGCTTGGCCATTACGGAGAAGCACCGGCAACCTGTGAACCTCAGATAGTAAAGGAAATCATCGTCCAACATTTATTCTCACCGGCAATGTGGGCTATTTTTCAAATGCAGGATTTGTTGGCAATGAACCAGGATTTCCGGATCGGGGATCCGAAGGCTGAACGTATAAATGTACCTTCCGACCCTAACCATTATTGGCGGTATAGAATGAATATCCCTTTAGAAACACTGATCAAATCAAAAGAATTCAATGAGCAGTTACGCGGCCAAATCAGGCAAAGCGGCAGGCTGCAACAATAATCTAAATTTAAAATGCAGGTAAAATATAAAGTATCCAATCTTCCCTTCAAGCATCCGTTTACAATATCCAAAGGCACCAAAACACACCAGGAAGCATTGCTGGTGGAACTGGATTTCATGGGTATAAAAGGTTATGGCGAAGCACCGGCCATTTCTTATTACAAAATACCGGTGGAGAAAATGATCAGGGACCTCACCTCCAAAATGTTTTTCTTTGATAAGGCTTCGTTCAATACCCCGGAGCGATTCTGGCATTATCTCTATCACATCTATCCGCTCAATAACTTCCTGATGTGCGCTCTTGATATGGCAGGATGGGATCTCTTTGGAAGATTACAACGAAAGCCCCTGTACAAAATCTGGAAATTGGATACAACCAGAAATCCAATGACAGATCTCACCATCGGCATTGACACCATAGACAACATGGTGGCAAAGCTTAAAGAAACACCGTGGCCTCTGTATAAAATCAAATTAGGTACAGATAATGATATTGAAATCATAGAGACACTTCGCAAACACACCGATTCACCATTTCGTATTGATGCTAATGCAGCGTGGACTGCAGAGGAGGCACTGGAAAAAATTAATATATTCAAAGAACTCAATGTAGAATTCATAGAACAACCCCTTGCTAAAAATGATTGGGAAGGTATGAAGTTGCTTTATGACAAATCACCGTTGCCCCTGATCGCAGACGAAGCCTGCGTATATGAAACTGATGTAGAAAAATGTGCCTCACACTTTCATGGCATTAATATTAAACTCACAAAGTGCGGAGGCATTACACCTGCAATGCGAATGATAGAGCATGCCCGCAAACTCGGCTTGAAAGTAATGATGGGAAGCATGAACGAAAGCAGTATCGGTACTGCTGCCATTGCACAAATGTTGCCACTATTGGATTATGTGGATATGGATGGGCCTTTGCTGCTGGCCGAAGACAATGCAGATGGGGTAACCTTTGATTACGGCAAAGTTTGTTACCTCGATGAGCCTGGATTGGGCATCAGGGTTCAACCTTTCTGAATTGATTCATCAATGCCAGTAGGATAAAAATCTGCATATACTGACAAAAGGGAAGAGCGATGCAGCAAAAAACTTAATGCTCAACACTTCAATTAATTCAATCAATGAATAAATTTTTTTCTACTCTCAAAGTAATCAAACCTACCCACTGGGTATATAATCTGCTGCACTACAAGAAACTCTTACATAATCGAAGAGCATTTAAAGAATATGGTATTCACAAACCTTTATTCATGTCAATTTCCAGTAAAGATTTCCCGGATAAGAAATCAACAGCCTGGTTGGATGTAGGAGATTCAAGAAAACTTGTTCGCCAGCACACAGATTTCAATTCGTTTCCTGAAAATATTCGAAGTCAAATGACTGAATGGTCAGAAACTGGGTCATTATGGCTCAAAGGATTCTTTGATGACACTATGATTAACAAAATTGACAATGAAATTGAAAAAATCGTTGAGAGTAAACACATTCCATTCTCTCATGGCAACCGATTACCATTTGCTAACCGGATTTCACCTCTGATAAGGGAAGTAACCTATCATCCTGAACTCATCAGAATTCTCAATTTCATTCTCGGTAAAGAGGTGGTTCCGTTTCAGACTTTAAACTTCAAAACCGGGAGCAATCAAAGAGCGCATTCAGACAGTATTCACATGACCACTTATCCTCTGGGATACCTGATTGCTGTGTGGATAGCTCTGGAAGATACCAATGAAAATAACGGCCCCTTGTTTTATTACCCCGGAAGCCATAAACTACCTTATCTTCTCAATAATGATTTCAATGAAACAAGTTCAGTGCTTAAATTGGGTAAGAAGGATTACAAGGACTATGAAGATGTAATAGAAGATATCATTGAGCAACATCACCTTGAAAAGAAAGTTTTTCTTGCCAAGAAAGGAGATGTATTTATCTGGCATGCCAACCTGCTTCATGGTGGATCACCTATAAAAGACTACTCCCTCACCCGAAAAAGCATGGTAATTCACTACTATGCGAAAGATGTGATCAAGTATCACGAGATCACCGAGCGCCCCTCCCTAATGGAAAGTTAACCGATTTCCGGGCTGAGAGCATGTCTTTACAATCTAATTCGCAAATAGAATCAAAGAAGGTAATTATTATCTTTTAGAAGCCCTTCTTGTGTGATAAATCTCCGAACCAGGCAATTTCTCCGTGCCTATTCATTAAAAACTACTTTCAATTAGCAAGAAAACACAATCCAACACTCATTATTTCCTTGAAAGTATTAAATTTGAAATGGATTAAATTACGACCGTACCATGAAGACTAAAGAGAAAGAGCCATCACAAAAGAGTTGTAAAACCGTAAGGAACAGCCTGATTTTCATCCTGGCATCTGCTGCGGCTGCCGCCCTGGTATATGTTACGATCAAGGAAGGACAGCGGATCAAGAAGGAGAATGAACTGCTGGAGTATGAAGTTTGGTAAAATGCAATTTTTTGACAATTAAAAGCGTTGGATATTCATTAATATTTCTATTTGAAAAATTAGTATAATTTTGTCCTATTGAAAAAACTAATTTACATACTCTTCTTTACGGCACTCAGCTATTCAGGTTATAGTCAGGCTAAGTCAACTACTCCGGCAGATTTGGTCAGGATCGTAAAAGTATATCCTAACCCTGCTACCAGTTTTATCAATTTTGAATTTGAAAAGAACACTGATGCTTCCCACACCGTTACCATATTTAATTTTATTGGAAAGAAGGTGGAAGATCTCAAAGTGACTGATCAAAAACTCAATGTTTCACTTGCAGACTTTTACAGGGGAATATACATCTACCAACTTCGCGATAAACAAGGCACCATTGTTGCCTCCGGCAAATTCCAGGTCGTAAAATAACCCTGCCCTTTTCAATCACCTTTTGAGCACCATCTTTTGTCCATCTGAATGAATGGATTTTGATTCCATTAACCTTCACACATCATGAACGCAATTGTGAAGGCAAGTTTCGGCAACTGATAATTCTTTATTTTCACAAAGTCATTCCTTACATCTCATTCTTCATCTACCACCACAGAAATGTTTCGACTGCCTGCTATAATTCTTTTGATGATAATATGGAACCACCCGGCAGGAGCACAAATATTCGGAGGTACTGCACCACGTATTCACTGGAAAAAAATAGTCATTCCAAAAGCAACCATTATTTACCCTAACGGAATTGACTCCGTAGCGATGAAAGTGGCATCTGATATTCTAAGGATCAACCAGGCTCCGCAAAAGAATATTGGTAGCAAAAGAAAAAAGATCAATATCATTCTCAGAAATTCCGGATTGGTTTCTAATGGGTATGTCGCGTTATCACCATTCAGAAGCGAATTTTATCTCACTCCGTTGCAAAATCCTTTTGAACTGGGTAGCCTCCCATGGCCTGATATGCTTTCTGTACATGAATACCGTCACCTGGAGCAATACAGCAATTTTGATGTAGGCCTTAGCCATACCCTGCGATCCATTTTCGGTCAGTCAGGACAGGCCTTTGCTAACGCCGCGTCAGTACCGGACTGGTTTTTTGAAGGGGATGCCGTTTACCAGGAAACGAATTTCACCAGGCAAGGCAGAGGTGCATTGCCCTATTTCTATAATGGGTTCAGGGCATTGTGGCATGAGGGTAAGAATTATTCATGGATGAAACTGCGCAACGGATCATTCCGGGATTTTATTCCGGATAAATATATTCTTGGATTCATGCTCGCAGCTTATGGAAGAGAAAAATACGGAACTATGTTTTGGGAACCCGTGACGCATGATGCAGCTTCATTCAAGTCATTGATTTACCCGTTTCAATCTGCATTTAAGAAACATTCAAAAATGAAATTTTCTGAGTTCAGAGACAGTGCTTTTCAATTCTTCAAAATGCAATTCAATGACAAGGCAGCTCCCCAACCTTCACCTAACTATTATCTCAATGAAGAAATGCCTGGTTATACGAGTACCGGAGCAATTATCTATTTGAGAAGCAGTGTAAAGTCGGTTCCTCAATTTATGTTGAGAATTCACGGCAAAGAATTACTGATCAGAACCGCGGATTATATGGTTGAGGATTATTTCAGCTATCGAAATGGCCGGATCGTGTATGCTTCCAAAAGACCTGATGTTAGATGGGGCTACAGGGCATTTAATGAAATCCAATTATTGGATATTAAGACACGCAAACAAAAGCAAATCACAAGAAAGTCGAGATACTTCTCTCCGGATATAGATGAAACAGGCAAGAGGATCGTGGCAGTGCATGTACCCACTGCTGGAACACCTTCATTAGACATTCTGGAAGTAAACAATGGAAAAAAGTTGCAAACACTGAATATCCGGGGCATTATCAATTATGCCTATCCGAAAATATATGGAGATACCGTCATCGCTTGTATTACTGACACATCGGGGCAAATGTCTTTGGCGTTATTCGATTTAAAAACCAATTCTTCTGAATTCTTAATTCCATTTTCTTACAATGTAGTAGGATTTCCATTGATGCGCCATGATACCATTTACTATTCCTCAAGCAATAAGAAAAATGATGAACTCTTTGCATACACACTTCGAGACAAGAAAATTTTTATGGTGCGGACTAAGGAAGGCTCTATCGGAAAATATCATGTTGCCCTTAATGATACTTCCGTTTCGTGGAGTGCCTTTACCTCCCAGGGATTGAGAATACAAGAAGTACCGCGTTCAAAATTATCCTTCACAGAAATTCCATTTCGCAAACATCCATTGGTAACCTCAAACTTTGGATTGTTTGCCATCAACAATATCAATTCAAATCTCATCTATGGACGAACAGACTCGGCGTATCCTTCTGTGAAATATAGTGCTCTTTCTCACCCGGTCAATTTTCACAGCATCATTCCCGGCGTGGATGACCCTGTCTATAGCCTCACACTCCAGGGTGAAAACATGCTGAATACGATCCAAACTGAGATCAAAGTTTCTTACAACAGAGCCGACGAATCCAAAACTGTTGGAGGATCTATTGCTTACGCGCGATGGTTTCCTGTCATCACCGGCGGAATGGATTTTAATATCGATCGCCGCATTCTCCGCAGAGATACTTTTATTTATTACAATGCTTATGAACCTTATGCCGGGTTTTACATCCCTCTTAATTTCAGTAAAGGCAGAAGTTTTACATCACTGACATTCGGTACTAATTATGTTTATAATCAGACTGTTTTTCAAAAGCCATTTCGAAAAAAATACAACGATCGTTCCTACAGTTATGTAAGTAACTACCTTTCTTTTGCCAATCAGTCGCAAATGGCCGGAGCGCAGGTCTTACCGCGGTTTGGTCAATCCGTTTATCTCAATTATAAAACTCCGGTTTCCGGGGTATCAGGGTTTCAGTGGTTAGCTACCGGCAGACTGTTTTTTCCCGGCATCGGACTTACACACAGTTTTTCAATTACTGCATCTTACTCTCAAAAAGATTCCCTGAATCAGATTAGTTTTTCGAATGCCTTTCCATTTGCCAGGGGTTATCAGGCTGTGAACTTGTGGAAGATGTCAGGCGCCCAGGTGAATTACCAATTGCCATTGATCTATCCTGAAATAGGATTTGCCAATATTGCTTACCTACTGCGGATCAGGGGCAATGCCTTCTATGACCAAACAAATGCGAGAATCAATGCACATGAACAGAAGGAATTCAGATCTGCAGGAATGGAGTTGTATTTTGACACAAAATGGTGGAACCAGGTTCCGGTGTCATTTGGTTTAAGGTATTCACGGCTATTGGATCCTGATTTTTATGGAGGAAGTGGAAGTAATCGTTGGGAAATCATTTTACCTGTCAATCTTTTTAACAATTAGTCAGTGGATTATCTCAAATACCGTCAGCATTTCTGCTCCTTCACAGTATGTTAAATGCCAATTTGTCCCTGTAATAGCTATTGGCAAACGATTTGACAATCGTTAGTTTTGCACCCAATTTTTTAAAGTAAAAATCATGAGTAAGAAGCACCATAGCCAGGAACAGGAAGAACTGGAAGACGGCGCGGTACCGGTAGAAAGTCCGGAACAGGAACATACCCCTGAAACTGCTAAAGCTGATAACCAGGCAGGGGAACTGCAAAAGGAAATAGACGCACAAAAAGACAAGTACCTGAGGCTCTTTGCAGAATTTGAAAATTACAGGAAAAGAACTGCCAAAGAAATTTACGAAATCAGGCAAACAGGTGGGCTGAATGTAATTACACCCCTACTCGAAGTTTTGGACGATATTGACCGTGCTGAAGGACAGGGACAGGAAGGTGAAGGGCAGAATGCAATCTTAAATGAAGGCGTTCAACTCATCTTCAACAAATTCAGAAAGATACTGGAACAGCAGGGATTGAAACCTATTGAGACAATGTACACCGACTTCGACGTGGAAAAGGATGAAGCCATTTCAGAAATGCCTGTTGATGATGAAAAACTCAAGGGAAAAGTAGTAGCTGAAGTGCAGAAAGGTTATATGCTCAATGACAAATTGATCAGGTTTGCCAAAGTAGTAGTAGGCAAGTAAAAAAAGTTAACCGTGAAGAGCAACCAAATCAACTAATGCATGCATGATACAATGACATCGAAAAGAGATTATTACGAAATATTAGAAGTATCCAAATCAAGTTCTTCCGATGAGATCAAGAAATCTTACAGGAAGATCGCGATGAAATACCATCCCGACAGGAATCCGGGAGACCATTCGGCAGAAGAAAAATTCAAAGAAGCAGCAGAAGCGTATGAAGTACTGAGTGATCCTGACAAGAGAGCCAAGTACGATCGCTTTGGCCATAGTGCTTTTGGCCCCGGACGCGGTGGTGGCGGATTCAGCGGTGGCGGCATGAATATGGAAGATATCTTCAGCCAGTTTGGAGATATTTTCGGAGATGATATGTTTGGTAGTTTCTTTGGTGGCGGACGCTCATCAGGTGGCAGAAGAAGTCGTGGTGTCAGAGGCAGTAACCTTCGGGTACGGATCAAATTGAATTATGAAGAGATAGCCAAAGGCGCAACGAAAACCATTAAGGTAAAAAAATACATATCATGCAATCAGTGTAACGGAAGTGGAGCTAAAGATCGCAATGGTATGCAGAATTGCCACACCTGCGGAGGGAGCGGACAGGTAAGAAGAGTGCAGAATACTTTTCTCGGCCAGATGCAAACTGTAACTACCTGCCCTGAGTGTAACGGAGAAGGTTCGGTAATCACAAACAAATGTCCTCAGTGTAAGGGTGAGGGTCGTGTGTATGGCGAAGAAAATGTCAAGATTGATATCCCTGCAGGAGTGAGTGAAGGTATGCAACTCAGCATGAGCGGCAAAGGCAATATGGGTGAAAGAGGCGGAGGCCCAGGCGATCTCATTATCCTGATCGAGGAAGAAAAACATCCGCAACTGCAACGCGAAGGAAATAATGTAGCCTTCGACCTTTACATCAGTTTCACAGATGCCGTTTTCGGAACGCAGACTGAAGTACCTACCATCGATGGACGTGCAAAGATCAAAATACCCGCAGGTACACAAAGCGGCAAAATATTCCGTTTGAAAGGAAAAGGGTTTCCATCCCTTGAATCGCATAGCAAAGGCGATCAGTTGATCCATGTGAATGTATGGACACCACAAAAAGTGAGTGCGGAAGAAAAGGCACACCTGGAATCCATGATAGAAAGTGACAACTTCAAACCTCAACCCGATAAAAACGAAAAAGGTTTTTGGGAAAAGATCAGGGAGACTTTCAGTTGATTTCCAAATAGAATTAAGTCTGTATTTTTATTCATACAGTTTTATTGAAACCTGATATGAATAAACAACCATACGCTTCCGTTATTACCTTGATGCTGTGCTTTGCGATTGCTACAATTTTTGTGTCAATACCGCCATGTTTTGCGCAAGCACAAAAACCCAAACCTCCAATTATGGGATGGAGTAGCTGGAACAATTTTCGTATAAACATCAATGAACAACTCATCAGGGAACAGGCAGACGCGATGATCGCTTCAGGAATGTATGTTGCCGGTTACCGGTTCATCAATGTGGACGATGGTTACTTCGGTGGCAGAGACGAAAAGGGAAAGTTGCTCATCAACTCACGGAAATTTCCTTCGGGTATGAAAGCGCTGGCTGATTATATCCACAGCAAAAAACTCAAAGCAGGTATTTATTCCGATGCGGGCAATAATACATGCGCCAGTATGTGGGACAAAGATTCCCTCGGAATCGGTTGCGGTTTATTTGGCCATATCAAAGAAGACCTTCAGCTATTTCTCAAACAATGGAATTACGATTTCATCAAGGTGGACTGGTGTGGTGGCGAAAAAATGAATTTAGATAAGGAAACCCAGTACCTGAAAATATTACAACAGGCAAGAGCCATTAAGAGATCTGTTGTTTTCAATATCTGTTGCTGGAAATTTCCGGGGACCTGGGCCATCAGCAAAGCAGATTCCTGGAGAATATCAGGAGACATCAGCCCTGATTTCGAATCCATCTTACATATCATAGACCTCAATGCTGATCTCTACAAATACGCGTCACCAGGTCATTACAACGACATGGATATGCTGCAGGTGGGCAGAGGAATGAGTTATGATGAAGACAAATCTCATTTTTCGATGTGGTGCATGATGAACTCTCCCCTGCTGGCAGGAAACGATCTCAGAAATATGTCGAAACAGACAATAGAAATATTGACCAACAAAGAAATAATCGCGCTCAACCAGGATCCGGCTTTCAAACAAGGTTTCAGAATCTTTCAATCCGACAGCATTGAAGTGTGGAAGAAACCACTTTCAGGAAATCATGGAAAAGATATCGCCATCGCCATCCTCAACAGGAAGAAGGCAACCTCATTCACCATCACACCGCAGATGACAGGTATCAGCGCCAACAGCAGGTTACGCGACCTGTGGGAGCATAAGGAATTAGGCGCAATGGGCGCTGCGAAGTCCTTCACAATCCCCGGTCATGGAATCGTGGTACTGAAGGTAACAGCGCCACAGCAATAATTCCGGGCAATAAATTTTCACCTTTCTTTAGATGGAACAGGAATACAGCAGGGTATTTTGACGCCTTCTGTATTACCTTTGCTGCCTCAAAAAATAAACGAGTTGATATGTTCAGGACGAATACATGCGGTGAATTAAGGCTAAGTGACACCGGAATGGAAGTAACTCTTTCTGGTTGGGTACAAACAGTAAGAAAATTTGGAAGCATCACCTTTGTGGATCTGCGCGACCGCTATGGCATCACACAACTCCTCTTTAATGAAGCACTCACTACTCAATTGGATGAGCAGGGCATCGGAAGAGAATATGTGTTGCAGGCCACCGGCACTGTCAATGAACGCAGCAACAAAAACCCAAACATTCCGACAGGTGAAATAGAAATACTTGTACAGTCATTCAAAATATTAAACAAATCATCCGTTCCCCCATTTACCATCCAGGACGATACCGATGGCGGTGATGACCTGCGGATGAAATACCGCTACCTTGATTTACGCCGCGGGCCGCTCAGAAAAAATCTGCAATTGAGATATGCTGTGACCCGTGCCACACGGAATTACCTGCACGAAAAAGAATTTATCGAAGTAGAAACTCCGTTTCTTATCAGCACCACACCCGAAGGAGCAAGAGATTTTTTGGTACCAAGCAGAATGAACCCTCACGAATTTTACGCACTGCCACAATCACCACAAACCTTCAAGCAATTGCTGATGGTGAGCGGTTACGACCGGTACTTCCAGATCGTAAAATGCTTCAGAGACGAAGATCTTCGTGCAGACCGTCAGCCGGAGTTTACACAGATAGATTGCGAGATGTCGTTTGTGGAGCAGGAAGATGTGCTGCAGATGTTCGAAGGATTGATGAAATCCATTTTGAAAGAAGTAAAAGGAATTGAGATCAAAGACGCGTTTCCACGCATGACATTCGATGACGCGATGTGGAATTATGGTAACGACAAACCGGATACCCGCTTTGAAATGCTGGTGAAGAACCTGAAAACGATGAGCAATGTTCATTGCAAAACGCTTGAAGGCAGCGGCTTTGAGGTGTTCAACAAAGCAGAGACCATCGTTGCGATATCGGTACCCGGTGCCGCAGAATATTCCCGCAAACAAACAGATGAATTGATAGAATGGGTGAAACGTCCACAAATCGGAATGGCAGGACTGGCATTCATCAAATGCAATGCGGACGGCACACACAAAAGCAGCATGGATAAATTCTTCACTGCGGATCAATTAAGTGAACTCGCACAATTTTGCGATAGCAAAAAAGGAGACCTCATTCTCATCCTTGCAGGAAAAGAAGAACGCACCCGCAAGGCCATTTCAGAATTGCGATTGCTCATGGGTGAGCGACTCGGCTATCGCAATCCGGAAGAATTCAAACTACTGTGGGTAACAGACTTTCCTTTGTTTGAATATGACGAAGAAGGCAATCGCTGGGTGGCACGCCATCATCCGTTCACTTCTCCCAAACCTTCAGATATCATAACAATGATCGAACAATCACCTGTGATAGAAGATCGTGAAAATTACCTCGCACATCCCTATGCCACCATCAAAGCCAATGCCTATGACATGGTGATGAATGGCACTGAGATCGGTGGTGGTTCTATAAGAATATTCCAAAAGGACCTGCAGCAAAAAATGTTTGCCGCTCTCGGAATCGGAGAAGAAGAGGCACAGGAAAAATTTGGATTCCTGTTAGGCGCTTTTGAATACGGCGCACCACCCCACGGAGGTATTGCTTTCGGACTCGACAGGGTTTGTTCTATTCTTGGAGGAAGTGATTCCATCCGCGACTACATTGCCTTTCCAAAAAACAATAATGGCCGCGATATGATGATAGATGCGCCCGGGCCTGCGGCTACAGCGCAGTTGAATGAATTACACATCGCCTTAAAATAGGTGATCCCCTTGATTCCGGGGAAAGTTTAGTATCACCTGCATTTCCACATGCAGGAAGGTAATACCTTGTATTCAGAACCGGATTCTATCTACTATACCCTGAAAATTTCGATTCTCAAATAAAGGCTATTTTTGCAAAAAAAGTTTTTATGGATTTAATGCTGACGGAAGAGCAGGAAATGATACAACAGGCCGCCCGCGACTTTGCAATCAATGAGTGCCTGCCGGGAGTAATAGAAAGAGATGAACATCAAAAATTTCCCAAAGACCAGATTGAAAAATTAGCCGATCTCGGATTTCTCGGCATGATGACTAAACCCGAATATGGTGGTGCAGGCCTGGATACGGTGAGTTATGTTTTGGCCATGTCAGAGATCAGTAAAATTGATGCAAGTGTCAGTGTATGCATGAGTGTCAACAATAGTTTAGTTTGCTATGGATTGCAGGAATTCGGCAACGAAGATCAAAAACAAAAATACCTGAAACCGTTGGCACAGGGTAAGAAAGACGGCAAGTTATATATCGGTGCGTTTCTACTCAGCGAACCTGAAGCGGGAAGTGATGCTACTTCCCAGCGCACCACTGCGGAAGAAAAAGACGATCATTATTTACTCAATGGAGTCAAAAACTGGATTACCAATGGAGGCAATGCTTCTGTATATCTCGTAATGGCGCAGACGCATCCTGAAAAGAAAAGCAGGGGTATCAATACATTCATTGTAGAAAAAGACTGGCCTGGTGTAACCGTTGGTCCTAAAGAAAATAAATTGGGAATTCGGGGCAGCGATACACACAGCATCAGTTTCCAGGATGTGAAAGTGCCAAAAGAAAACAGGATTGGCGAGGATGGATTTGGATTCAAATTCGCCATGATGACGCTCAATGGCGGTCGCATCGGCATTGCTTCCCAGGCATTGGGTATTGCCGGCGGAGCTATGGAACGCTCCATCGCGTATTCCAAAGAAAGAAAAGCATTTGGCGTACCCATCAAAGATCACCAGATCATACAATTCAAAATTGCAGACATGGCTACCCGCATCAATGCAGCCAAATTACTTTGCCTGAAAGCAGCATGGGAAAAGGATAACGGTATAGACTACACGCAAAGCGCCGCAATGGCAAAAGTATTCGCAAGTGAGACTGCTATGTGGGCTGCCACAGAGGCCGTACAGATACACGGCGGCTACGGATATGTAAAAGAATTCCATGTAGAGCGGCTCATGCGCGATGCCAAGATCACACAGATATATGAAGGCACCAGCGAAATACAAAGAATAGTGATCGGCCGCAGTGTATTAAAATAAAGAACCGTGGAAGCCAGTGAATATTACTCTCTTCAATCAAAACTGAAAGACGCCGGTGTAACACTGGTGGCTGTCAGTAAGACAAAAAGCGAGTCTGAAATACGGAAGCTATACGAATGGGGACAAAAGGACTTTGGAGAAAATTATGTGCAGGAGTTAGTTGACAAACAGGCGCATCTTCCCAAAGACATTCAATGGCATTTCATCGGACACCTGCAAAGAAATAAAGTCAAATACATTGCTCCATTCGTTCACCTGATCCACAGTGTGGATAGTCTCAAACTTATCGAAGAGATCAACAAGCAGGCTGCAAAACTCGACAGGGTCATCGATGTATTATTGCAGGTGCACATCGCAGAAGAGGAAACAAAATTCGGCTTTGATGAAAGTGAACTGATGTCCTTCGTTTCTAATATCAATCAGTATCCGAACATCAACATTCGCGGACTGATGGGCATGGCTACATTCACAGACGATTCAGCAAAAGTGAACAGGGAATTTCAATTGCTGAAAAACTTGTTTGACAAAAGCATCAGCAATGCAGGTATGCATTGGGATACATTAAGCATGGGCATGAGTGCGGATTTCGAAGCAGCAATAAAAAATGGAAGCACAATGGTGCGCATAGGATCGTTGTTGTTTGGTGCGAGAACGTAGTTCCTTTGGTTCGTGTTTTGCGAACCAGTACATCAGTTGTTTAATTCGCTCACTGAGCTTGTCAGACGAAGCGAATGCTTGTCTGACTCAGACCAAAGCGTCTGAGTTTTAAATACTGACCGAAGCGTCAGTACCGAAGTGAGTCTTGCAAATGAAAAGCTCTCTGCGCTCTGGTTCGTTTCCTTCGAACCAGAACATGAGTTTAATAATACGCTCACTGAGTTTGTCAGACGAAGCGAATGCTTGTCTGACTCAGACCAAAGCGTCAGAGTTTTAAATACTGACCGAAGCGTCAGTACCGAAGTGAGACTTATGAATGAAAAAGGAAGTACTACTTCATAAGGATAACTTTAAATTTTTTAACAATATCACACCCGTCTAAATAACCGCATTACATAACTTTACTCAAAATCCCGTCATGGATCAACTCTCACTGCATGAATTCGAATCGCAAAAGAACAAAAAGGCTTTGCTCTATACTATTCTTGTGTGTGCATCTTTTTTGATCTTCGCTTTCTTATATACATGGAAAGTGCTGAATCCGCCAACTCCTGAAACACTTGATCTCATTGCCATCAATCTGGGCAACGAACAGGAAGGCATTGGCGATATTCAGCCATTGGTGAAAGGTGATCGTGCACCGGACAATCAAAGTATCCCTGCTGAAGTTAGCGGGAAGAAATCAACAGAAGTTCCTTCTCAACAAATCAATGCTGACGAGCAGGAAGAACCAGATGCCGCTCCAGTGGTAAAGGCTAAGAATCCCGTCAAAGAAGCAAGAGATATCAACAAAGAAAGCACTACCAAATCAACAAAAGCAGTCAATCCATCACCAATTGTAAATCCGGTTCCAACACCTCCCAAACCGAAGAACCTTTACAAAGGCGGAACAGGAAATGGTGGAAATGGTGCGACTGAGGATAATGGCTATAGAAACCAGGGATACAAGGGAACTACAGGAGATATGGGAAGCCCTGACGGTAAACCCGATTCTTACGGTAACAGTCCTGGTGGCCGTTCAGGCATAAGTGTTGTAAAAGGATTGTCTGGCAGACGGGCTACTCATTTTCCAAACATGACTGATGACTTCAATGAAAATGCAAAAGTTTATGTTGACATCGTTGTGAATCCTTCCGGCAAAGTGATCTCAGCCATCATCGCACGAGGAACTACAACATCCAATTCTAACCTGCGCGGCATTGCAAAGGATAAAGCAATGGGATTGAAATTCAATGCAAGCAGTTCAGGAGACAATCAGACCGGAACAATTCTTTTTAATTTTGTATTGAAGAATTGATATCTTTTTTTGGATATCAAACTGCTTAAAGTCGTTTTCTTGAATCAATTTTATTATTGAGACTAATTTCCCTTCGGTACCGACGCTTCGGTCTGAGTGAGACAAACTTTAGCTTCGTCTGACAAGCTCATTTCGGCTCGGACGCTTCGGTCTGAGTCAGACAAGTATGGCGGTTTCAATGTTCTATTGCAACGCTTATATTAAAGATAAACATTTTATCAATTCCCATTTGAACACAACACCCTCGCTCTTTGGTTCTTATGAGGGTATTGTGTTCAAATGGTCATACAACTTTCTAATACTCAATATGTTCAAATCGTTGTATTAGATTATTGATTCTGCGTATTGACTTCGTCTGACGGACAGGGCTTTATGCAGGTTGGAAATTAGTATTCCGTCTGCCTATAACCGCTGCCGATTGAAAATATATTGATGAAGTTAAGTACAAAAGCTGATAGATATTCGTCAGACCGAACTACAGTTGGGATTTGCAATTAGCTGATGTTACAATGTCCTGCCCAACTTGCATAAAACCCCCTGTAGTATGTTCGCCCTTCGTGTCGATGTTTTAGGCACGAGACTGTCGCAGGATTAAAGTCACAGTTTAATTGTAGTCGCTCCTTTTTGCAATGCTCGTTGTTTACTTGTTTTTTCAATTTCCTGCTCTATAATTCTCATATGAGCAGAAACTTGCCTTTTGATGCTTAACGAGTCCATTCCTTCTTTCTTGTCACCCGCTGAATTCTGATAGAACTTTTTGGAAGCGTTTAGGGCATAAGAAATAAAATTTCGTTTCCCCAAATGGCTGTACCTACTAAAAATTTGCTGCTTGCTTATAGTGTTGGATTTCGAATTCGCACTATAAGCCATGGAAATAGTTTTTACCAAACGAGCTTTCATCTTCCGAAAGTAACGAGATAAACTACCGGGTCGGATATAAATGTTCTGTCCATTAAATTCAAAACCTAAATATTGTAAATTCTTGAAATTCTTATCGTCGTTTGGCAGAGTATTAAATGTTTTAGCTTCCGCAACATATTTTCTACGAAAGGACCGGATTGTATTTTTGGTGGAAGGTCTAAAATCAATAACATCTGTTTTCTTATCTTGGATGGTTAATTTATATTCTTTATCAATTAATTTCATCAGGTAATTTTTCAGGTCATTAACTTGATGGGGCTTACAAATCACCAATAAATCGTCGCAATACCTTCGATATACAAACCCTTCATTTTGCCCTTTAGTAAATATTTCTTTGTCAAATTCTGCCAAATAAATGTTTGATAAAAGAGCACTCATTGCAGAGCCTTGGGGTATTCCGCTTTTCTTTAATACCCTTCTTTTTTTAGGTGAATTTTCAACTTCGCTATTGATAGTGACCAGTTTCCTTTTCCGCAATAATTCCATTTTATCAAAAAAAGATGCACCAGAAATCGAAGAAGGGATTAAGTCAAACAGTGACTGATAACCTTTAGGTATTCTCTTTTTCCCTTTGTATTTTTTTTCCTGCTGTTTTTGAATCTTTTTCAGATTGATATTAAAATGCTTTAAAAAGCTTGAATAGTTTACATAACTGTATTTGGTGAGTGAGCGGAAAATTTTATACTGGTCAGGCGGCAAATCTGGCTGGTCAATTATTTTGCACCACATTTCTTTCAATTTTTTATGATTGATGTGGTCGAAATAGCCTTTTATATCTAAGGCAATTACAGAGCACTCGCCTTCCTTTGTAAATTTATCTTTTATTAAATCAAATGTTTCTTTTGCAAATTGAATATTGCATTTTCCACCTTGGTCAGTTCGATAAGCAAGCACCACATCCTTAAAGCCATGCTTTTTTATATAGTCCTGATACCGCAAGTTTAGTGCGAAAGAATAGAAACCGTACAAGTAAGTGTCGAAATGCGATGCAAACGAAATAGGACGAATCTTTGTCTCCAAATCAAAATTATCTTCGTCAACCTGATATCTGTACCTTGGAGTTTTTTGCAGAATTTTTAAAAAGGGTATAAAATCGTGGCTATTGACTTTCTTATGGCTTAAATCCGAAACAATAGCATGTAAACGTTCCTTATCTTTTTCAAAATTAAAGTAAGGGTCAAATTGAGGATAAGTTTTTAACTGGAAATCACCTTCGATTTTTTCACAGTAAGTATCCCAAATAGTTCTGTTATAAAGAGTCTTCATCTTTTTTCAATGGGAGCTTGGGCCATGGACATACCGAATAAATTCAGTACCGTGTATATTACACGTCCCCCCATCCACAGAGGACTTTCACCTCAAAAGAGCCCTATCTCCAACCCATGGCGAATCATATTCCTATGCCGCACTCCAGGCCGCAACTTCAGTGTTTCCACCTAAAACAACCTGACCTGATTTTGCAATCACGGTATTAATGACCTTACTTAAAGTAAGGGTTAAGGGGAAGATTGAACATTAGTAAGAGAATGAAATCAACCGTCTTAATTATCAAATTCATCACTGTACTCATATATATTACTATACAGGTACATATGGTGGATAACCTGTCAGAGAACCCGACAACCTTGGTACACAATTTGGTGTATATCAAGGAATTCGTTAACTTAAACCTTACACCAACAAGCCTTTTCTGACAAGCAGAAATACCTTGAAGCACTTATCACTTATCAAAACATATACCAACAGAAATTATAAGACAGTATGGCATTTGATTCCATAAGTTTTCATTCTTCATGTCAGCTTTTTTAAAGTTTTAGCTCCTCGAATGCAAAAGACACAGTGAATTCAAATTGATAAAGTCATGGATGCTTAATATGTGCAAGCTGCTGTTTAGGGTGACATACAACAAGCTCATTTCGGCAAGCTCAATGAGCAACTTTCAATTTCGCTACTGACGTTTCGGCCTGAATCAGTCAAACATTTGCCTGGTACGACAAGTTCAGTGCTCACCTATAAAAAACCCGGCACTGAGGCCGGGCTTTTTAGTCTATTAACGAGAGTCCTTAATCAAGTAACTCTTGTAATTTACTCTGCAATTCTTCTCCCCTGATATTCTTTGCAACGATCTTTCCTGATGGATCGATCAGCAGGTTTTGAGGAATAGCACGGATACCATATTGCTGTGCTACTGCATTTTCCCAGAACTTCAAATCACTTACATGAGTCCAGGTCAGGTTGTCTTTATGAATAGCATCTAACCATTTCTCCTTTCCATTTGGTTGATCCAAAGAAACACCCAATACTGTGAAGTTCTTATCCTTGTATTTGTTGAATGCTGCAACCACATTTGGGTTTTCTGCACGGCATGGTCCACACCAACTAGCCCAGAAGTCAACCAACACATATTTGCCTTTGAAATCAGACAGTGATACCGGTTTATCCAATGTATCATTTTGTGTGAAGTTCATCGCCATAGCACCAACCGCAGTCTTCTTTGCAATTTCAATTCTGTCGCCAAATGATTTTCCTGCAGGGCTGCCCTTTACAGAAGCAGACAATGCCTCGTAATAAGGGCCAACTTTTGCCGGATCAATATCATAACCGGAGTATTGTTCTAAGGCGTACAATGCTACAGGTGATTTTGGATTTGCTTTCAAAAACTTCAGATAAACTTCTGTTTTCATATCATTATCCAAAGCATCAAATTGGTCTTCTATTTTTTTCATTCCTGCTTCATCTTTTGATTTTCTGTACTCCATGTATTGTGAGTTGAGCGCCCTTGATTTTAAATTGAATGGTTCTTCGAGTTTTGAAAGACTTTCAAAATCTTTAGTTGCCTGTCCACCTTTAACGGTTGAATTCTTTAAAGAATCAGCGATATTTATTTGTGTAGTTCCCGGATCAACATACATCTGTTTTGCTTCATAACCCGGCCTTCCTTCGCCATCCTTTGGAGGATATTTCAAACGAAGTATCACCATTGAGGGTGATGTAATTTTGGTGTTGAAAACAAATGCACCCTTTTCAATGGACGCACTGTCGGTTACCCTGTCGTCATTCCAACTGTACATCAGGTAAACCTTTTGAATTGTGTTTTTAGTAGTAACCTTTCCTTTGATTACCGCGTTCTTCTGCGCAAAGACTGCGGAGGAAATAAATATTACTCCTAAAGAGAGAAGTGAAAGTTTTTTCATATTATTTTTTTAGGTAGGAAAGGTAATTATTCTCAACTTTTTCATTGTCACAAAATTTACCAATGGTGAATGGAACCGCAAAGAATTCACATTTCCTTATCAGGTCGCCTTTTTGATTAAATATCCCATCCTGGCAATTTCCAAAATTCTATATCCAGGAGAAGCGAATAATCCCGATGAAAATATGTGTGGAACTGCGTGATACCCAGTATTACTAAATAGAATTCTACAAAGAAAAGGCAAGAATTCATAAAGAGCCAGGAAAGGAAATCTTTACGCACTTCCACAATGGAATAATTGCAGAATGTAGTTTTCAAAGATGAAATGCAGGAATTAAAAACTCATCCCCGGCCGGTCGCTCCTTGAATTAAACAATGCCACCCCGATCAGTTGATCCGCTCTCGCTCCGAATGGCTTGTAATACACCAGGATAGTATAGGTATTTTCTGTTTCGTAATAATTACCATCAGTAGTGCGAATATCAGCCGGATTTGCTTTATTTCTCAACAGATAGGTGTAATCATAATAACCTTGTTTTAATAAAAGGTGTGTTTCATACAGCCTTGTAGAAGGATTAAATTGCAACCTGACACTGTCGGTCAATTGGTAATCCGTAAGCTGCCCAAATAAATAAAGGTCTTCATTCGTGTATTCATTTCCGTTAGGTGGCAGGTAGGAAAAATAAACGGTGGCATAGTCGCCTTCGTAATTGGGGTCTATACCACGGACAGCTTCTATCGTGCTCATGCCGTCCAGGTCATTGAAATACACATAACGTTGCCCATCCCATGGCAAGTCAGGCTTCAGGTAAATAACAGTATTGGTCTTATTGTAATCCGCGGATTGCACCCTGTCGCTTTGCAAATGAAAATCGCGAAGGTCAAGCCAGCGCCATTCTTTACCACCCGGAAATATTCCCTGTGTTTCTGAATTGTACTCCACACTGTTGCCACGGATAAAAGCCGGTTTCATATCCATGATCGCATTATCCCATCGAAAATTTTGCAACACAACCACGTGTGTCTGTTGCGGTGCGTTGTAATCATTCACACCTTTCAGGTCGATATTGAACGAAACTTTTTGTCCCGTATTGAAATATTTTGGAGTGAATGGTTGTGTTACCTTTCCAAGAATAGCAGCTTTAGAATCCACTACCAATAGCCTTCTTGTAAAAGCAACTTTGGAAATATCTCCATCAAGATAGACGCGCAAAATATAATTACCCGATTTGGTAGGATAACTATTATTTTCCGGAAGCAACACCCTGTAATGTGTGTATCTCGTAAGCGCTACCGATGAAAAACGATAATCAAGAATACGATTTTGCGAAAACCCTTTGATGTAATCCATTGACATGGTATTCGAAGGCGACCAATCATAATTACACAATTCGTAGGTGTAATAGTAATTCTTCACATTTCCATCCAGGTCATCAAAATGCAGTTCCAGGCGATCTTTGCCATTCAGGTTCAGCAAGGGAAACGACAGCTGGTTGCCCGGCTGAAAGAGGCGCACTGTATGGATATTGGCCATATAGATGCTATCCGGATTTACAGCGAGGGCAGCATTGTACGCTAACAAAAATGTGATGAGGCAGGCGGAAATAAAAGTTTTCATCCGGATGTTTTAAAAAAAATTAGTTTTACAACCTATCAAAGATAAACGGTTTGAATCTATCTTATTTTATTGCGAAGCGCATCGCGTTCAACCGTCAAAAGACCTTCTCACGTTTTATCATCGGGCTGGCCATCTCTGCTACCACAGTGAGCGTAGCAGTCATGATCGTTGCATTGAGTTTTGTTAATGGCTTTCAAAATGTCATCAGCAATAAGGTATTCAGTTTCTGGGGACACATACGCCTGCAGCAAAATGTGATGACCTCCGCGAATATTTCAGAAGAGACCCCGGTAGAAAAAAATGATTCACTTGAAAATACCATCCGGCTCATTCCCGGAGTAAAGAGTATCGAGGCTTATGCCACAAAATCCGGCATCATCAGGTACAAGGATGATTTGGAAAGCGTGCTGATGAAAGGTGTGGATCAGCAATTTGATTTTTCAAGATTGAAATCTTTCCTGGTGGATGGTCAATGGATTTCGTTCGGCGATTCCGTGTATAGCAAAGACATCAACATCAGTGAATATACAGCCAACCAGTTGCAGGCTAAGACGGGTGATAGTGTCATCATCCTGTTCATACAACCCGATGGCAGCCAGCGTGCCCGCAAACTCAGGATCGCCGGCCTGTTCAGAACAGGTATTGATCAGTACGATCATAATTTTTGCATTGGCGACCTCAGGCTCATCCGCAGGCTCAATGGATGGCAGCGGGATCAGATAGCAGGTTATGAAATTTTCCTGAATGACTACAGGCAGATGGATGCCATCAATGATGAGCTCTTTCAAAAAAATATGCTGCCCGGCAGATGGTACAGCAAGACGATCCGGGAAATCTATCCTGATATTTTCGACTGGTTGTACCTGCAGGGAAGAATCAAAAGTATTCTATTGGTCATCATGACTGTCGTCGCAGTTGTCAATCTCATTACCTGCCTCATCATACTCGTGTTGGAGCGTACCAGGATGGTTGGAATCTTAAAAGCCATCGGCAGTACCAACTGGCTGGTTCAGAAAGTATTTATCTATAACACTACCATCATCGCACTGACAGGGATCATTGCCGGCACCCTCTTAGGATTGGGTATCTGCTGGATACAGGAGGCCACTGGGTTTATCAAATTAGATGAACAAGCCTACTTCATGCGGGTGGCTCATGCTGATGTGGTGTGGTGGCAGGTGATCGCTGTCGATCTGGCAACACTTGTTGTTTGCTTTGCCATGCTCACGATTCCTTCGCTGCTCATCAGGAAGATAAAACCGGTGAGGGCGATACAGTTTAGGTAAACAACATAAGAAGGGAACACGATTAGCCATCCTTTTCGCATTTAGTATTGAAAAGTAATTTTGACTTAATTCCTTTAATTTCGTTACACATGGCATAATCATGAATGAACTTGTAGTTTATAGGAAAGAAATAACGCAACTCTGTAAAAAACACAGCGTAAAGAGATTGTATGCCTTCGGTTCCGTTTTGACAGGCAATTATGGTGAGGACAGTGACATTGATTTCATCGTAGAATTTGAAAAAATCAAATTGGAAGACTATGCAGATAATTACTTTGATTTCAAGTTTTCATTGCAGGACATTCTGAAAAGGCCTATAGACCTGTTGGAGGAAAAAGCAATAAGAAACCCGTACTTCAGGCAAGTTGTTAACCAACAAAAACAACTTGTATATGAACAATGAAATGAAGACATGGCTTTATGATATCTTAAATGCCATTAATGAAATTGAAAGTTTTTTTGAAGGTAAACCGAAATCATTTATTGGATATCAAAGCGACTTGCGAACCAAACGTGCAATAGAGAGAAATATTGAGATTATTGGTGAAGCTTTAGGGCGAATATTGAAAATTAACTCAGGAATTGCCATTACGAACTCAAGAAAAATCATTGACACAAGAAATAGGATCATTCATGGTTATGATTCCGTTTCTGATGAAGTAATCTGGGGAATTTTGGTACGGCATCTCCCATTATTAAAAGATGAAGTTGAAGCTCTATTAAAAGATCATAACGAACTCTAAACAGCTATTCCCTGCAATAAACATCATCTGATGATTTCTACGACAGGCAATATTCATTTTTAAACATCCTTTCGGGGGAAGCGTAGATAAGCAAATGAATTATTAAAGTTTCTCAGTATCAATAGCCAATTCCATCATTTACTACCTTCGGCGAAACCCGCTGATGAGATGTTCCATTTTTCAAAAGGATGTTTGCTTTTTCTGATTCTGTTTACAGGTAAGTTTGTTGTTGCGCAATACAATGCTCCCTTCTATCTTTCTTCTACAGAAACTGCCGAACGCATAAAGATGCATGACAGGATCATCAAAAATGTTATTCATAAAAATTTAGAAACGCCCCTCTCCGATGAAACGGAAGAAAACTGGGAAGGTGCATTCAATGCAATGGAAGTAGTGGATTATCACAATGCATTCACATGGCAGAAGATGCAGGAGGCCATGACTGCCCTGCCCTTTCACAGCGTTACTTTCCAGCGTTATACCCTCGAGGCTGCGTACGCGCTCTATCCCGGAAGTTTTGTTCATGAAGCAACAGCATTGATGAACACCACAACCGATACAAAGATATTTGCCATGTGTGCTGTGTATTTGCTGAAATCAAATAAAGAGTCGAAGTCATTGATCGAAACATCGATGTCCAATTCTTTCGGAGACTCCGCGATGAAAGATCCTATACTCACATCGCTGACAGGATACATGAACGACACCGTTACTGTTACACCATCACTGGTTATGCGTAATTTGTTCGACAAAAATTTTCTCAAAGACCAGGTTGTACTCTTCAGCATTCAAAGAAAAAACAGGGATCATCCCGGAATGGTTTTGATAAGAAAAAAAGATGGCAGTTTTTTGAAAATGGATGGTGACTATTTTCATGTACCACAGTTGGCGAGAGGCATTGCCGACCTCCCCTACTTTCTCACCAAAGGAAATACACCGCAGGGCATTTACAGGATGTTTGGATTTGGTGTATCGGTGAGCCAGTTTATAGGGCCTACTGCCAACATACAAATGGGCATGCCGGCAGAGTTGAAGAAAAATAAATTCTTTGATAACAACACGGATACCAGCCAATGGACACTCGCTGACTACCTCACGCTACTGCCACCCGCACTGAAAGACTATCGGCCCCTGCAAGAAACCTTTTATGCAGGTATGGCAGGAAGAAATGAGATCATCGCACATGGCACCACGATAGATCCGGAGTATTACCGAAAGAAACCTTACTACCCGATGACACCTACTGAAGGCTGCTTGTGCACAAAGGAATTCTGGGATGGGAAATTGATTTACAGTGATCAGCAAAAATTAGTGAATGCATTGCTGGCAGCAGGTGGCGCATCAGGATATGTAGTGGTGATAGAGTTGGATGATAAGAATTCCCCTGTATCAATGGATGATGTGGGAAATTTTCTAAAATAAAAAAGAAACTTCTGTGCCCCAATCACAATTTTTCATTGATCCAAAAAATAATTTTTACAAATAAACCCATATCCTACTATATTTGTAGGCTAATGAAACAGCCAATTCACATATTCTTTTACTGTCGCTGTTGTATGCCGCAAGGCATGTAATATTCTTTCCCTTTGAAAATGGATTTGCAGGCATTTTCATTTTCTACACCAACCAAAAATTTTTCCATCTCTAATAAAATCAAATTAAAATGAGCTATAAACATTTTGAAACTCTACAGCAACACGCGGGACAGGAACCGGACCCAACCACAGGAGCACGCGCTGTACCTATCTACCAAACGACATCCTTCAATTTCAAAGATTCCGTACATGGAGCTAATCTCTTTGCACTGAAAGAGTTTGGTAATATCTATACCCGCATCATGAATCCGACCACTGATGTGTTTGAAAAGAGAGTGGCCGCACTCGAAGGCGGTGTGGCAGGATTGGCTACATCATCCGGACAGGCCGCTCAATTTCTTGCGCTGACAAACATCATCAACTCAGGTGAGAATTTTGTATCAAGCCCCTACCTGTATGGCGGATCTTTCAACCAATTCAAAGTTTCATTAAAGAGATTGGGAATTGATGCGCGTTTTGCAAAAGACAACGATGCCGCATCTTTCGAATCGCTCATCGACAAAAACACAAAGGCCATCTATACAGAGACCATCGGCAATCCTGATTTCGCTGTGCCCGATTTCGACGCATTGGCAGCATTGGCACGCAAGCACGATCTGCCATTGATCGTGGACAATACCTTCGCTGCCGCGGGTTATTTGTTTCGCCCTTTAGAACATGGAGCTAACGTAGTGGTACAGGCTGCCACCAAATGGATCGGCGGACATGGTAACAGTATTGGCGGCGTAATCGTTGATGGTGGTAACTACAATTGGGGCAATGGAAAGTATCCTCAATTTTCTGAACCATCAGAGGGATATCATGGATTGGTATTTAATGATGTATTTGGTGAGAAAGGGCCATTCGGAAATATTCAGTTCATCATTCGTGCACGGGTGGAAGGATTGCGTGATTTCGGCCCTGCTATTTCTCCGTTCAATTCCTTCCTGTTGATACAGGGATTGGAAACATTGTCGCTGCGCATGGAGCGTCACATCCAGAATTCGCAAGCACTTGCAGAATGGCTGGAGAGCCATCCTCATGTTTCGAAAGTGAACTACCCGGGACTGAAGAGCAGCCCGCACTATGCCAACGCGAAAAAATATCTGAAGCGTGGCGCCGGTGCTGTTTTGACTTTTGAAATAAAAGGCGGAAAAGACAGAGCGACAAAATTTGTCGACAGCTTGCAAATGATCAGTCACCTGGCCAATGTCGGCGATACAAAAACCCTGATCATTCAGCCGGCGGCAACTACACACCAGCAACTCTCTGATGAAGAACAACTGAATGCAGGTGTTACCCCATCACTGCTGCGCGTAGCTGTAGGTATCGAACATATTGATGATATCAAAGCTGACTTTGAACAAGCCTTTGCAAAAGTATTTGCAAAATCAGGTGAGTCTGTTCCTGCCTGATTGTAAAAAATATAAAATGCAACACTCTGCTGTGAGTGTTGCATTTTTTTAAATGAAAAGATGAGCACCGAGAAATTTTATTGCGGTAATCAATTTGTCCTGGAATCCGGCAGTATATTACCTTCTTACGAATTAGGATACACCACACATGGAAAGATGAATGCCGCGGGCGATAATGTCGTTTGGGTATTTCATGCGCTTACGGCCAATAGCGATCCGGCAGAGTGGTGGCCCATGCTGATAGGCGCTGACATGATTTTTGATCCGGCATCGCATTTTATTGTTTGTGTGAATATGCCCGGAAGTTGTTATGGCAGCACCGGCCCGTTGTCGATAAATCCCAAAACCAAAGTGCCTTATTACCATAACTTCCCGGTATTCACGCCACGCGATATGATTCGCAGTTACCAGGCATTGAAAGATCATCTCAACATCAAAAAAATAAAAGTAGGGATCGGCGGTTCGATGGGAGGCCAGCAACTACTGGAATGGGCCATTGAAGAACCTGAACTCTTCGAAAATATTTTCCCTATCGCTACCAATGCCACACACAGTGCATGGGGACGAGCGTTTAATGCATCACAAAGATTCTGTATAGAAACAGATCCTACCTGGCCATTGAATGACGCATCGGCAGGCATGAAGGGAATGGAAGCGGCACGCAGTGTGGCGCTGCTTTCGTATCGCCATTATGGTACCTATGCAAAGAGCCAGGAAGAAACAGAGCATCACAAACTCTCGGGATATAAAAGCGAATCTTACCAGCGCTACCAGGGTGAAAAGTTAGCCAAGCGATTCAATGCCTTCAGCTATTATGTATTGAGCCAAAGCATGGATGCACACAATGTAGGGCGTGGTCGCAGTGGTATTCAGAATGCACTCAATAAAATTAAAGCACGCACTACGGTCATCGGCATTAGTACCGACATTTTATTTCCATTGTCTGAACAGGAATTACTGGCACGCCATATACCCGGAGCCACATTTCATGCTATTGATTCTGAAAATGGACATGATGGATTTTTGCTGGAGTATGATGAAATAGCTAAGATTATCAATAATGTTTTGATTGAAGTCTAATAATTAAAAATAACTGTACAGAATGAAATTTTTGTAAGTATTATTTCTACTTCTTCCTCATTTACTATTGGTTCTGCTCCTGGTGTTTAGTCTTTGCAATTTTGATTGCTTTATGAAGTTTTTGTTCAATTAATTTCATGTCAGGAAGCTTCGTTAAGTATTCTGCTACTTTTATATTGCTGTTTTCCAATTGAAGCAATTCCACATGTTCTTTATTTTTTGAAGCGCAAAGTATTAAACCTATTGGTGTATTTTCGCCTTCAACTGATTCGTATTTTTCAAGCCATTTCAGGTATAACTCCATTTGACCTTTGAATCCAGCCTCAAATTTTCCTAATTTTAAATCTATTGCTATCAAGCACTTCAATCGGCGGTGGTAAAATAACAAGTCAATAGAATAATCATCATTGTCAATAGTAATTCTTTTCTGTCTCGCTAAGAATGCAAAATCAGATCCCAATTCAATAATAAACTTTTGCAGTTCTACCAAAATTGCACCTTCCAAATCTTTTTCCGAGTATGTCTCGCTCAATCCTAAGAAATCTAAAAAATAAGGATCCCTGAAGACTAAGTCAGGACTTATGGTATGTTCTTCTTTTAGTAGTTTTAATTCATTTTGGATAGTAAGTTGAGGTCTTTTGCTGATCGCTGTGCGTTCAAACAGCATAGAGTTGATTCTTTCCTGCAAAACACGTGTACTCCATTTTTCTATTTTGCACATTTCTATATAGAACTCCCGCTTTAGGGAATCTTCCAGATAAATAACCGACCGTATATGTGTCCAGGTCAAATCTCTACTCACCGCGTAGAAAATTTCTTTATCAGGGAAAGTATCCACAGTACGAAGACAATGTCTCAAATGTTTTTCACCCCATCCCTTTCCATAAGCAGCGGTCAATTGTTCGGCCAAAAGATGAACTATTTCTTTACCATATTCAGCTCTTTCATTCTTTAATACTTCTTCATTAATCCGTCTTCCCACTTGCCAATACAGCACACTCATTGCAGAATTGACCGCTACAGCCATCTGTTGCCGGCTCGAATCAATGATATGCCTTAGCTCAACAACTAATTGGCTATCAGATATAATAATTTCTTTTCGCATAGTAATTTAAGACTTGAAGATAATGGTTTTGTTGACATCTGTCTCAGTACTAATTTTTTGGAAATAATAATTTTCGTAGGAACATTTTCATAATTGCATAGCCTCAAAAACAGGAATCATTAACTCTAGAAAAATCAGAAAACAGTTTCTAAATGAAAGATGCGATCATCATTGGCTTTGACATCGGTACCGGTAGTTGCAAAGCAAATGCATACCATATTTCCGGACAATTGGCAGGAGGCTCACAGGACTTTTATGATGTGTGGCATTCGATAAGGCAATCCATTCCATTTCTTAATTAGGCTTACTCAAATAATTTAGTTTTGATGATGGAAGTTTTTGTTCCGATTTATACAGCATATTCTAAAATCTAAATAAATCTGCTAACGGAATTTCTAACGACTCGGCAATTTTTTTCAGAGTGCAAATAGTTACATTCAATTGGCCACATTCAATTCGGCCTATTTGCTCGACATGATTATCCATTCTTATTGCAAGGTCTAACTGGGTTAATTCTTTGTTTCTGCGCAAAAAAGAAGGGGAAATATTATTGGTAGTTATTCTGACTTTTCTGGCAAGCAGATAGAGACGCGGCTGAACAACCTGCTTTCGGGTATGGGCCGATAAATACTTAGAATGGAAAACTGCATATATAAAAATATTCTCTTAAAAGGAATCAGGTAAAAGAATGACGTACCTGAGACTAAAACCATCAACAATATTTTATAATTTTAAATTTTATAGAACATGCAAGAGTTACCTAAAGACGAAATGAAGAAAATCATGGAGGGTGTAATGCCATCGTCAGATGGTGGATGTCAGGCCAATGCGGCTTGTACAATAACCAAAGGCAGCACAACCTACCTACACCCTTGTGTCGAAAAGGACGCTGGAGAGTTAGGTTGTATTTGCATTTGTTCAAAAGCCGGTGGTTTTAGATGTAATTAATTAAATAATAAAATCAAGGTGCCAGATATTGGTATCTTGATCTATTCCTCGGTTACTCAATTGTTGACAACAATAAATAATATGAACCAGAGAATTTTCATTCTATTACTTTCATGCCTAATACAGGCCAATCTTATTGGTTGCGAAAACCAGCAGAAAATCACCGTATCAACTTCTTATAATATAGACTTAATAAAAATGAAATTCAAGGTAGTAGCTGGCTTAATTGAGAAAAATGTTGAACCTGTTATTACCAAAAACTCACTTGTTATTACCATCCCAAACAATTCTGAAGGCGTAATATTGCGGATACTTTATCCGAAAAGCAGGAATTCACTTTGGACTAAGGATTTCTTAATCAACAATAGCAATGTGTTGATCGATTTTACATCTGTTGACAAGGAAGGGAATCCAATTAACCTGTGTGTTGTTAAGAATGCCATTGAATTTGATAAACTGGAAGGCTATATAGAGTTTCAAAGATACTTAAAACCAGAATATCAGAAATGGAATACAATTGAAAATGATACTACTATAGCAAGAGATTTGAAAGATAAACTAGAGCAGAATTTAAGTACAAACATTTTAAGAAAGAAGTTGGATTTTGTTTTCGAACACAGCAATTTGATTTTATCTTTTTTTGTTTTTAGAGACCAAATACTTCCAGGTTTCGACTTGTTAGAATCTGATAGTTTGAAAAAAGTGTTTGAAAAATTCCCTGATAAAATAAAGTATAGTGCCATGGGCCAAGAGGCACTTAATCACCTGAATGATAGAATTTCAATCCAACAATTAGGATTTGCACCTGATTTTGAAAGTTTGGATATTCAAAATAAAGTAATTTCGTTATCTAAGTTTCATGGCAAATTTGTACTCCTTGATTTCTGGGCTTCGTGGTGTCAGCCCTGTATAGAAAAAATTCACATGCTGAAAGAGTTGAGGCAACAGTATCCCAATCAGTTGCAGATTATTTCCATTACGTATGATAAGGATACAATGGCATTTACCAGGGCGGTAGAAAAATATGAAATGAATTGGATACATATTTTTCATGATAGTAAGTTGATTAAAACCTATGGAAACACTCCTATTCCAGCACTCTATCTCGTAGATAAAGATGGTAAGCTAATCTTTAACAGCTTCCAACGCCCAGTAGAGGAATTGCCTTCGTTTATTAACAACCTTATTCATTGAAAGTAAAAATAGAAATAACTTACTGGGAAGATTTAAAGCCGTGTAAATTGAAAATTGAAATAGAAGATTTGAGATGAATCTCAACTACCCTTAATTGTTAAATAGTTTAAACTTTTATTTTACTAGTGCTATTTATTCGCTAAGGCCAAAACAGCGCTATGGACTGCGGCCCCACCTGTCTGCGAATGATTGCAAAATATCACGGCAAGCATTACAATGCAGAAACACTCAGGCAAAAGGCAGGTTACACTAAAGCGAGGGTTTCCCTGTGGGGTATCAGTGATACAGCAGAAAAAATTGGCTTCAGAACCAAGGGCATGAAAGTTTCCCTGACGCAATTGGAAGAAGTTAACCTCCCATGCATTTTGCATTGGCATCAGAATCATTTTGTAGTAGTGTACTCGATTTCGAAAAACAAAATAAAAATTGCCGATCCGGCAAAAGGAAATTATTATATTCTTTATGTTTGAAAGATCATATTTAGATTCTTTTGAGCTTCAAATATATTATCAATGCACAAAGCCCTTAATACAGTCCTATTTTCTCTTTGTTTTGGAGCAATCAAATCTCAAACTACTTATCAGATTACCATTTCCAATTTGTCTAAGAATCCTTTTGAAATTAATGTAAATCAAACCGACTCGAAAAATGTACTCCATTTACAAACCTTAACCATTGTGGATTCAACAGGCTTTGAACCTTTTGCTCTAATAAAAGTGAAAATAATTATTGTTAAACAAGCGTCTCAGCAAGTTCATGAAATTCAATTTGTCACTGAGGATAACTCAAAAATCAATTTAGAGGTAAATAACGTTGACAGCATTAAAAATGGCAAGGGTTTTAAAATTTCCGGATCACCTTTTCCAGAAAAACAGGAAGTTTTAATAAACGGATATTTCAAAAAGAAAAATGAGTTCACCGAATGGGTACGGAAAGAATATGTAAAAACACACGATCGCACACTTTCACGTTTGCAAAGTGATTCAATTTTAAATGTCGTCAGAAGGGGCAGAAGGGAATACCTGTCTTCGATTGCAAAATTCATTTATAATCAAAAGGATTCATACATAGCGTTCCCTGTTTTCAAATCGGAATTCATGGCACCCAAAAGCATTTTAGCAATAGGAAAAGAAAAAGTCATTTCCATATTCGAGTTGCTTGATACTTCCTACTATCAAACTGAAATTGGAAAACTTACCAAAAATTACATTCAAAACCTGAAATCAAATTCGGTAGGTGCTCAAATCAAAAACTTTAGGTTTAAGACTGAAGATTTCAAAGAATACAACCTGCACCATATTATTAAGAATTCCAAAGCGCTGCTCATATTCACGGCCAGGGGATGTAAAGCTTGCATTGAGCAAATACCGATAATAAAGGAAATTGAAAGAGCGTATCAGTCAGACATGAAAATTTTGTATGTTTCCTTAGATCCAACAGTGGATGTTTGGAAAAAGAATATGGAAACCTCACACTATCCCGGATTAATAACCCTGAATATTCCACCATATAATTATTCAACAGATTTGGAGCAGTTATTTATGGTTTCATTTATTCCTCAACTGTTTTTGATTGATGAAAATCTTACCATTTTGTATGACAATCTTTCTCCTTTCGAAGATGAAAAACTAACGCGACTGAAAAAGCTATTGAATATTGTCAGCGAATAATCTACTTAATCGTCATTCAAATGAAAGGTACTGCAGGTACAACCACTTGTCACTACCAAAATATGCGGCTATTCCCTGGAATTTAATTCAGAAAAGTCAAGATTTCAACGATAGGAAATTCACTTGACCGTTGATAGGGAAAGTACTGAATAAATAATCAAAGGAGTTTTAAAAATAAAACTACTGCTTGTAACTATATTCAGCCCTCCTGATCAGTCTGCCCAGTTCACAAAGAATCAAAAATTACCTAACTTCGACACAACGAAAGTTTAATAGGATATGAAATATGGACAAATTAGCATTGATCCGGAAGTAATGAGCGGGACTCCAGTATTTGCGGGAACTCGCGTACCCATTCAAAACTTATTTGACTATATCGAAGGCGGCAATGACCTTGATGAATTTCTGGACGACTTCCCTTCCGTAACAAAAGAAGCAGCTTTGGCAGTACTGGAAATGGCGAGGAAATCATTAACATCTCACAAAATGTTACATGAAAATTTTGCTTGATGAAAGTTGCCCGAGAAAACTTCAAAAAGACTTTGGCAACGGGCATGTAGTACGAACAGTTCGAGATATGGACTGGCTTGGCAAAAAAAATGGAGCGTTACTGAAATTGATGGTTGAAGCGGGATTTGAATTATTTGTAACTGTTGACCGAAACTTGTCCTACCAACAGAATTTAGAAAAATTTTCAATTCGGATTTTTGTTCTTTGTGCCAGAGATAATCGTAGGGAAACTTTAGCCCTGCTGATTCCAAAAATATTTGAAATACTCAATAGTACTGATGATATCAGAAGTCTTATCGAAATTTGGTAAGATTAAATGGGATAAGTCTTCATCGAAATATTTCCATCTTCATTTCACCATGATCCCTCCATTGGCAATTAAGTAAATTATATTCGTAAGACACTATTGACTAATTTTAGAAATATTGAAGCAAAACCTCAACATGAAAGACCCTATCATCATCGGCTTTGACATTGGTACCGGTAGTTGCAAAGCCAACGCGTTCTACACTTCCGGACGCCTTATAGCAGGCACCCAGGTTTTTTATGATGTACAGCATTACCGCGAAGGATTTGCAGAGCAGGATCCGGACGAATTGACAAAAAACTTTTGCAAGTGCATCAAAAAATTAACAGCCCAACTTCCTGAGCCACCGCTGGCTATCGGCATCAGCAGCGCCATGCACAGTCTCATTTTGCTGGATGATAAAGCAAAACCGCTCACGCCTCTTCTAACATGGGAGGATACACGAAGCAGGGAGATAGCGGCACAACTGAGGAATGAACCCATCGGAAAAAAAATATACAGGCTGACCGGTACGCCCATTCACAGCATGTCGCCTTTGTGCAAAATAGCATGGTTCAGCAAAAATCAAAAGAAACTATTCAGAAAGGCTGCAAAATTTATTGGCATCAAAGAGTACCTGTGGCATCAAATGTTCGGAACTTTCGAAATAGATCATTCCATTGCATCCGCTACAGGCCTGTTCAACATCAAAAAACTCTCATGGGAAAAATCCGCATTGGACTTTTGCGGCATCCATGCCGGACAATTATCAACACCCGTACCTACGCTCACTGCCAGGAAGAATCTATCTGAACAATTCAGAAAGACGGTTGGGCTAAGTGAAGACACTTTTATTTGCATTGGCGCCAGCGACGGATGCCTTGCCAACGCAGGAACGCACATCTCCGGCAAGGTAGCTGCCGTTACCATCGGCACGAGCAGCGCGATCAGGATCACATCTCCCCAGCCGATTATTGACAGCAACAGCATGATCTTTAATTACCTGCTCGATAAAAAGTCTTATGTGTGCGGCGGCCCATCCAATAACGGAGGCAATGTGATCCAATGGATGCTGAAACAATTCCTATCCGATGAAAGGCTTACTGATAAAGACTTTGAAAAGGTGGAAGTGCATTCAAAAGATATTGCACCCGGGTGTGATGGGCTGGTGTGTCTCCCTTATTTCTTCGGAGAGCGCGCACCCTTATGGGATGAAAAAGCAACCGCTGTTTTCTTCGGCATCAAAGAAACACACTCCAAATACCATCTCATCAAGGCTGCACAGGAAGGCATCGCCTTCTCTTTAAGAATGATTTTGGAAAACCTGGAAAAGAAGTACGGAACCATTCAAACGCTATACGCAAGTGGCGGTTTCATACATTCAAAAAACTGGGTACAAATACTATCTGACATCACCGGGAAAAAAGTGGTTATAAATGAACACACCGATGCGAGTGCTACCGGAGCTGCTATGTGGGCCGCGCGATCACTCAAATTAAAAACAGCCATTGGCAAAGTGTCTCAATCTAAAGTAGCTGTTAGCCCCATCCATAGAAATAAAAATATCTACAATCAACAATTCTCCATTTTCAAAAAACTATATCTCCTTACAAAACAACAAATGCATTTACTTAATCCTTAATTTAGGCTTTCAAATAATTGAAGGAAATAATGATGCAAAAGAAATATCTGATTATAATACTCGTATTAGCATTTTCACTCACCACCCATTTAGTAAATGCTCAACAATGGATTCGGATCAATCAATTGGGATATACGCCCCAGTCTGTGAAGATAGCCGTGTGGTGCAGCACCGAAGATGCCGCTATCACTGATTTTAAAGTGATCAATGCCGAAAATCAAAAAACGGTTTTCAAAGGAAAGGCAGGTAAATCGTTTGGAGCGTATGGCCCATTCAAAAACAGTTACAGGCTGAATTTTTCAGCATTAAAGGACGCAGGAAAATATATCATCGTTGCCGGCAACACAAAATCGCCTGCAATAAAAATTGGCACAGATGTTTATAATGGCGCTGCCGATTTCTGTCTCTTTTATATGCGGCAGCAACGATGTGGTTACAATCCATTTCTGAAAGACAGTTGCCATACTCATGATGCATACACGCTGTACGGGCCGATGAAAGACAGTACCCACCTGGATATGATCGGTGGCTGGCACGATGCGTCAGATTATTTGCAATATGCTACTACCACCGCTAACGCTACGTGGCACCTGCTCGCGGCTTACAGGGATTTCCCAAAACAATTCTCTGACGTGAAAAATGCCAATGGACTGGATGGCAGCAACGGGATCGCCGACGTAATGGATGAAGCCAAATGGGGATTGAATTTTCTTCTCAAATTACATCCCCGCAAGGACTGGATGTTCAACCAGGTAGCAGATGATCGTGACCATCACGGCATGCGCATTCCAAAAGAAGATTCATTTTATGGAAGAGGATACGAGCGACCTGTTTATTTCATCAATGGTGAGCCGCAGCAACGCGGAAAGTTTATGAACCACACTACAGGTACCAGTTCTACGGCAGCGAAGATGGCCAGTGCGTTTTCTCTTGGCAGTTTTTTATTCAATAACAATAATAATTTCTCTTCCCTGCTTCGTGAAAAAAGTGAGTCAGCGCTGAAGTACGCTCAGATCAAACATGGTGTTACCCAAACCGTGTCTGTACTTTCACCATACATCTATGCCGAAGACAACTGGACAGACGACATGGAACTGGCATTTGCCAGCATGAAGAAATATATTGAAACTAACAGGAATGACTACACAGATTCTGCAATTCATTACTCTACCCTGGAAACTGTGACTCCGTGGATGTACAAAGACACAGCCAACCACTACCAGTACTATCCATTCATTAACCTCGGACATTTCGAACTTGCAAAACAACTGAAAGGAAAACAGCGCACGCAGCTACTGAATTATTACAAACAAGGAATTGAAGATGTAAATGCACGTGCCCAAGAGAATGCTTTCCTGAGAGGCGTTCCATTCATCTGGTGCAGCAATAATCTCACAACGTCATTCGCGATTCAATGTTACTGGTACGAAAAACTTTCGGGTGACAAAAGATTCCGTGAACTGATGCAGGCAAATATCGACTGGCTCTTTGGTTGCAATCCCTGGGGAACAAGTATGGTGTATGGCCTTCCGTCAGGCGGAGATACTCCCGTAGATCCTCATTCCGCATTCACACATCTGAAAAACTATCCGATCTACGGCGGCCTTGTGGATGGCCCTGTGTATAGCAGCATCTACAAAAACCTGATCGGTATTCAATTGAAAGATGCCGATGAATATGCACCATTTCAAAGTGATCTGGTAGTGTATCACGATGATTATGGAGACTACAGTACGAATGAACCAACTATGGATGGAACGGCATCGCTTATTTATTTGTTAGCTGCGATGTCAAGTGGAATAAATAAGTAAGAAATTACTGGAAGGTATTCTCTGCGTTCTCTGCGCCTCTGCGTAAAAAAACAATCTCTGCGCTCTCTGCGCCTATGCGTGAGAAAAAAACAATCTCTGTGCTCTCTGTGCCTCTGCGTGAGAAAAAACAATCTCTGCGTACTCTGCTGCGCCTCTGCGTGAAAAAAAGCAAATGCTGCCCTCTCTGCACCAAATAAATTCAATTTTTAATCAAATAAAATCTTACTTTGGTCATTAGGATTTCCATTTTTTGTTTACCATTATCGCTACAATATGCATCTTAGCCTCATCGACTACCTGATTATCGGATTATATTTTCTTTTTGTTCTTGGCATCGGAATTATCATCAAGAAACGGGTAAAAACAAGTAGTGACTTTTTGCTTAGTGGCAGGTCTATTCCACTGTGGATCACCAGCCTCGCCTTTATCTCAGCCAACCTCGGTGCACAGGAAGTATTGGGCATGGCCGCATCCGGCGCTAAATATGGCATCATGACCAGCCACTTCTATTGGTTGGGCGCTATACCGGCGATGGTATTCCTCGGCATTTTCATGATGCCGTTTTATTATGGTAGCAAGGTCAGATCGGTACCTGAATATCTCGCAAAGCGATTCGACGAAAAGACACGTGGTTTCAATGCATTTACGTTTGCCATCATGACCATTTTCTCTTCCGGGATATCTCTGTACGCACTCGCCATCTTGTTTGATGCCATTCTCGGATGGGATTTTAATGTTTCCATTTTATTGGCATCAGGAATCGTATTAGCATATACTTTCCTTGGCGGATTGACAAGTGCTGTTTACAATGAGGTGCTGCAATTTTTCCTGATCGTACTAGGCATCGCACCATTGGTTTATATCGGCCTGAATCATGTAGGCGGATGGGAAGGCGTAGTGAATCGTCTTCCGGATGCAATGAGCCACACATGGAAATATATGGGTAGCGCCACAGAGAATCCAATGGGTGTGAATTGGTGGCAGGTGGCAATGGGGCTGGGATTTGTACTTTCATTTGGTTATTGGTGTACGGATTTTCTCGTAGTTCAAAGAGCGATGGTTACCCGCAATATGCGCTCCGCTCAAAAGACACCTTTGATCGCCGCTTTTCCAAAAATGTTTATGCCGCTCATCGTCATCACTCCCGGATTGATAGCAGCCGCAATGGTGGCAATGCACTCAGGATACGAGATACCGCTCAAGGCAGACGGAAGTGGCACCAACTACAATATGGTATTGCCATCGTTGTTGAATGAGTTCTATCCAAGCGGTATTCTTGGTGTCGGCCTCACCGCGTTGTTTGCTTCATTCATGTCGGGGATGGCAGGCAATGTAACGGCATTTAATACCGTGTGGACTTATGATATTTATGAATCCTACATCAAACCCAATAAGAGTGATAAACATTATCTGCATGTAGGCCGCTGGGCTACGTTGTTTGGTATTGTTGCTTCCGTTGGTACAGCTTACTTAGCAAGAGGATTTAATAACATCATGGACTTCCTGCAGTTGGTTTTTGGATTTGTAAATGCACCATTGTTTGCCACCTTCGCTTTGGGTATGTTCTGGAGAAGATCCACAGGGCACGGAGCATTTTATGGATTGGTAGGCGGTACGCTGGCGGCAACGCTTACTTACAATCTGACGGTAGCCGAAGGAAATGGAGGTGCTATTGCCAACTTGCATGAATTCAGTTCGGGAATGGCACAGAGTTTTATGGTGGCTATTGTTGCGTTCACCACTTGTTTTATCCTGACCATTATCATCAGCTTGTTTACAAAACCGCACCCCAAAGAAAAATTAGTAGGCCTGGTCTATAGCCTGACACCAAAGCCAAGGACGGATGATGTAGTATGGTACCGAAGACCTGTTTCTATTGGAATCATCATACTGATACTGGTAACTATTTTGAACCTCATATTTTTATAACTACAGGAACTCTTTAAGAAAGAAAAAAGACATTACAAATGAAAAAAGATATTCTTGACCTTCGCTTCATTATAGGATTATTTTTTGCCATAGTAGGAGTAGCCTTAGTACTCGCTTCATTATTGATGCAGACTTCAGCAGATAAATCTGAAATTACCAATCGCTGGAGTGGCCTGTTCTATGTGGCCTTTGGGGCAGTGATGATTTTTCTCTGGTATTTTGGAAAGAACGAAAATGATGACGTCAGAGATTTATGAGCCTGTTGATGCAGATGGATTGATACCATGAAAATAATCCTGCTTCCTGATTTCATACACAAAATTCAGTTTTAGTGTTTCTCCAAAATACTGCACCTCCTGTTCACCAATTTTTACGGCTCCAAGTTTCGCAATTGACTTTTGAGAAGGAATATTCTCTGCTCCTATGTGAAAGATCACCTTCTCCGCAAATTGAAATGCATGATTCAGCATTAATCTTTTCAATGCGTGATTTATTCCTTTGCCCCAACATTTCCGAACGAAAAAAGTATAGCCGATAAAGATTTCCTTCTTCTCTGCATTGAAATCATAAAACCGGCTGCTGCCAATTACCTCGCCGGACTTTTTATCGTAAACGATAAATGCGCCTCCCGAATTCATAGCACCCTCGAAAAATGTTTTGAATACTTCACGCTTGTACCTGTTTCTATTAGGATGCTGGGCCCAAATCAATGGATCTGATGCAGCGCTGTATAATGATTCAAAGTCTTCCTCGCGCAATGGCTTTGCGATCAGCAAATCATTTTCCAGTATTGGTTGCAAGTTCATAAGCGGATTACTATCATTATTTCCGGAATATTCGACTCTGTATCTTTTTTTGATTTTTTTGTTGGATTAAATATGATGCAAGATAAGATACCCGCAACTCCATAGGAGATTCCTCCCCGCCGCGGCGGATCGGAATTACATTCACAACTCCAGTCCCCAATCTCTCCCCTTGTCCACCGCAGGTACACCCTCCGTAATCCATCGTGGTGCTTTTGCTCCTTTCAGTAACCAATCGAAGAATTGTTGCTCACGAATCGAAATATCTTTCCGGTTTTTTCTTTCTACAAGGTTGTGTGCTTCACCATTATAATCCAGCAGCCATACCGGTTTGCCCAATCTGCGTAATGCTGTAAACATTTCAATTCCCTGGTACCAGGGCACTGCACCATCAGCATCATTTGACATGATCACTACCGGTGTTTTTACATTCTTGAAATGAAAGAGCGGAGAATTCTCAACATATAAATCAGGACGTTCCCAGATAGTAGCACCGATCCTGCTTTGAGTTTTTTCATATTGAAACTGCCTGTTCATACCACTCTGCCAGCGTATGCCACCATAAGCGCTGAACATGTTTACAACCGGAGCTCCTGACCAGGCAGCTTTAAACATATTGGTTGCTGTAATGAGGTAAGCCACCTGGTAGCCTCCCCAACTTTGTCCCTGTATGCCAATGCTTTTTGCATCCACCCATTTATGCTTTGCCAAATCCTTTGCAGCGCTAACGATATAATTGTAGGCAGATTTTCCTGGATGACCAATTTTGTAAGAAATATCGGGAGCAAATACAAGATATCCCCGGCTTACAAAAAATGAAATATTCAACCGGCTCGGAGTAGGTGCTGGCGCTATATAATTGTGCAGTCCATCACTCAGCTTTTCATAAAAATAAAAAATGACCGGATATTTCTTTGTGGAATCAAAGTCTTCCGGCTTGTAAAGAATACCTGTACCGGGAGCGCCATCAATAGCCTTCCAGTGATACAATGAAGCGGTACCCCAGTTGTATTCAGATTGCTGTTTGTTGATAGCAGATAGCTTAACGGCTTCTGAATGATCTTCCTTCAGATAAACATCGGGCGACAGTACATAACTTTCTTTGGTGAATAATATTTCATCAGCATCTTTAGCCTTCATCGGGTTGCTGAATCTGTACGGGCCATAAGTCAAAGGGCTTAATGAAAGTTGATCAGTCAATTTAGCAACAGAAATTCCCGCGTCTTTATTAACGTTATTGAATACACTAAAATAAACTTGCTGCCCGGGAGTCAGATATTTCTCTTCCCTGTCTGTTCTTTCATATCTGTATGTAACCTTTTTATATCTTCCATCAGATGTTATTCTTACCGGAGGTACTTTCCCATCCGGATCCACTTTCCAGATATCATACCTGTCATAAATCAACACGGCTTTGTCATCTTTCATCCATCCCATGATGCCGTAGGCATTCGGATCATCAGGTAAATCATTTTCTTCATCATAAAGTGGCACTTTGATTCCGGAAGTAATATTCTTCAATGTGGCTCCATCCCATGCTAAGTAATTCTTCAATTTGTTATCATACAACAGCACATACTTGCCGGTGGAGGATGGCATTGCATTGCCTTCCAGGTTTTTCTTTATCAATTGCGTATTACCTGTACTCACATTAATTGAATAGATATCTCTCAACGATCTGCCCAGCCATTGCGATGCCACGCGTCGGCCGGTATCGGTAATGGCAACAAAATAATCGCCATCACCCTCATTTGTCTCCATAATCATTGGCAGTCCTTCACTACCCAATTGCAACATCCTTCCGGAAGTTATATCATAAACAGCGAGGTAATTTTTCTTAAGATCAGCCTGAAGCCTTGTTAACTGTTGCGGTTGCAGGTAATCATCTTTGTAATTCCAAATATCCAGTTTTACTAAATCCATTTCCACCAGTGTTGTATCCTTGGGAGGTTTTATTGGTGCTGTTCCAAAAAACAATCGATTACCACTCTTGCTGAATTTAAGGTTACCATTCTCGCTGACACTATTATTTGCCGGCATCCCACCTGAAAATCTATCAATAATTTTTACCGCGGTATCATTTCCATCTTTATATAAATAGAGCCCATAAAATTTCTGCAACGCCTTCTTTGAAGAATCCCGCTCAGCGACAAAAGCAACCTGATCCCCGGTTTCCGAAAAAGTAAATCCTTTAAAATCATTACCACCTTGCAGAATGGTATCAGCTTTTGCTGTATGAGTGTCAAAGAGCATTACTAATTGCTTTGAAGTAGAATCCTTTGGATTTTTCCCAATGTCAAATACCAGATGATCTCCCTTTTTATCAAATGCATAATCATCGGGAAAATCAAAAACATATTCTTTGCCACTCAAAAGATTCCTGATCACCAATTCCTTTTCCTGTCCGTTCTTTGGTTCGTCATCAGGAGCAAAACCATCAGCATCATCTTTCCTTCCGCGCTTCCTGGTGCTTAACTCTGTAACGATATTGGTGAGTGAATCAATTTTTCTTTTAAGACTATCCACTTCCTTTTTCCATGGTTGTTCTTTCACTTCCTTCTTGTGTTCTTTTTTTGCTTCTACCACAAAAGCAACCCAACCAGAACCATTCTCCGGAGTCTTAAAGGAATTCAACCGGGGAATCTTCACAATCTCCGTCTTGCCCAACTCAACAATGCCCAATGAATCCTTAGGCATTTCGTCCGGCTTCTTTTTTTTGATTTTTGCTTCGCGTGTATCCTTAAAGGCAGGCTGTATCCTGAATACAAGATATCGACTATCATTTGTGATAACCGGAGACGCTCCTCTTGGTATTACCAGTTTTTGTTGTACATCTCCCGCAGACAATACTATCAGCGTATCATCTCCTTCCTGCAGGTTGATGGTATATGCGATCCATTTTCCATTATCGGAAATAACACGGCTTCCAATATTTTGCCATCCGTCATACACTGTATGGTCTAATGGTTTCTTTTGTGCTACTGAAAAAAGCGGCAGCAAAGCGATGAGGATAAAAATTTGTTTCATAAGCATTCGCGAATTTGAAGATTCTAAAATTAGGAAATGAAACCGTTTGACGTCATAAATTCCTAAAACCTGCGAATTAATCATTTTTGTTATTTATGAATTGTATCCGGGTATGTTGAATCATCCGATGAATTCGTATCTTATGGTCATGAAATACATCTCTACTGTCATCATGCTCCTGATGCTTTGTAATAACACAGCATGCGCGCAAATATCCAGGGGAGCATTTGAAGTGAAGCCATTCATGAGGATAGACTGGTATCCTTCATTTTCTTATAGAATTAATCCTGTCACTGACAACAAGGTAAAAATCAGGGGAGCGAGTTATGGAATTTCTGCAAATTATAAATACCCGATAAAGAAAGTCAATTTGAATATCGGGTTAGGTTATTACAAATACGCATTCAACAACATTAACCAGGAAAATTCTTTGTTTGGCAATAACAACAAAAGAACGATTGAATATACTCCACTGGGACCAATTGCTCCTTCAATAACTTATGCGACCGACAAATACTGGTATCACTCGATTTCCATAAGCCTTGGAGTTCAGAAAAACTTTGATCTGCAAAAAGACTGGAAATTATCCGCAGGTATCTACCTGAGCAACTATTTTACTTTTTCTCAATCGTACCATATCAGGGACTTCTGGCACAAAACCCAGAGGTTACGCTATTTTGGTTTTTCATCTTCGATGGAATTGGGATTCATTAAAAAGATGAAGACGTTCAGTGCGGGGCCTGTACTCATTTTACCTCTGTTTGATCTTTGGAAACAAGATGATAATTTTCCTAAGAATGAAAATGAATTGGAAAGAAATAATGCTACAAGAGATAAATTGTTTACCGGAATTGGGTTTGGGTTCAGTGTTAGATTTCCTGTAGGTCGCAAATAAGAAATCAGGTCTGGTCTCCGGCCAATGACATCTTACAGCACATACTTTCTAATGCTTGAGTACAATCCTTAACTGCGTTATTCCAATCGAGAAAAGATTTTCTTACTGCCGTTGGTCGGAGACCAGACGGCGGTTACTCTCTTTGAAAATAATGTGTTGCTGAAATGACTTATTTTAATTCTGCCGCCGTTTGGTCTCCGACCAACGGCATCATACAGCACATTCTTTCTATTACCTGAGTATAATCCTTAACTACGTTATTCCACTCGAGAAAAGATTTTTTTACTGCCGTTGGTCGGAGGCCAAACGGCGGTTACTCTCTTTGAAAATAATGTGTTGCTGAAATGACTTATTTTAATTCTGCCGCCGTTTGGTCTCCGACCAACGGCATCATACAGCACATTCTTTCTATTACCTGAGTATAATCCTTAACTACGTTATTCCAAACGAGAAAAGATTCTTTTACTGCCGTTGGTCGGAGGCCAGACGGCGGTTGGTGGGTACATTATTTTCCGATAGAAACTGTTGAGGTTTCCTTCCGGCTCTTACTTTCCACATGTCTTTCCATCGCTGATAAAAACTCAAACAACTCAGTAATATCATGCACGTCCTTCACCACCAGCATTCCCACTTTTCCGGATTGTTTGAGTTTCGCTTTGTTGGTAGCAGTCTGAATAAAGTGAAGGATACTCTCGAACACAGGGCTATTGAAGTAAGGCGAATCAGGGTTGGAGATAAAAAAGCATCGCAGCAAGTCGCTCTTCAGCACCAGTCGTTCAAAACCCAGTTCCACTCCCAGTTTCCGGCAGCGAACTGTGGTAAATAATCCTTCCGCTTTCTGTGGTATCGGCCCGAATCGGTCTTCCATTTCTTTATGAAGCGATTGCAACTCTTGTTCCGAATCACAATTATCCAGCCTTGAATACAGACTCAATCTTTCCGTTACACTCTCTACATAATCATCCGGCAACAATATTTCAAGATCCGTATCTATCGTGCAATCCGAAACATAGTCTTCCTGCTTCTGAATTTCTTCTTTGAATACTTCCCGAAAATCATTGCGTTTTAATTCCCTGATGGCTTCATCCAGTATCTTATGATACATTTCAAAACCAATTTCTGCAATGAAACCACTCTGCTCGCCACCCAACAGATTTCCGGCTCCGCGAATATCCAGGTCGCGCATGGCAATCTGGAATCCACTGCCCAGATCGCTGTACTGTTCCAATGTAGTAAGCCGTTTGCGACTATCATCGGGTAAGGAACTCAATGGTGGTGATAATAAATAACAGAATGCTTTCTTATTGCTACGCCCCACCCTGCCCCGCAACTGGTGCAGATCGCTCAGTCCAAAATGATGCGCATTATTGATGATGATCGTATTCACATTAGGAATATCTACACCGCTCTCTACGATATTCGTACATACTAATACGTCATACTTGTGATCGATAAAGTCGAGAACAGTTTGCTCAAGAGCACTTCCCTCCATTTGCCCATGCGCCACAGCTACATGCACATCCGGGCACAACTCCTGTATCATCGTACGGATTTCCTGGAGTCCTTTCACCCTGTTCTGTATGAAGAACACCTGTCCACCTCTTTCTATTTCAAAATAAATTGCATCCCTGATAAAATCTGCATCAAATCTATGCACCTCCGTTTGAATGGGTTGCCTGTTAGGTGGTGGCGTATTGATGATGCTCAGGTCCCTGGCACCCATCAGGCTGAATTGCAATGTACGCGGAATCGGCGTCGCTGTCAATGTCAATGAATCCACCGTAGCCCTGATCTCCTTCAACTTTTCCTTTGCGGACACTCCGAATTTTTGTTCCTCATCGATGATCATCAGGCCAAGGTTCTTAAACTCCACTCCCTTGCCCAGCAGGGCATGAGTACCAATGATGATATCAATTTTTCCATCCTTCAGTTTTTGAAGGGTTTCTTTCTTTTCCTTCGAAGATTTGAATCGATTCAGGTAGTCAACCGTAACCGGGAAATCAGCCAACCTTTCACTGAATGTCTTGTAATGCTGATAAGCAAGGATGGTGGTAGGCACCAATACTGCAGCCTGTTTCCCGTTCAGGCAGGTCTTGAATGCAGCACGAACAGCCACTTCTGTTTTTCCAAAGCCTACATCTCCACAAATCAGCCTGTCCATTGGCGAATCGCTCTCCATATCTTTCTTGACATCAGCTACAGCCTTACTCTGATCCGGAGTGTCTTCATAAATAAATGACGCTTCCAACTCATGCTGCATATAACCGTCAGGCGTATGCGAAAATCCTTTCTGGCTTTTGCGTTGTGCATATAGTTTGATGAGGTCTTTCGCAATATCCTTTACCTGGTTCTTCGTTTTCTCTTTCAGTTTATTCCATACATCACTGCCAATCTTATTTACCTTTGGAACAGTACCTTCTTTGCCACTGTACTTACTGATCTTGTGAAGCGATGAAATATTTACATACAACAGGTCACTATCGCGATAGACAATTCTCACTGCTTCCTGCATCACACCATTGTTTTCAATCTTTTGCAATCCGCTATATACTCCTACTCCATGATCCACGTGTGTTACATAATCTCCTGGCTGCAGCTCTCTCAACAGTTTTAGTGTAAGTGCCTTGTTCTTACTAAATGCCTGTTTTACTTTGTACTTATGGTATCGTTGAAAAATTTCATGATCAGTGTAACAAACACATTTCAGGTCATCATCAATAAATCCTTCGTGAATGGATGCTACTACAGGTACAAAGGTGATCCCGCTATCCTGGTCTGTAAAAATTGAGTTTAGCCTTTCTAACTGGCGTGGGTTTTCTCCAAAGATGTAAATCGAATACTTTGCGGACTCATATTTTTTCAGATCATCGATCAGCATTTTGAACTGGCGGTTGAATGCAGGTTGCCGCCTGGTGGCAAATTCAACCTTGTTTTCTCTTGAAAAATATTTCTTTAACCCAATCTCCACCAAATAATGCGAGCCTATTTCTGTTTCTAAGGTTGCAGCTTCAATAAATTCTTCTTCGGAGGTAATCCGTATTTCATTTGATTGATCTGCCTCTTCAGGTACCTGGTAATCTATTGAAAGGAATTGTTCAAGATCAGTCTCCTGCTTCTCAATCCTTTCCTTGATGAATTCCCAATCCTCAATCCAGCACACCGTATTTTCAGGCATGAAAGAAAGCAATGAAACTTTCTCAGATGCATCAAAATTTGTTTCAATGTTAGGGATGATGGTAATCTCACTCAGGTTTCTTTCGCTCAGTTGTGATTGCGGATCGAAGAGCCGGATACTATCCACCTCTTCGCCAAAGAGTTCAATACGATAGGGTTTTTCGTTTCCGAATGAATAGATGTCGAGAATGCCTCCTCGCAATGCTACTTCCCCTGGCTCATATACAAAATCAGTTCGTACAAATCCAAAGTTGACAAGCCTTTCAAGAATTTCATTGAGGTGGATGGCTACCCCTTTCTTAAATTTCAGGATGCTTTGTTCAATTGTTTTTGGCAGCACTACTTTTTCAAATATTGCTTCCGGATAGGTTATTACTATTTTCTTATTCCCTCCACTGCTGATACGGGACAATGCTTCAGTCCGAAGCATCACATGACTCGGGTTCAGCAGCCTGAAATCCTTTTGATGCTTAAAGGAGGAAGGAAAATAAAACACATCCAACGCTCCGGAAACCTGTTCTAATGTATTCTGAAAATAAGCGGCTTCTTCTGCATCCCTGAGGATCACAAGATGATTCCATTTTGCAGATTCCGGTTGATTTAAGAAAGTATTGACCACAAATTCACGACTACTGCCATACAGTCCGGAAAGATGCAAAGGAGATGGTGGTGGAGTAAGCACAGCATCAGACATAGATAGCCTGTCGGATATGGATAATACCCGGTTATCATTATTGTACAATTTCAGCAACTCATCCAGATTCATTCCAGCGCATAAAAAAGAAGGGGATAAATTTACGAAAGTGCAGAGAAAACATTTTTATAAAAAATAAAGAGGAATCCCTAAAGGAAAACAGAGGGATCATAATCCACGGCAAATTAGTGGACATGGAAAGCACGATTCGTTTGTAATCCGGGATTAAGAGGCTCTTTTTGTGTTTTAGAACTCTTTTTGAAAATTACATATTATCTTTTCCGTTTTATTCAGGCATTTAAAGAAATGACAAAAGCGATTTCAGGATTTTTGAGAAGCCTACTGCTTCTCGTTACTATTCTAACTTGTGCTCTGTACCTTGCCACCTGCCTGCTCCCATACATTAATACAGCAAGGTTTTGGTACATATCCATGTTAGGACTGGTATTTCCGTTGATCTTAGGATACTTGTTACTGCTGCTCGTCTTATGGATTTTAATTCGTTCGAGGGTATGGATACTTTGCCTGGTAGTGCTACTCCTGGGTTTCCAACAAATAAGAGCAGCCATATCATTTCATTTCCCCAAAGAGTTTCAAACAGGAAAAGCCGATGGTGATCTAAGGGTTATGCAATGGAATGTGCACAACTGGAATGAGATATGGTCTGATGACGAAATAAAATTCTCGGGTGATACAAAAATTGATATGATGAACCTCATCAGTAAATATGATGCGGACATATTATGTTTTGAAGAATTTTTCGAGAGTATCGATTCCACTAAAGGACCGTTAAGCAGTAAAGAATTAATAAAGCGTGGTTACCCCTATCATTACTTTCAGCATGGTGACTTGTATAGTAGCTACTATTATGCTGGAATAGCCATCTTTTCAAAATATCCAATCATCCGAAGTGGTTACCAGGTGGTGAACAAAAAGGACCCTACTGTTCCTATTGCCTTTGCAGATATCAATGTAAATGGCCGAACAATCAAGGTTTTTGCTGTCCACCTGCAATCTGTGAAATTCAAGGACAAAGATTACTCAGAATTGAGAAGGCTGAAGACCGCAGATGATCCATCCATTTCCGCTGGCAAGACAATCGTTTCCAAATTAAAAAATGGATTTAAAAACCGATACATTCAATCTATTGCGCTGAACAAGCTAGTCTTACAAAGCCCGTATCCAGTGATCGTATGTGGCGACTTCAATGATGTACCCAATTCAGGAGTGTATTTTAACGTCCGGAAAAACCTGCAGGATGCATTCCTGGAGCATGGCTCTTTTATCGGTCGTACATTTCGTTTTATATCCCCCACACTGAGAATTGATTATATCCTGCCATCGGATTCTTTTGATGTAAAACAATTCCAGGTAATAAGAGTACCTTATTCTGATCACTATCCACTTGTTAGCGATATTGGGTTTAAATAAAGCACTTTTTTCCACTGAACTTTATAAATTGTGAATCATCCTACCAAAAATTAACCGGCATGAAAATAAAAAGATGGCTGCAGTTTCCTTTTCTATTAAATGTATTCGTGATCCTGCCTTTCCTCGCAATTTGCCTTGTACCTTTTATTTCTTCAGGTGCCGGTTGGATACCATCTACCCTGGGTCTTGGATTCCCATATTTATTATTGCTGATTATCTTGTTCCTGGTCTTCTGGTTGCTTTATATCAAAATACGCCTGGCTAATATCATGCTCATGGTAAATGTGCTGGTATTGATCCTCAGTATGGCACAAATAAAAGCCGTAATCGGTTTTCATTTTTTTGCGAATGATAAACCCTTGGAACGTGCAGGCGATATAAGAGTGATGTCGTGGAATGTAAGTGGATGGGATATCAGAAGCTGGGATCTAAAAAATCATCAAACAGATCAGCCGTTCATGTTTGACCTCATAGAGCAGGTAAATCCTGATGTAATGTTATTCCAGGAGTTTTTCAATTGTACTAAACCATCCATTGTGGTTTCCTATATAGATCTATTGAGTAAAAGAGGATACCCTTACTATTATTTTTCACCTTCATCTATCACAGTTAGTGGATATTTCCAATCAGGTCTTGCCATTTTCTCCAGGTATCCATTGGTTGACACCGTATTTGTGGACATGAAAGGCGCGGGGCATTCAGAAGGGTATCAATACGCCGATGTTACCATTGAAGGAAAAAAATACAGGTTATTTAATACGCACCTGGAATCGGCAGGGTTGAATGCTGATGATATCAATGCCGTTGGCAAAGTGAATGGCTCAGGTACCATTATCAATAAATTGAGAAACAGCCACCAGGTACGGCAGGCACAGGCAAAAGAATTAAAACAAAAAATGAATGAAAGTCCGCATCCTGTAATATTCGGAGGCGATGTGGATGATGTGCCTAATTCTACAGTTTATTTTTACCTGAGAAAAGGATTGCAGGATGCATTCATTAAAAAAGGCTCGGGACTTGGCCGAACCTTTCGTTTTGTAGCTCCTAATCTGAGGATCGATTATTTATTCTTTTCTGAAAATTTTACAGTGAATAAATTTTTTGAGATACCAAAAAATTTCAGCGCTCACTACCCCATTGTGGCCGACATATCTGAATGACCACTTTTTTCTTTCTGGCGTTTCAGATTGTTTTGTAGTGTTTCCACACATGTGAGGATGGCTTCTTCAAATGAAGGAGCACTTCTCTTTACCAGTACATCACTGCCCGGAATAAGAAGCTTGATATCGCATGTCTTATTATCCACTAATTTTTCATCCTCCAGAGTCAGTGTTACTTCGGCAGCAATTATTTTTTCATGGAAGCGGTCCAGTTTAGAAACCTTTTCATCTACAAACTCTTTCAAATGATTCTTAGCAGTAAACTTCAAACTTTGCAAATTGATCTTCATGGCTCTTAAATTTTATTGATTGAAAGGTACATTAATCCATCTGGTATTTCAATGATTCCACTCATAAAATAAAATGATATTTTTTGCGTTGGCAAAGTATTGACAGCGTTAAAATTGAGAAGATCAAACTTTCCACTTTTTAAAGATGATTACATTTACAATTCAAAATCCAACCTCAATTCCATGAAGCAGTATTTGATATGTATCTTTTCGTTATTTCTCGTGACAACTGTAAGTGCGCAATACAAGAGTTTTAAAATCTCTGTGAAAGGCGACACGATAAATCGTGTTGATAAAAAAGGCTTGAACCAGGGACCGTGGGTAGTACATGTAGATCCATTGAGAGGTGAGCCCGGCTATGAGTCCGAAGGTTATTTTATAGATGGCAAGAAGGAGGGTGAGTGGAGAAAATATACATTACAGGGAGATTTTATAGCATTGGAAAATTATCGATATGGCGATAAAGACGGTAAGTCAAAATATTATACCCCTTTTGGTGAATTGATCAGGGAAGAAAGCTGGCGCGCTTATAACCCTAATGCACCTTACGATACCATACCTGTTTACGGAACGGACAACAATGAGATCATCAGCTACAAGATTGTAAAGGCTGAACCTTATAGCGTGAAAGATGGAGATTGGACTTTTTATGATACACAGACTGGTCGCATCCTCAAATCCGAAAAGTATGATCGTGGCCACCTGGTACCACAATCTCCCGCTCCCCAATTTGTAAATGATGACGCTATGAAAAAAATCAAACCTAAAGAAGTATTAGAATATGAGAAGAAAAATAGCAAGAAGAGGAAAGTGAGAGTGAGGGAAGGACAAACAAGCAATTGATTGAATAAATATAACTCAAATAAAAAGGCCGCCTGGCGTGGGCGGCCTAATTTTTTCTGGTTTTTCAATAATACATTACCCGGCGTTTTCCTTTGCGGTCAGAAGGGACTTGGTCTTTAAAAACAGGACTTTAGAACATGTATTCAGAACATAATGTTCTTTTTACAGCCTTAATATAGGCGAAAATAATGCCAACTTTTTTTCAGAATCTAAGCGTGTGTTTGACAAAATAGTACGCATATTTTTTTATTTAATTAGTCAGTAAGACAACTTATTTCTAACTAGATTTCAGGGGGTGTCTGGTTGCTGAGCCTGTCAGACGAAGCATGGTTGCTGAGCCTGCCGAAGCATTCGTTTCTCGTTTCTCGTTGCTTGTTCGCCGGGGCGAATTCGTCCGCCAAGTTGGAAACAGTCAGCATTAACCATTAACAATTAACAATTATCAATTATCAATTATCAATTAACCATCAATCTTCTTTTTCATCATTCAATACCTACCAATCAAAATCCACTCAAAAGCCTCTTGCTTATATTTGTGCAATGGATAAAAAATTATTTCTGCTGGATGCCATGGCCCTGATTTACCGTGCGTATTATTCCTTGATAAGAAGCCCTATTGTCAATTCAAAAGGAAAAACGACTAATGCGCAATTTGGATTTACCAACACTTTGCTGGATCTTATTAACAAAGAAAAACCAACCCATCTTGCCGTAGCATTCGATACTGCTGCCCCCACAGAACGTCATATAACGTATGAGGCCTATAAAGCTCAACGGCAGGAGGTGCCCGAAGATATCATCAACGCCATTCCTGATATTAAAGAGATCATCAACGGATTCAATCTTCCGGTAATAGAATGTGATGGTTATGAGGCAGACGATATCATCGGAGCATTGGCGCAGCAGGCAGAGAAGCAGGGATACAAGGTATATATGGTTACTCCAGATAAAGATTATGGACAATTGGTCACAGAAAATATCCTGATCTACAAACCGGGTTACCAGGGTGGCAGTGCAGAGATCATGGGTGAAAAGGAAGTGTGTGCCAAATGGAATATTCAAAATGTAAACCAAGTCATCGATGTGCTGGGTCTGATGGGTGATTCAAGTGATAACATACCGGGAATTCCGGGAGTGGGAGAAAAAACTGCTGCGAAGTTATTGGCAGAGTATGGTACACTGGAAAATGTCCTGGAAAATGCAGGCAACATCAAAGGAGCCATTGGCAGAAAGGTACAGGAGGGAAAAGAACTCGCAGTGCTTAGTAAAAAGCTGGCTACAATTATCACAGAAGTGCCCTGTGAATTTCACGAAGAGAATTTCAGGATCAAACCCATAAACAAAGAGAAACTCAAAGAAATATTTACTGAACTCGAATTCAAGTCGCTTGGAAAAAGAGTGCTGGGCGATTCTTATAGTGTGTTCGAACCTGCGCCGGTGATGGTTCAGGCAGATCTCTTTGGTGGAGTGCAAGAAGAAAAACCTGCAATCCAGCCTGAAGAAGTAAAGCAGGAAGGAGGCTTACTCGCAGAAAAAAATATTCACAATACACCTCACTCCTATCACCTTGTGGAGGGATCAGCAGCTATTGACGATCTGATCAAAACTCTGAAAAAAGAAAATGAAATTTCATTTGACTCAGAAACAACAGGCATAGATGCAAACGACGCTGCGTTGGTTGGATTGAGCTTCAGTATAAAACCGCATGAAGGCTATTACGTGCCGATACCCGCAGATGAGAAAAAAGCAAAAGGCATCTTAGAATTATTCAGGTCTTTGTTTGAAGATGATACCAAATTGTGGATTGGCCAAAACATCAAATATGATTTGCTGCTGCTGAAATGGTATGGCTTCGACCTTAAAGGAAAATTATTTGATACCATGCTGGCGCACTATGTAATTGAAAGCGAAGGTCGCCGTAACATGGACCTGTTAAGCGCTCAGTACCTTGGATATGTTCCTGTCTCCATCACAGAACTCATCGGAAAGAAAGGCAAGGATCAGGGAAATATGCGTGATGTGCCTTTGGAAGATATAAAAGAATATGCCGCAGAAGACGCTGATATTACTTTACAACTCAAGCATGCATTCGCTCCTATCCTGAAAGAAAAAGAAGTAGAAAAAGTTTTTTCTGAAATAGAATGTCCGCTGGTTAAAGTACTGCGTGATATGGAATTCGAAGGAGTCAATATTGATGCAGGCTTTTTGAGATCTTACTCCAAAGAATTAGAAGCAGAAGCTTTTAAATGCGAGGAAAGTGTTTACAAACAGGCAGGTATCAGGTTCAACCTGGCATCGCCACGCCAACTTGGCGAAGTGCTGTTTGACAAAATGCAATTGGGCGATAAAACCAAAAAGACCAAAGGCGGGCAATACGCCACAGGAGAAGATGTACTTCAGAAAATGGCCAAAGAGAATCCGATCATCGAAGATATTCTCAATTACAGGGAACTCACCAAACTACGATCTACTTATGTAGACGCACTGCCACAACTGGTCAATAAAAAAACTTCACGTGTGCATACCAGTTATGCACAGGCAATTGCTGTAACCGGAAGGTTAAGCAGCAACAATCCTAACCTCCAGAACATACCGATCCGTACAGAAAGAGGACGGGAAATCAGAAAAGCTTTTATCCCCAGGGATAGAAACCATGTGATCATTTCTGCCGACTATTCACAGATAGAATTGAGGATTGTAGCCGCTGTAAGTGGCGATCCTGCTATGATAGAGGCATTTCAATCGGGGAAGGACATTCATACGGCCACTGCTGCCAGGATTTTCAATGTATCCGAATCGGATGTGACAAAAGAAATGCGCTACAGGGCCAAGAGTGTCAACTTTGGAATCATTTATGGCCAGAGCGCATTCGGGCTGGCGGAAAATATTGGTGTGAGCAGAACTGAGGCTAAGGAGATCATCGATGCCTACAAGAAAGAATTTGCTAACATACAGCAATACATGAATGACACCATTGCATTTTGTAAGGCTAACGGGTACGTACAAACGCTGATGGGCAGAAAGCGGTGGCTGAAAGATATTGACTCGCGCAACTGGACGGTCAGAGGATTTGCGGAACGGAATGCCATTAACTCTCCTATCCAGGGATCGGCAGCCGATATGATCAAGCTTGCAATGATCAATATCTCACAAGAAATGAAGAACAAGAAACTTCAATCAAGAATGATCCTGCAGGTACATGATGAATTAGTATTTGATGCACACAAAGACGAAGTAGCCCTGCTAAAGCCAATGATCATCGAATCCATGTGTAGCGCCATGCCTTTACCGAATAAAGTACCCGTGGTGGCTGAGGTAGGCGTGGGAGATAATTGGCTGGAGGCGCATTAGGTTCAAGGTTCAAGGTTCAAGGTTTCAGGTTTATCCTCCTCGGCATTCATTGTTCATTGTTTATGGTTCATAGTTCAAGAACCATTTTAGATGCTTTTACTCTTGATTATTGATCGCTTCTACTAATCTTCGTTTTGCAATTTCAAAATAATGCTCATCAATTTCGAATCCTGAAAAATTTCTTTCTAATTGAATTGCTGCGACTCCGGTACTGCCACTTCCCATAAATGGATCCAATATTCTTTGTTCTTTCCACGAAATCAATTTTACGAGATGCGCCATAAGTGCTACCGGTTTCAGAGTTGGATGCTTATTAAAGTCCTCTGCATGCTGCCGTACTTTGGGCACTAAAAAAAATTTATCATATCCATCTTCAAATGGCTCAGTGCGGATAATATTGGGAGCCACGCGCCCCTTTGGATGAGGGTTGTGTCCTACTTTGTCTTCATTGGCTTCATAAGGTATCCTGGTTTCTTCAAGGTTTAATGCACCGGTTCCATATTTGATGATGTTCTGAGCTACCGTCAGACTCTCTTCGATTGGCTTCTGAATCAGGATGATTGGTTCATAGGCAGGTTTCAACCCAAGACCAGCTCCTTTGTACTGAAGCGCTATTTTCGATGCAGGTGCTTTCTTTTGCTTTCCCTCAATGGTCGTATAAGTATTTGCTCCATCCTTCCTGTAACCTTGAACATATTTATAAGTCCCCTCATGCTTACTTTCTACTCCCATTTCCTTATCAATACTCAAAGCGACATCCTTGCTTTTGGGCATACCATTCAAGTATGACCAAAACAATACATCCTTGATGACAAAACCACTGTCTTCCATATCTACCATCATTCTATGCATGAGCCGTACCGCAGAAAACACCAGGCCCAAAGCTCCCGGCTTCATTACACGCAGTGCATTCTTCCAGATCAATCTATCCGGCAAATTTTTATCCCAATGATTGTTCTGATAAGAAATACCATAGGGTGGGTCTGTGATCAACGCATCAACTGAATTGTCCAAAACCTCAGAAAGAGGATAACAGTCCTTGTTATATATTTTGTACTTCGACATAAGGGTCCAAATTGGCTGTTCAGAATCCGGATCAGCAATATTTACTCCCGGTAAAAATAAACACATTCCACAGTCAATCCCACCCTGATCAAATTATCGAATAAAAAAACCGGAATAAATCCGGTTCTAAAATTAGTTTCGCGCCTTGATCCATCGCCTGTGCAAAAGGTAGTCAACCGAATACCTGCCTGCCCCCAGCAGAAATATTCCGAAGAATCCGGTAAGGTACATCAATGGCAGTTCCTTCTTCCCAATGGGATCGTCACCATGAATGGAAAAGGCGATTACAGCCATAGTAAAGATGATCGGAATTGTTGAAAGCCTTGTTGCAAATCCAATCAAAACAAAGACAGAACATACAAACTCTGCAAACATGGCAAGGAATAATGAAAGTTCCTGAGACATACCCATCACCGAAGCGAATTGAATAGGTTCACCAGAGAAAATCCTCTGAAACTTCGGTAATCCGTGCGTGATCAGCAGTGAAGCAATAACAAGACGCAGTAATAAGAGCGCTATATCTTTTGTATTTGTACCTGCGTGCGGTTGAAATAGTTTTTTCATAATTTATTTTTTGTGCAGACTACAAGAGTTATTATTTCGCAAATTCACCGTCAGCTTTGATCTTCACTACATCGCTGATGGCAGCATCAGGAAAACCGGTTCCGATCTTAAAATCAGATCTCTTGATAGTACCGGTGAGTCTGAAACCTGCGGTCGGTTTTTTGTTCATCGGGTTCTCAATAGTAGCCCTGTGCTCCAGGTCCATCACCACTTCCTTAGTAATACCATGCATGGTCAGGTCTCCTTTAAGTTTGAAATGATTTTTTCCGGCAGGTACAATAGAGGTACTCTTAAAATAAATTTCAGGATACTTTTCTGCATCAAAGAATTCTGCGCTCTTCAAGTGATTGTTTCTTGCTTCCACCCTGGTATCAATAGATGCGGTCTTAGCTTTTAATTCGAAAACTGCATCGCTGAAATCCGGTTTTGAAGACACGACCGAAACATCGAAGTCGTGAAAGAACCCTGAAATATCATTGATCCCAAGGTGTGTTACAGTAAAGCCTAACTGTGAATGCGGAGGATCGTTTTTCCACGTTGTGTTCAACACGGTGAATGCGGAGAGAATAAAAAGGGCGGAAAGAATGATTGTTATTCTTTTCATAGTTGATTTTTGTTTGTTGTATTAAAAAGTAGGGATTTAATTATTAAAGTAGCTATTCAGATTTTTAGGGTATCAATTGCAGGTACCGTCCGTGCTGCAACTTTCACCTTGTACAATTTCAATTTTATGGTTTTGTGATTGCTGCCATTCGGCAAAAGCCTGATCTATGGTTTGTGTGAATGCTTCTGAAGGTTGTGCTCCGGAGACACCGTATTTATTATCAAATACAAAAAATGGCACTCCTCTCACTCCCAGTTGGAATGCATCATAGATATCTTGCTGAATGGCATCGTCATACGTTCCATTTTCGAGAACAGCTTTCAATGCTTCCACATCCAATCCCAATTCCTGTCCTAAGGAGAGAAGTGTCGGTATGTCATCCACGTTTTTGCCATCAGTAAAATAAGAACGGAATAATAATTCCTCCGCTTCGTTTTGCTTGCCGATCTCCTTAGCAAAATGAATCAGGTTGTGCGCCCTCCTGGTATTGGCAGGAACAGCCTTGCCAAAATTGAATTGTAATCCTGCTTCCTCGGCACGTTCTGCTACCATAGCGTTCATTCTATTGGCATCCTGTACAGATATACCTTTCATGTCAGAGAGATATTCATTCAGCGACTTTTCCGGATCAGTCACCACTTCCGGTGCAAGCTGATAACTCTTCCACTCCACTTCTAATTGATCCTTGTCAGAAAAAGTCTTCAGCGCTTTTTCAAATTCTCTTTTTCCTATATAACAAAATGGACATACAACATCGCTCCAGATTTCCACCTTCATTTTTTCAGGCATACTTCAAAATTTTTGATTTGCAAATTTACACAGATATGCTATACTTTTGTAACCGATATACTTTTGTATAGCAGCAATTTTTGTTATAAAAATCATAAACAAAACCATGAGCAGGACTCCCAAACTTGAACAGGTGAAAAACTGTTCCGCATCCTACGTGCTGGCGCTAAATGACACACTGGCTGTTGTAAGCGGCAAATGGAAAACACCGATCATTGGTGCACTTTTATTCGGCAAGAAGCGATTCAAGGAATTAGAAAGAGAAATACCGGGTATTACTGCAAGGATGCTCAGCAAAGAATTGAAAGAACTGGAAGTGATTGGCATGGTGAACCGCACCGTTTATGACTCAATGCCTGTATCCGTAGAGTACGAACTAACGAAGAGCGGAAAAAGTTTTTCTCGTGTGATGGATGTAATGGTAGAATGGGGAATTCAACACCGGGAATGCGTTATGAATAAGCAGAAAGTTATTGCAGGAAATTGATTAAACTTAAAGTGTACTAAGGGTAATCAGGCTAAAAAATTATTCTCGTAAGAAATTTTAAAAAGTATTTCAACCTTTTGTTTTCAGAAAAAAACACAGATATTTAACCCGTTTAAAAATAAAACCCAACTCTATGAAACAGAAGTTCACCATCATCCTTGCACTTTCCTTTTGCCTTGCCTCCTGCGATATCACCAGCCAGATACCGGGTATTCCGGGTGTAAATGGTGGTATGAGTTCGACTGAAATTGCAAGCGGATTAAAGGAAGCGTTGCGCGTAGGCACAGACAGCGCTACCAAAAAACTCTCTGGCCTCAACGGATTCTTTGCCAATGCGGCTATTAAAATATTAATGCCTCCCGAAGCGAAAAAAGTTGAGAGTACCTTACGCAATGTTGGTATGGGTAGCCTGGTAGATAAAGCCATATTATCAATGAACCGCTCTGCCGAAGATGCCTCCCAATTTGCAGGGCAAATATTCTGGAATGCCATCAAGCAAATGTCCATTCAGGATGCTATCGGTATTTTGAAAGGGGGCGACTTTGCAGCGACAGAATATTTAAAAAAACAAACCACCACAGAACTGACGAATGCCTTCAAACCCGTAATTGAAAAATCATTGGAGAAAACTGATGCCACGAAATATTGGAAAGATGTCTTTTCCACCTACAACAAGTTCAGCTTGAAAAAAGTAAACACCGACCTCACCGGTTATGTTACAGAGAAATCATTGCAGGGTATTTTTTATGAAATCGGGCTGGAGGAACAAAAGATCAGGAAAGACCCTGCGGCCAGAGTAACTGATATTCTGAAAAAGGTGTTTTCGAAGCAGTGATAGTTAATGGTTAATGGTTAATTTATAATTACCGGCAAGAAAGGATACCAGATTCCAAACGATCCATAAATGTAACACCCCAATAAGGTAACAACGTAACAACATACCAACGTTACAACCCAACACGTAACAACGTAACAACGTTACAACATAGCACCCCAACAACCTGTCCTCCAAGTCGGAAATGACAAACAACGAATGTAAAAATTATTAAAATATCTGAGGGAATCCTGCTTCTGAATCAGACTTTTCCCTACATTTGCAGCCCTTTTAGCATTTTGTGTTTTGGCTAAAGTAAAAATCAACCTAAAGCATATTGCCCACATGGCTCCATAAGTCTCCGCCTGTGCGGGGCGCCGGCAAGGGTGTAAAAGTAAAATATGTATAATGCCAAAGGTTAAAACCAACTCTAGCGCAAAGAAGCGCTTCAAAGTAACCGGCAGCGGTGAAATTGTTTATCAAAAATCATTCAAAAGACACATCCTCACCAAAAAAACCACAAAGCGCAAGCGTGCACTTCGTAAGAAAGGTGTGGTGGACGATGCCAACAGGCCATTTGTAATGCGTCTGCTCAGAATGAAATAAGATTTCAATTTAATTTATTAATTAACTCCAACTAAGGAAATTAAAATTATTACACCATGCCACGTTCAGTAAACTCAGTAGCCAGCCGTGCCAGAAGAAAAAGAATCTTAAAGGCGGCTAAAGGCTTTTATGGAAAAAGGAAAAACGTTTATACAGTAGCCAAAAACGTTCAGGAAAAAGGAATGACCTACGCTTATGTAGGCCGCAAACTTAAGAAACGCGAATACCGCGCTCTCTGGATCGCCCGTATCAACGCTGCAGTTCGCGAAGAAGGATTGACTTACAGCGAATTCATTCACAAACTGCGCGAAAAGGGTTCTGACCTGAATCGTAAAGTTCTTGCGGATATTGCGATGAATGAACCTGAAAGTTTCAAGTCGCTGATCGCTTCTGTAAAATAATTCCGGAAAAATATTCTAAGAATCATAAACCGCCATCAGGCGGTTTTTTTGTGAAGTACAATACCGTACAGTCATTGTACCATTAGCGAACAGTTACTACCAAACTCACATAGATAGACCACTGATTATCAGAATTTATAATTCAGGCATTGTGTTGGCTTACTAAATCATAGAAGTTGATCCAAAGCATTAAGAATACTTATGATTAAAAACTATTTCAAAACAGCCTGGCGCACCATCACAGGCAATATCGCATTTTCATCAATCAATATTATCGGCCTTACGATAGCACTCGCTGCAAGTATGGTTGTCGCCACAATCGTTATTGACGACCTCTCTTATGACAAACAATGGAGCCATAGCAATGAAATATACCGCATCAACACGGTGAACAGGATGGGCGATGGCATGTACAATAAATTCAGCACTTCCTTTGTAGGACTGGTAAATACATTGAAAAAGGATTTTCCCGAGGTAGAGGCTGCCGCACCCATCAGTACTTCTTCTATGCGGCTGAAAGTGAATGAAGCAGATCCTAACGGCATGAAAATTTCTTCACTTGAAGCAGATACTTCTCTCTGGAATATTCTTGACCTGAAAGTATTGAGCGGTAATCCCCGAAAATTAATTGCGGGCGACAATGCCAACCTGGTCATCACAGAAAGCTTTCGGAAGAAATTCTTCCCGAACGAAAACCCGGTAGGAAAAATAATTGACGACGTACCTACCTACTCCACCAAGGCCAAGCCATACATCATCACGGGAGTGATCAAAGACCTGCCGGTGAATTCCATTTTCAGGGCAGATGTAGTAGAAATGACTCCTGTGTGGGATGAACAATTGACCAAAGAACAGTTCGGATCTTTTGCACAGAATTTTGTGTTGTTCAAAAAAGGATCGGATGTCAAAAAATTTACGGATAAGCTCAACAGTTGGTATGCAGGATTTGTAAATGAAAAGAACCCGTACCAGTTCGAATTCCAACCATTAGAGGACATTTACCTGCATTCTGATTTTGCAAGTTACCAGCCTGTGAGGGGCGATTACAAAACCATCCTGATATTAGGTGGAATCTCTGTGTTGCTACTAATTATCGCGTGTGTGAATTTTATAAATCTTAGTACATCACGAGCTGTTTACCGATTGAAAGAAACAGGTATCAGAAAAATTTTAGGTGCAGGAAGAAAACAATTGATATCCCAGCTATTAACCGAATCCCTTCTTTTCTTTATTGTCAGTAGTATTCTGGCAGTCATTCTTTATGTTATTGCTTTGCCGGCAGTGGTGTCGTTTGTAGGTCATCCGTTTGGAAAAGATTTTATCAATACACCATCTCTTCTGGTCAGTGTATTTGTAGTAGCAATCGTATTAAGCGTCATCACCGGATTCTATCCTGCCTGGGTTTTATCCGGATTCAGATCTATCGCGATGATCAAAGGAAAACTCACTACCCATCACAGGTCATCACAATCATTCGTAAGAAAGAGCCTCATTGTAGTTCAATTCGCTATTTCCATTTTTGTGCTGATCGCTTTGATAGTGATTCAAAACCAGGTAAAATTTATGACGCACAGAGACATTGGTTTTGATAAGAATAATTTGCTGAATATTTCTTATATCAATTGGAACGGAAAGTCACAAACTTTCAAAAATGAATTGAAGAAAATACCGGGAGTAGTAAGCACCAGCATCTCTACATGGACTCCGGGAAATGGTGCGGGATATATGTCAAGAATGATAGATAATCCTGACAGGCCCAATGAAAAAATAAATGTATGGTACATCAATGGCGATGCAGACTTGCCTCAGACCCTCGGCCTTCGATTGGAGAAAGGTCGCTTCTTCGATCCGAATCTGAAATCAGACGCGCCTCCCCCATCAGTGGCCGAGAATATGGAAATGCGCTCTGCCATTCTTACCTCATATACTTCAGGTGTGTTACACGCTGATCTGAATAAATATCTGTCAAATGTAAAAGTAGTTCCTGTCGGAATCATTAAGGATTTCAACAACGAAACACTTAAATCTCCTATGCAGCCTACCATCATCACTGCTGAAGATTCCCTGAACATGGGCTCCATGATAGTGCGGGTGGAACCCGGAATGCAACAATCAGTATTAAATGGAATTCATGAATTGTGGCGTTCGTTTTTTCCTGTCAATTTGTTAGAAATAAAATGGGTGGATGAAATGGTGAATGGGCAATACAAAGCAGAGAAGAAACTGAGCACTATTTTTATTTTCTTCAGCAGCATCTCTATGGCGCTGGCGGCATTGGGCATTCTCGGGTTGGTGATACAGGCCACCGCACAGCGAATTAAAGAAATCGGAATCAGAAAAGTATTGGGCGCGTCTGTTGGTTCTATTGTTCAAATGTTTTCCGTCAGTTTCATCAAACTCATAGCCTTATCAATATTGATTGCATCGCCGATAGCTTGGTGGCTGATGAATAAATGGTTGATGGATTATGCATATAGAATTCATGTCAGTTGGTGGATGTTGGTCGTCGCTGGCTTTATAACAATTGCTATTTCATTAGCAGTTATAAGCTTTCAGACTATTAAAGCAGCAGTAGCCAATCCCGCAGATTCGTTGAGGACAGAGTGAGGTTTAAACTATTTTCAGTCTTGGCGGAATGAACTATAAATTATGAATTATAGATTATGAATTATAAATGGAAGGAATAATAATTATTTAGTTGTTCATCATCGTGCAACTAAAATTCTTTAAATAGGACAATGCAGATAATTAATAAGACATGTTCAAAAATTCAACAGGATTGAGAATGGGTATCCCTCTGAAAGGGTTTAGTACCAGCAAGTCTTCATCACCTGTGATAATGCAGGAAGCATTGGCTGCAACAGCCAATTCCAGGAATTTGTTGTCTTCAGGATCGCGGCAGTCTGTAATGGAGATGCCTACATCAATAAAAAATGCCTTCGAATGGAATTCAGCAATTGCAGATAGCCTTTGTTCCAGAGACAAATACTTCTCAAATTTTGACCTGACAAAGACCTCTGCAAACTCATCAAGAGTTGCTGCAGAATATAAGAATACCCCGGAATCAAATGCCTTGTTATATGCCTGCCTGGTTATAGAATTTACCAAAATATACGCACTGACAAGTGCATTGGTGTCAAAGACAAATGTCTTAATCATCAGCTTTCAGCAAGTCATTAAGAATATCTTCTGTAAGACCATTTCGCTCAGCTACATCACCGAGTTCATCAAGGAAACGTTTGTGATTTTCGGACGTGGCATCGTTTATCATCTTTTTCAACACAATAGCTACCGATTCGCTAAACCGGCTTTTTGTTTCAGGACTGAACTTACCAAATGCTATAGCTGTGGATTTATCCACTTCTATTTCTATTCGTTCCATAACCAAATTATTTGCTTCTCAAAAATACAAAATATAAAACACAAGAAGTAACCCAAAAGGCATCATAATTATGTTCAAAAATTATTTCAAAACAGCCTGGCGAAATCTGAGTAGCAGCATATTTTACAGTATCATCAATATCTCAGGATTGGCACTGGGCCTTGCAACAGGTATCATGTTGCTGCTTTGGGTGCAGCAAGAAAAAAGCTATGATAAATTCAATAAGGATTATCAGAATATCTATCGTCTAAGCACACAATTCAGCTCTAACGGAGAAACTGTAACCTGGACAAATACTCCAGCGCCTTTGGCAGTTTTTGCACAATCAATGCCCGGCATAAAATCTATTGTAAGGATTACCAGTGAGTGGGATCAGATAATATCCAACGGTGACAGAAGTAAAATCTTGGATGGCTTTGAAATTGCTTATGTTGACAGTAGTTTTTTCTCCATTTTCGATTACAAGCTCAGGGAAGGGAATATTAAAACGGCATTACCTAACGAGCATTCGGTGATGCTGACACACGAAACGGCTGAAAAGTCTTTTGGCAATGATGGTGCAATCGGAAAATTGATTCATTACTCAGGAGAACATTTCAAAGTAACAGCCGTTCTCGAAAATTTCCCTCAGAATTCCTCTCTTCAATTTGATGCTCTTTAGATAGTTTAGTTGGTAACATTTTTGTCAAAAGAAAATTTTCTCTTCATTTTTGAATTATGAAGTGATAGTTTTGAGCATCCGGAATTGTTATCCGGATTTTTGAAACTAATAACCCATCAGTGCAATGATGACTATGAACAAAACACTGCTCCCTCTCTGCCTTATGCTTTTTTCACTTTGCGGCAAATCGCAATCCGTTTCTTTATCCACCGGATTCGGAATCGACGCAAACAACAGCAAAGCAATGGTATTCCTGCCTGTAGCAATCAAGTGGCAGGCATTTCCGGATGTTCCGTTGCTTCTTGCGGTTAACCATGACCAGGGATTCACTTTGCAAAAAGATGTTGAAGCATTTACACTGAACCCTAACTTGCCTGAAAGTATTGCTGCAAAAGAGAAATACAAAACAAGCCTGCTCACCATCGGAATTGATATTGACATCAAATTATTCAGCACATCCCCGGCCAACAAGTTGGTACTCGCCATTATGCCACTCGGCTACAGTTTTCACAATACGAAAGTTACATACGCGGATGTCGACAAAGAAAATTACACCATCCTCAACGGTGATCTTGCCGGATCACCTTCGGGATTGGTATCTGCATTCGGACTGCAATATCTGTTCGGCAAAAACAAACTCATCACACTCAACATTCAGTCGCCCTTGTACAGGGAAACATCGAGAGATCACAACCTCCGATATGCAGCACCGGCAAGATTGATGTTTGGTTACCAATTCCAATATAAAAAAATGAAATGAAAAAACTCCTATATACTTCAATGATTCTCCTTCCAATGCTAATGCTCGCCGGGTGTTTGAAACAGCGTTTCATTCCTGACCCCTTCAATCAGGCATTGAGCATGCTCACTACCAGTCAGACCAATACAGGTACCTGCCTGATCAATGACGTTCCATTTATCAATTACTGGCCGGAAAGCGGCGCCGGTGGTTTCGGAAGGATACCGTATCCTCGTATAACCGGATACGTTATACCTAACCAGCCGGACAGCATTGATTTCTCATGGCAAATCGGTCAGAGAAAGAATGGCAAATTTGTGAATGGTGCATACGATAATATTTCAATCAGGATCCCTGCACCACTTGGCGCTTCCTTCAAAACACTGATGAGTTGGAGAGGAAAAAGATTTGCTTCAAATGAATGTAAGGTCTATCTGAATTATTCTCTCCAGGGAAGTGCTAACATCTACTTTGTAGCTATTGATCAAAAAAGCCAGGCTTCGGATCATATCTACATTTCAGGATTGTTCGATGGAAACATCGGCGACAGTATTCATATTACCAAAGGACGATTTGATTACATTGCTGAAATAAATTTTTGAGTGGAGTTGCAGGAGTCATCTTATATAATGATAACCTCCGCAAGGCTAAATATCCAAACTGCATTCATTTTTGTTAGGACCTTGAGGTGTTGAGACGTTAAGTTGTGAGTTGTTTCTGCGAATTGGTTGCAGGCAACGGTAAAGCATTTGCGATGGCATGGCAATAGCGAATTGTCTGCCCGGAACAAATGCCAAATTAAAAAACTACAGTTGAAGTTAAGCACAAATGTTGAATAGCGTACCGTCTGCCCGAACAAAAGCCGAACAATGATTTACAGACGACGTTTATTCCGTCTGCCATGCTATTGCAAATGCACCTGTTGTAGGCAGTTTATTTTGTCATGAAGCTGATTGAATCCAGTAGAAATAAATTGCCGTCTGCTTTCGCAAGCCGTTCTAAGTATTGGTCATAGTCCTCGTCATTTTCAGGAAGTGAAAATCCCATAGTAACTCCGCTTGAAAGTATCTCAATTGTTGCTGAGGTAAATCCGTTGGATAAAGTCCCATATTTCAATTGGTAGCCAATTCTCTCTTTTGCGAGATGGTTTGTCACATTTTGAATTGTTAGTTCTTGAGGTTTGTCAAATATCCATTTGTGTAATCGTAAACTTTGTCCACCATTTAATGTGTCAATACGGTCTGAATAAACTAAAAATAACTTATTGTCGTCGTTGAAGTGAAATTCAATGTCTCCGTAAAACCAGATTGGACTGTTGTAATTATCCGCATAATTTTCGTCTGGGTCAGGAAAATTGTTGATTATCCATTCTTTGGTCTGTCCAAGTTTTATGTAGTCAAACTTACCAGTCTTTATAAATGTCAAAAGGTCAATATCTATAGGTTCTGTAAGTGTCATTGTCTAAATTGCCTACAACACAATATTACACGAAACCCACCCATTTTCCTAACATTGATTTTCAACACGCTTCTATTGCGTTTTTTGTATTGTTACCCCGTTTCATTGCGTCAATACAAATCCAGGAATTGTCAGGTTTTCTATATTTAAACCACGTGCAGACTTATTCAGTTTGCAGTGACATCAACATCACCGCAGGAATTAATAAAACTGAATCCATTATTACCTCACCAAAAAAAATAAAAAATCACTCCATCATCTCCACTACCTCTTTTCCCAATAGTGTACTCAATGCCAGCCCCATACCACTGAGACGGATAGCACAAAAAACCTTTTCTGAAAGCGGCTTCACAATCACCTGCTTCACCTTTCCCATGCCCATGATGCCTGTCCATCGCTGTTCAATCTGAAAATCTACTCTAGGCAAGATTACGCGATGCAGCAAATCTTCAAGATGCTGCTGAATGTGATCATTCAATCCAAGTTGAGCTGTGGTCTCTGTTTCAAAATCTGTATTGCGTCCGCCACCAAACAAAATTCTACCATCCGCATCGCGGAAATAATAAAATCCTTCATCGATATGAAAAGCTCCTTTCACTTTTAATCCATCTATCGGTGTTGTAACCAGCACTTGTGCGCGTGCAGGAATTGTCTGGCTGTCGTTAAGTATCTGTGATGCAAAACCATTGTTGGCAATGAGGAAAAGGTCAGCGGTCATCTCACCGTGGCTTGTTTTTATTTTCACCACGTTGCTTTCTTCAAAGCCGTCAATACTGATACCGTTGAAAACCTCCACTCCTGCCTCTTTTGCCAATCGCAATATCGAAGCATACATCTTCCCGGTATCGACCTGCCCTTCTTCAATATTTTCTATGATGTGTTCGATACCCTCAAATCCAAATGTCTCAATCTTTTCATCGCTACGCCTGTACACATTTGTTCCAGTAAATGATCTGATCATTGTATTCAGGTAAGCAAGATGTTCCTGGCATTCATCATAAAGCGCATCACGCTGCCTGAACAATTCGAAACCATGCAGTGGTTCGTATCCGATCCCGCCATCTCCAAGTAAAGTGCGCAGGTTATTCAGTCCATCCCACCTTCTCTTTACCAGGCTGAATACCTCATCCTCACTTGATTTTTTCAGATCAGCCAATAATTCTGAAGGACTTCCGAAGCAAGCGAAACCCGCATTCTTAGTGCTGGCGCCGCCATTGACCACATCCCGCTCCAAAACAAGCACACTCTTGCCGGGAAATTTTCTCTTGTAATAAATCGCTGCGGAAAGGCCGGTGAACCCAGCTCCGCAGATGACCAGGTGGCGGTGATAGAAGAATTGCTTTTTTTCCCAGTAGCTGAACATGGAAGAAAATTATAAATTGTGGATTATGAATTATAGATTATTTCCGCCGCGGCGGAATGCATTTTCGTTTGTTTATTACAGTGATACAATATTGATCTGATGTGGCAAGGTGTCAAGAAACTTATGAAACATCTCTCTTGTCAATTCCAGAGAAGCCGTGTTCCTGTTTGGATGAAAACTAACGATTGCTGCATCATAGACTTTTTCATCAATGAACACCTCTACTTCTGACTTCTCATCATTCAGTAACCCAAAGGGTGATACAGCGCCCGGGTCGACACCTAATTTTTCTCTAAGCTTCTCCGCACTCGCAAAACTAACTTTCTTTTCACCTGCAATTTCACACACACGTTTTAAGTCTGTCTTTTGACTGGCCGGCAGAATGAACAAAAAATACCTCTTTCCCTTTTGATCTTTCAATAGCAGGTTTTTACATGCCAGCCCCGGTATCCTATCACCATACTTTTCAAGGTCTTCACAGGTATATACTGCAGGATGCTCGTGCATCGTGTAGGCTATACGGTTAGAATCCAGGTATTGCTCAACATCAATTGTCATAGTCTTTTCAAAGTTCTCTATTACCGGAGTTGTCTCTCTCAAACTTAGTACAATTAATTCAATAGGATAAGAGGTATGGGCAGGGTACACCATCTGACCTGCGGTGGTACACAATCTCATCTTCAGAGGTACGCCGTCTGACCTGCGGTGGCACACAATCTCACCTTCAGAAGTATGTCGTCTGACCTGCGGTACCGACGGCTATCCTTCGTTATAGACTGCTCTGCTGTCTGACGGTGCCGACGGCTATAGCTTGAAAGAGTTGGAATGTGGCTTTCAGTTCTATATATGTTCCTGATAGATTACTTTTGATTTGAATCTGAATCGCTGGGCAAAAGCCGGGTTCCGCAAAAAAATGAACACTATCAATAATTCTCTGTTCATTTTAATAGTTGTATTCTGTTTCACTTCATGCGACAGAAACCAGATGGTACATTACCCTGTCGGTACTTATACTCCGCAAGTATTTCCTGCCCATCTCTCTACGCTTGATATCAGGGAGATCATGAAAAAGCCGGTTATTGTCAACGAATCGGATTTAAAAAAGGTACCTGCAGGAAATCCTCAAATAACATTGATCAAAAGAATCAGCCATGAGGTAGGTACCCTTAATACACGCAAAGCAGGAGCACCCATTACTAATTATCCCGGAAGAAATGGATTCTTGCTTCCAGGTGTAGTCCCGGTAAGAATGAATCCGGTGCCTGCCATGGCAATGCAATCCGCTGTTGCAAAGGAACTCACTTATAAAGACCCAAACCCATTTTCTATTGCTTCGTTTGGCAAAGCACAGGGATTGAGAAGCAGTATCGTGGGTTGCCTGGTGAAAGACAGAACAGGAAATATATGGATGGGTACCAGCCTGGGAGTAACAGTGTATGACGGGCACACCTACACGAATATTACCACCAAAGAGGGGCTGGTATTCAATGACGTGAGATCAGCATTCCAGGACACCAGGAGCAACATCTGGTTGGGTACATTAGGCGGCGGTATTTCACGATACGATGGACGTTGTTTTACCAACTTTACAAAAAAGGATGGACTCTGTGGTGACTTCATTGTAGCTATCACAGAAGACAGAAAAGGTAATGTTTGGTTAGGCTCTATGGATGGAGGTATTTCAAAATTTGACGGGCATTCATTTACCAATTACTCAACAAAGCAAGGCCTGCCCGGAGATTCAGTGAATGCTTTGCTGACGGACACTAAAGGAAATTTATGGATAGGAACCATGAATGGTTTGTCAAAATTCGATGGTGAATCATTTGTCAATTACAATGCACATCAGGGATTGAGTGACAGCAGGGTTTATTCATTACTCGAGGAAAAACCAGGAAGGATCTGGATAGGAACTTTTGGTGGTGGAATCACCATTCTTGACCAGAATGACTTGCATTATATCAATACAAAAAACGGATTGGCTGATAATGAGGTTTTCAGCCTGATAGAAGGCAAAGATCATAAAATCTGGATTGGAACCCATAATGGCATTTCCAGGTACGATGGCCATTCATTGACCAACCTCAATGAAAAGCATGGATTGGTCAACACGAATATTTATTGCCTGTTACAAGATGGCGCTGGCAATATCTGGATAGGTACCGGAGGTGGTGGAGCACTCAGGTACAATCCTCATTCATTCACGCACTTCGCAGAAAATGACGGACTCAATAAAAATTATGTATTCAGTTTGCTGGAAGATCATGCAGGAAGCCTGTGGATCGGCACGTGGCGGGGAGGTGTTTCCAATCTCATTGGCAATACCCTTAAAACTTATACCAGGAAACAAGGCATTCATGATGATGATATCAGGAGTATTTGCCAGGACAAAAAAGGCAACATTTGGTTCGCAACATTCAAGGGGATAGAAAAATATGATGGCCACTCCTTCACGAATGTTTCGAAGAAAAACGGGTTGGTCCATGATGATGTTAACAGTATAACGACTGATGAAAGTGGCAATCTGTGGATTGGCACTGAGAAAGGAGCTTCGAAATATGACGGACGATCTATTACTAATTTTTTTGCAGATTCAGGCGGGGTCAGGGTTTCGTCCATACAAACTGACAGCAAAGGAAATACCTGGTTCTGCACTGATGCGGGTATCTATAAATATGACGGCAAGAATATTTCTCAATTGAGAGACAGCCTGCTGGGCAGCCACATAGCTGTGGCTCACGCTAATGAAGATCACCTGGGAAGGCTTTGGTTTGCTACTAACTCCGGATTATTGCAATACGATGGCAACAGGATTATTCATTTTTCTGAAAAGGAAGGATTGATCAGCAACGAGGTAACGAGTGTGATGGAAGATCACTCAGGAAATATTTGGATTGGATCACGTGGAGGTTTAAGCAAATTATCTCCGTTCCGGTTGGCAGTATTTGACACGAGATTGAAAGGGAATATGATCTTTGAGAATGATGTTTTCTTTAAGAACTATGGTTACGCTGACAATTTTCTTGGGGTCAGCTCTAATCACGGGGCGCTGATCGAAACCTCAGATCATTTGATTCGCGTAGGTACCACTAATGGCTTGACGAGTATCGACCCCGGACAGGAGATGAATGATTCCATACCATCCAACATTCAGATCACAGGAGTGAAAATAGAAGGACAATTTATTGACTGGAACAATTTATCAGAAAGGCAGGATACATCGTTTCAATTCAGGAATGGAATTTTGTTTCATGGTTTCCACTTCGATTCATTATCCCGGTGGAACAACTTGCCACTGGGGCTGCAATTGAACTGGGAGAATAATTCCATCACCTTTGAATTCAGCGGTATCACTACCAGCCAGCCACAAAATGTAAAATATCAGTACCGGTTAGACGGGCCTGAAAAATTCGGAACTATTTTTACGAACCAGTCTTTCGCCTCTTATGGTAACCTTGCTTCCGGCAAATATCTTTTCAGGGTGAGAGCTATGAATTACGCCGGCTACTGGAGTGACGAAAGAAAGTTCACTTTCACCATCCTGACACCCTGGTGGCAAACCTGGTGGTTCAGAATACTTGCACTGAGTATTTTTTCAGCCCTCGTTTTTCTAATCATCCGCCTCGTTTACCGGTATCAATTACAAAAGCAGAAATCGACTCTTGAAAAAGAATTAGCGCTACAGTATGAGCGGCAAAGAATTTCTGCCGACCTCCATGACGAAATCGGTTCAACACTTAGCAGTATCAACATCTACAGCAACCTTGCAAAAAGCGAAGAAATAAAGGAACCTTACCTTGATTCCATCAGCACGAACGTGACTGACGCCGTGGAAAAATTGGATGACCTGGTGTGGAAGATCAACCCTAAATACGATACACTTGGCAGCGTGATCAACAGGCTGATGATTTATGCTGAGCCACTCGCACAGGCAAAGTCGGCAGCCATAGAACTAATTGTGAGCGACCAGCTCCGCATGCAGAAAATGGATGCTGAAGAAAAACATCAGTTGTATCTATTGCTGCGTGAATTAGTCAATAACACGCTGAAGCATGCTGATTGTAAAACAATCAAAATCAGTTTTGTCATTGAAGGAAAACAACTGCGGGCCAGTGTGCAGGACGACGGAAAAGGGTTTGAAGAAAATGACGCGCACAACCACAGAAACGGAATGAGGATCATGAAAGAAAGAGCTATCGGGATGAAATGGAAGCTGGAAATTATAACAGCTCCGGGGCAGGGTACTCACACAACCATTCTGTTGCCGGTGGTCTGACATAAATCTGGTATTTTTCAGGACGTGTAATAAATCTACATTTACCTCATGATAAGAGTTGCACTGATAGAAGACAATCTTTCTTATCTGAAAGCGATGCAGGCACTCATTGGCAGCCGGCCCGACCTGCTATTGGGATACACTTCCGAAAACCTGCTCGATATTCCTGCGCTGCTGAATGCCAAACCGGATGTAGTGATTCTTGATATTGATCTGCCGGGAATCAATGGCATCGCAGGTGTTAGCATCATCAAAGAAAAACTTCCAACAGCCAGCATTTTTATGCTCACTGTTTTTGAGGATGAAGACAAGATATTCAATTCTATAAAAGCCGGTGCAGATGGTTACCTGCTGAAAAAAGATTCGCCTGAAAAAATCATTGAAGCCATCTACGCAGTATATAATGGCGAAAGTATCATCAACGGAACCATTGCACGGAAGATGCTCGATTATTTCAACAGGAAAGAAAACGGGCACAGCAAAGACCTGGAACAATACAAACTCACGAAAAGGGAAACGGAAATTCTTCACCTCCTTATTTCCGGAAAGTCGTACAAGCAAATTGCTGACGAATGTAACATCAGCGTACAAACGCTATTCTCCCACACAAAGAATATTTACAACAAACTGAATATTCATTCAAGGGCCGAGATAGCGGCGAGATTCAGGTGAATCTTCTACCATAAATATGGGAGAGAGAATAAAATTTGCCAGAAAATTGGGATTGCTGTAAAACACGCGTAGAATTAACTTCATCATCACATTAGCCTATAATCAGCCTCCTCATAAATTACAATATCCAATGTTCTAAAGAGAAACTCTTTGTAGAGAAGACTCAGATTAAACATGGGTTGTTGAAAAGAGAGTTAGAATAATTCTCATACGATATAGTCCCTTAATCATATTGTTATCACAAGAATAGGAATTCATCATGTCATTAACAGAAATATTTATACGATTCGCTACCGTCCTCTTTGTAATGAGCTTGATATCCGAAAGAGTAGCAAATTTCTTAAAACTATATTTTCAGAATAAGGACATCTATATTCCTGTTATTCCACACAGAGAAAGTGATAATTGGGTGTTCTACTTAGTTGCCCGCTTGAGAATTCTGGCTCAACGTCAAATAACAGAAGCAGCAGAGAAAGAAAGAGAATATCGAATTCTTGTGATAAACATTATCGTGGGTGTTTTATCAGCAGCATTTATTAATCTGAGCATTTTCAGAATTTTCGAATACATAAGGAATCAAACAGGTGAATTACAGATTGGTTGGCATTTGGCTCAACTTAACAGGTGGGAAATATACGTAGGTGCTATTTATTTGTTTCTATTCTTTTGGTCCAGTTCTCTGATTCTTTTTTCCAAACTACAGGAAACTCCCAAATTACAAAATCAGTGGGCAATTTATTCACCTTTCTATTTTTGGTTGGTTCTCACCATTATTTTCATTATCGGAAATCTGGCTGGCATCGAGAAGATGGGATCAATACTCCTTTGCTTTACAGGATATATAGGAGTAGGTATTTTTCTCAGCCTCGGTTCAAAATTCTGGCATGACCTATTGGACATTTTATTCAGTTTTAAAAGGACTCAGGAAACATTATCAGACAGAAAACTGATTACTGATTTTGCCAATGCAGATCAGATTATCAAATACTCGGAAATATCCCAGTACGAAATCGCGGAAAAACTCTACGAAATGTACCGTCCAGCCTTATGGAAGATCGAAGGCATTCTCTCGTGTGGCCTAACAACATTCTTCAATGAAAGATTAGGTCTTTTCCAGAAAAGAATTGAGGTAGAATTCACTACCGTTGAAGCACAGAATCAATTACTAAAATTAAAAGAGGAGGGAAGTGTTGAGATCAATTACAATTCTTTTCTGTTAGCTAACTACCTGGTGATTAAATTCACAAAAAATCTTGTCGCCCTTCCAGGCACTGGGATAGATGAAGACCCAAAATGCTACGCATGGAACAAGGCAAACAAAGAAATTAAAGGCACCTTTAATGTGAAAAAATCTGGTGAAAAATATATTGCATTCAGCTGTTTGCATGTATTTGCCGCAGATAGTGATTTCAAGCAATTTCAACAGGATGAAAAAGCTACTCTCTCTTCAAACCTTCTGAATGTAAAGTTCTATATCAACGGAGTCATTCTATCTGCCAACATTAATCCTGAAAGTATTTTGTTTGGTAACCAAGGAGGGGGATATTATGGAGCAGACTATTGTGAATGCGAGGTGGATGAATTTTTCTATGATACCTATAAGGCTTTTATAAGTCCCTACCATCTTGAAGAAATTAAAGAAGCAAAAATGAGACTATTTGGGGCTACCAGTAAATTTCTGCAATACAAGGAGGCACCACTGAGTATAGTTACCTGTAATGTCGATTATGGAGGAGGATTTCGGAAGGAATTAGAATTGTATAGAATTGAATCCAACGGTTCAAATGTTAATCCTGGCGATAGCGGCGCAACAGTCTATTATATGGAACCAGGCTCATTGAAAATTTGCATGGGGATGATCATTGCCAAGAGTGACAATAATGCTTACATGTCAAAGCTGTGGACACTAAACATACCCAATAGTTGCAAGAATTAATACAGAATAACAATGCTAAGAATGAAATTGAAAATAACGAGCCTTATCTACTCGATACTGTTCCTTATTACGACAAATAGTTGCTTAGGACAAGCAATCATAGCAAGGTTTAATGAGCAGTCCGGAAGAGTTTTGATTCAACAAAGACCCGAGAATGCAAAAAGGAATGACCCGGCCGATACACTCATCATCGTTTATAAAGACAAGAAAGGAAAGGAAGGAGAACTTATATTTCTTGCTAGTGATTCAAATTCCATTAAGGCTAACAAAATCAATATGAAAGGACTACGAACTGAATTCAGCATGAAACCTAACGGTAATATTATTTTCACTCATGATCGTAAGAGTGAATTGCAAATATTGTTTTGTAAAGAAAAGAAATGCTTTGCTATTGGTAAATGCCCAGACTCAAAAGAGCCCAGGCCTAATGGCACTACAATAAAGGATTTCTCGTTCCTTTCAGATTTCCCTTTTCCACCCCAATTTGCTCCAAAATCAGATTCAATTCCCGATATTTTTCCAAACGATTCGATCGGCTATTACCATTTTGTGATTGATGCAGATGCTGATATTAACCGAAAAAAGAACAATGAACTTTATGTTAAAAAACTTAGGAATGGAAAAGCATCTTATAAAATTGTTAGAGCCATTAAAGTTAACTCGAGTTTTAGTGTGTTTATAAAGAACTACAACTTTAATAATCTTGAATCTGTCAATATTAATGTAAACGGAATTGATTATCACTATGACCAATCTTTGGGTAGCCTATTAGAGAAAGTCAATGATTCAGCAAAAGAAATAAAAAAAGGAGTTGGTGATTCAGGAGCGGCTGTAAGGACAGATAGAGATGATTCCTTGAAAATAGTTGAAAACAATTTACAATGGGTAAATGAATACTTGATGGGCTATTCAAGTCTAAATATCAAAAGCATTTCCCTGCTCAATGAATACAAATCTAAACTTGCAAAGTTTTTCGAGAAGCATTTTAATCTATTCAATAAAGAGTCAATTGACTTACTCAATAAAATTCTCACCTGGTATCCAGGATGGGTATCACTTACTCCTACTGCTCTTACAGTTCCTGATAATGATGAGATAGAAATTGAATTACGAATAAAAGAAAAACAACTCCCTGAAGAGAAATACAACTTGGGCAGCTATCGAGTAAAAAATGGAGCCTCAGTGATTGCAGTACCTAAGGGAAGCCTGTTTTTTACTAATTTAAAAAATCGCGAGGCTTATATAGATTCAACAGATCATAAGGTCAAACTTGATTCTAAGAATAATCTCTCTATAGGGATCGGTGCAAGTGGGATCGTTTCGTTTAGAACCGGATCTGCGTTAACACCAACATTTAGCCTTGGCTTTTTTGTCCCTCTGGACGAGGAGATATCCCCCTTTGGACAAATAGGACCTGGCCTAAATTATGGAACCCGGAAAGTCGGCCTCAACTTTTCAGCCGGATTAGCTTTTGGAAAAGTCAATGATATAAAACCTCAGTACAAAGGAATTGACATGAGAACAATCATTAACCCCGATATAAATGGCATTACAAGAAAAGTATTTAAACTTGGGTGGGTAGTGAGTTTAGGACTTGAATTTAATAAATCAAAATAGTGTTTTAATAATTTTTCAATTGAACAAATGATAATTCAGCAACAACCTGCTCAGGGAAACAATTAAAAATTCTATCAACTATTTTAAGCAATTATTCATTATGCAGCTCAACATCTTTCAGCTATTTAATAAAATATTCAATACCATAAAATACAATGGACTCTTCATCTTCCTTGCAATCATTTTCCCCATCATTTTATTTGCTTTCGATGCGGGCAAAGAAATATTCAGGTCGTTATCAGAAGAAGAAAGCATGTTAAACCTGTCTCTCTGCCTGGCTTCTTCTTTTGTGCTAGGATATGCAGTATGGTGCATTCCTACAATTGCTATCTCCATATTTCAGTTCATGACAGGATATGATGGAACTAATGTCGAACCAACAGCTGATATCAAAGAACAAAAATTATCTTCAAAAGAACGTCTATTCAAGTTGCAGGCCTCTATTTACAATGATGAGGGAACCGTAAGTAACACTGAGGCAAAAGGAGATATACCAAACATTCAATTTGACACTTTCACGACTATTGAAGAACAATCAGACAAGGCACAATTTCCAATAAGATATTTTGCCATTTTCCCCTGGCTAATGTTCATGGTCACTTATTACTTTGTAGTTTATGAAACGAAATGGAAAATCATTGCAAGCGTTCTTCTGGTTCTTCTTTTTGCAGGAGGAAATCTAATATTTAAGAAATACCATAACCGAATACAATTTCCAAAAAAGGGAGTATTCTTCCTGCTGAAATGTACATTACCATTTCTCATTTTCCTGTTTCTACCTTACATATATATTGCCGGTTTAAGACAAGGACATCATGAGTTTATCTTTCCTTTAATAAGTTCAATCGGAGTGGTAATCTTTTTTAATACACTTCGTTTGCTGGAAGAAAAGCACGTGAATTACAAATTATCCGACTTTAATTACAAATGCCTGCTCGTAGTTTTGACCCTTACTCTCGGCGCTTTTTACGTGATGAATAATAACCAATTATTGTCCGAAATTTCACTTGTAGTAATCCTCTTCATACTCTCAGCCTTTTTGATTACTGTAATTGATCTGTTCTTCACTTCTCAATATTTGCTCATTAAACTCATCAAAAAAACGTTGTCGCCTGAAAAGGATTCTGTCATCTTACTCAAAGTCAGGCTTTATCAAATTGTCATAATTGCCCTTCCTTTTATTTTTGTTTACTTGACGCTATTTTCTTCAACTAACACTCATCGGATCAGGAAATCGTACGAACCTGCCAAATATGTTTCCATTAAAGAAAGAACTACCCTTGAAAACTATTTTGATTATTGGTACAATAGAAATAGAGGAGCAATCAAAGACACCATTTATCTCGTTTCGGGCCAGGGTGGAGGATCCAGAGCTGCAGCCTGGTTTTTCATGAATATGGCTGCAAAAGAAAAAGAAGACCGTGATTTTTTCAAGAAAGTCTTTTCTATCTCAACAGTTTCAGGTTCAAGCGTAGGGGCATACATGTACCTTGGTGCGAAGTATTACCACAAAGAAATTAAAGATATTGAGTCTGTTTCCACGGTCTTATTTACCAGGAATTTCTTGAGTAGCAATTTTTTCGGACTCTTGTTAGGCGATGGGATTGATGGAATAATAGATAAAATAATCAAATCAAAAAATGGATTTCCAAAGGACAGGAATTTTTATTTCCAGAAGGAAGAGATGAAAGCATTTCAAGATGCATTCCAGATAGGTCCTAAGGATTTTTTTGAACAGGACTATTTTTATTTGTACCAGGATACCAGCAGAAGGTTTCCACTTTTTCTTATAAATACAACGATTGTAGATAAGGGCACACAAGGAATATTTTCTCCTGTAACATTAGAAGGTATTAGCCTTGCCCGGGATTTGTATAAGGATTTTAAGAATGATGATTGCAATGGCAATTATAATATTCCTATGACTACTTGTGTAAATCAAAGCGAGGCATTTCCCCTGGCTAGCGCTTACAATTTCATGGATGGAGTTGGTAGATTTATAGATGGAGGTTTATATGAAAACACAGGATGCGCTACCACACTTGAAATATACCAGGCTTTGAGGAAATTTTTATACTTTAAAAAAGACAGTGCGATCAGGAATTTGAAAGTTGTACTTTACAATATTACAAATGCTAGTGTTTCAGAAGATCATTCCATTTCATACAACAATGCATCCATCTTAAATTCTCTCACTGCCCTCACAAATTCTCCATTCGGAGGGCATCAAAACTTTGCAATTCATAATTTAAGCAGGCAGGTGGACTATTTCAATAATTTAGGTATTGGTGTAGGCAGGGATACCGTTATTAATATTCCGCTCAATGAATCAGTTACTCTCACCCGATGCCTTAGCGAGAGCACTATCAGGCAAATGTATCTGGCTCTTAAAAATGAGACTTCGAAATAGGCATTGAATAACGATTATCTCTCTATACATTGACAATGACAAAACTCTCTAATAATGAAATACCCGAATTTTAAAGTAATATTTGCGTGGGTGGTGGGTATCTTACTTGTCACCTTTGGCGCCTATTTGTTCTACATGGTCTTCATTGTCGGAATAAACAAAGAATTTATTGAGATATACAAGATACATTTTACTGCGTTGATAGGATTACCTGCTGCAGCTTTCCTTACCACATTTCTCGTACTATTGTTAAAAGTTGTAGAAAAGGAACCCCTTGAATTTAAATTAATTGGTATTGAATTTAAAGGAAGTTCAGGGCAGATTGTTCTTTGGATATTTTTATATCTTTCTATTGTTGCCTCAATAAAACTAATGTGGTAACAATATTACTTGACGCAAATTAAATTATTGTTAGATAGAACAGATTGAATTGAAATTTGAAAAACGCTATTAGCTATTTTCTTTCCTGATATTTTCTTGTGGGCAATACATCTTCAGCAACATTAAATTCCTAACTTTTCGTCAAGTTGATTCTATCTCGAATTCCCGATCTATTCCTTTTAGTGTTTCTTCCTCCCATAATACTGGTATTACCAACCCAATCTACCAGAAAATAGCGATTGCCCTGCAATAATCTCAAAGCTACTTTTACGCCTGATTCTTTTGTATTCAATCCAACAGATACTTACTACCATTATCCTCCTCCAAAAGCCGAATGATTGCCTGACTGTGAATTACGCTTGTACAAATAATTCTATTCATTCAAACAAACTTAACATCTCTTCACTTACAAAATCAATCAGCCATGAACTACAAAATCTTTACACTATTGTTCGCAGCAACATTAATCACCAGTGTTGCCAATGCAAAAATTTTCAGAATAGGATACACTACATTGTACAATGCCACACCAAATACTGGGGTGGATTATGATAATTTTTCGGATGCCCAAGATCAGGCAAGCAATGGCGACACAATGCAAATATATGGTGAGATTAATGGGCCAGGGGGTTATGTTATTGTAAATAAAAGCCTTGTAATTCTTGGATTCGGTTATTATTTTGACATTCATCCAGATTTGCAGGTTATAGGAGGTCAGTTTCCTTCAACGATTCCATCTCTAATCTTTTATGGCTCAAGTTCTGGAACCATAATAAAAGGAGTTTCGGGGAATTACTGGTATATAGAGGGTGAACCATCAGGAACTCCTATTTCTGATATTACAATTGAAGGATGTAATATCCAAGGCGCATTAAATTTCTACAATTCTTTATCTGGTAGTTATTCAGGATCCATTAGCAACATCAAACTAAATAGATGCGTTATTAATAGTCTTCTATTTTATCAGGACCCACCAAATAGCAAACCTGTTACCAACCTCCAAATTAATAATTGTACATTAGGAAATTACATTCATATTAGCGACCCAGGCACTACAGTTTATATTACAAACTGTATATGGAATTCCGGCGTTTATAATTTGTATTTTGAAACAAAAGACGCACAGGTACTAGTTAAAAACTCGATATTTAAAAAGTCCGGTTATTCAAGCACTACCAATATTAACACCATTTATGAAAATAACTTTTTTCAAGAAGGGCAACCGGCCATTCTACCACCAGGCTCAAATAATCGCTGGGGACAAGACTTCAGTACAATTTTTACAGTTAATAGTACTACGGGTAATTCTTCTTATCCTGATGAAAACAATTTTATTTTGAAACCAGGTTCTCCGGCTATTCTTGGAGGGTTCGATGAAAACAATAAACCTACGGACTGTGGTATATTTGGAGGTGAACCCGCCTATCGATACGTTATCAGTGGTATGCCACCTGTGCCTTCAATTTATAAATTAGAAGCACCGGGTCAGGCTGCTTCGTCCAATCCTTATAACATCACGATTAGTGTGAGAAGTAATAATTGAGAAAACGTTCTTTCCTAAAAAGAACTATTGTTCATTCCTTATTCACACTATCATGAAAAAATTATTTCAATCTATATTGAATACTAAGAGAATACTCATCAGTTCATCTCTTTTGTTTATGTTCTCTATTGTATATGCTCAGCCTAATATTACAAGAGTTGAATACTATATAGACGTTGATCCTGGTTTTGGAAATGGCACCCAGGTAACCATATCGCCTAATACAGATATACAAAATCTGGTAATACCCATTAATCCGGGATCTCTTACAAATGGTGTCCACCGCTTTTATGTGCGTGCCAAAGATGCCAATGGCAATTGGAGCTTTACCAATGCTATTCAATTCTATAAGCCGTTTAGTTCAGGAATTACGCCACCAGAACTGCAAACAATTCCAAAACTCCAAAAATTAGAATACTACATCGACACCGACCCCGGTTATGGCCTCGGTATCACCGTTGTATTGGACACACTAACTGATTTCAATAATTATGTAGTACCCATCAACGTAACCGGCCTTGCCACCGGCGACCATCACTTCTTTGTGAGGGGATTAGACAAGAATGGTAGCTGGAGTTTGGTCAACAGTTGGACTTTCAATATACCGGCAACGCTCGCTTCGCCCACCATCGTTGTCAACAGTATGACACAGACTACGCGATGCGCACGCGACAGCTTCTATATTTCTTACGACGCTACCGGCACATACAATGCAGGCAATGTATTCAATGCAGAACTGAGTGATAAAGACGGAAACTTTGGTTCACCTACGATCATCGGGTCTTACACAGGTACTACCAATTCCATTATCAAAGTAAAACTGCCTTCGCATCTTCCGGATGGAACAGGCTACAAAATCAGGGTGAGCAGTACCAATGCTGTGGTAACGGGTATTGCGAACGAGCAAACCATTACCATCCACGACAGACCTTATGCACAAACCATCACCGGAGCGGGAGACGCCAATGCTACTTACAGTTACCCTTATTCGGCACCAACCGTCAGCGGCAGTACCTGGAAGTGGATAGTGGGAGCGGCTACGGTTACGCCAACAAATAACACGGCGGATTTACTTTGGAATACGCAAGGCCAGCCGCAACAGGTACGCGTGGTAGAAACCAATCAATACGGTTGTCCGGGTGATACCAGTATCAAGCCCGTGAATGTATATCAGCTCAAAATAGATAATGTGAATGTGTCTTCACTTACTCCGTGCCCTGATGGAGACATCACTGTTACTGCCGGCGCCACAGGAGTGTACGATGGCGGCAATGTATTTACCGCACAGTTGAGCGACGCTGCAGGTAGTTTTGCAAGTCCTGTAAATATTGGTACTGTGGTCGCCAATCCTGTGGGATTATCTCAAGCCATCAACATCAGTGCTACACTACCCAAGCCCATGGCCAATGGTACCGGCTACCGCGTGAGAGTAATATCCA
>CAZGNJ010000004.1:65850-160417 GCA_964526985.1 uncultured Ginsengibacter sp. | reverse complement strand
CTGCCGTAAATCAATTTCCAGGTGCAGGCAACAGGCAGGCAGCATTCGGAGGTACGCCTCAGGTAGAAAATATACCAATTATGCAAGTGCCCAATCCCAATGCATTTACTACACTTCCGGATGTCAACGATATCGTGAAGGTAACAATTGAATAATTTTTTTAAGATGCAACGGTTTAGGCCGTTGCATCTCATCCGCGTTTTGTGTCTGCATGAAACGAAATCTCTCTGCAAATAATAATGGCATTATTGGCTTTAATTCTTATAGAAATATTTGTTGAATGAATAGGGATTTATTTGCGAAGCGGAGGAACTGGTTCGTGAAGACACGACCCAGGGAACTCGGTTACCCTAACTTTTGTTCTATTGTCAGGCACTATTTTACATGCGAACTTTCAGAAAAAAATGTATGAAAAAGTTTATCTTATTCGCTTGCGTGCTGCTTCCGCTTTTCGCATTTGCCCAATTGGGTATCGGGATTAAGGCAGGTTTGAATTTTGCCAATATCAGTAAGGTTTCTGAAATAAACAACAGCAGCCAGGCAGGATTTATGGCCGGATTATTCATGGCGCCACCCAGCAAAGGAGTGCTCAGTTCCAGGACGGAAATTATTTATTCTAAGCAAGGTTATAGTTTTAAATCAGGCACTAATTCGGGCAAAGTAAACCTTGATTATATCATTCTGCCCCAACTGATGGGTATCAACATAACAAAGTTTGTGCAATTACAATTAGGTATGCAAATGGCTTATCTGCTGAATGCAAAAGCAGACAGCACGGATGATGAAGGAGTATCGGGCCCTTATAGCTCTGTGATGAGCAATTACAACAAATTTGATTATGCATTTGCTGCCGGGGCAGAGATACATCCTGTGGCAGGTTTGGTGTTGGGAGCCAGGTACAACATCGGGTTAGGCAAAATGTACAAAGAAATGGAAACCGGAGAATCTCCGTCTTTTACTGCTGCTGATGCCAAGAATAATGTAGTACAGGTATTTGTGGGATGGATATTCGGCAAAAATTCAAACAAAAAGAAATAGTCATGAACAGATATTTTTTGCTGCTCCTTTTGTGTGCCGGTGTTACAGGTGTCTATGCACAGCAATACCCGGAACTGGAGTTCAGCAATGAAATTTATAATTTGAGGAAGGACACTACTTATAAATTGACACGGCTTGAAAAAGCAACTGCTGAAATCAATACTACCCAGGGAATGATGAAAGGCGTTGAATCAAGTTATACAATCAGCGGCAAAAAATCTTCGGTAAGATTAGAGGGAAGAGAACAGTTTTCATTTGTCTATTCAACTCCTTCTTCTAATGGTTCTTCAAATTCAACAGGCACTTCACCAACTTTGGATTCTGCAATGAAAGCGAATGGAGTGGATCCTGCTATGATGCAGAATTTTACTTCTATAGGCAGCGACCCTACTCAAAATCTGACACTGTACAAAATGGATGTGGAAAAGGGAGAACGAAAAATAATACTGCAAAAATCGCCGGGAGCTAATCCCTTTGGCAGTCACAAAATAATCTCAAGCGAGAAATTTACATTTAGCACTAAAAAAATCAGGAACGGCTATTTGGTTTTTATCATTGACAAGCCGCTTCCAAAAGGTGAATATGCATTTACCATAAACCAGGGTGGAATGAACATGACAGGAAGCGTTTTGATTTTTGCTTTTGGAGTGGATTAATTCTTTAAATGCAAGTAGGTAGGCAGGACTTTTAAATCGGAAGAAATTGATCTAAAATAGCTGAACCCTTATTTGGAAGTTTCATCTGAATTCACGTCATTCTGATTGTTTCTCACAATTCGGTACTTTGTGAAAAAAGTTCGTCATGGATTCTTCTCGCAAACTTTGGACACCATCTGAAAAATTTCTGCAACAGTCTAACCTCACACGTTATTCAGAATGGCTGAATGAAAAGAAAGGATTCACATTAAAAAATTATCATGCACTATGGCAATGGTCAGTTGATAATCCTGCCGATTTCTGGAAGAGCGTCTGGCAATTTTTTGAAATAAAATCCTACACTTCTTATAAGGAAGTGATGTCGAAAGATGCCATGCCACATACAAAATGGTTTGAAGGCGCTTCTTTGAATTATGCGGAGCATATTATGAGAAATAACACGGATGAGCGTCCCGCAATTTTGTTTATTTCAGAAAGATCATCCGCGAAGAAAATATCCTGGTTGGAATTAGAACGGGATGCTGCTGCGCTGCAACAATTTCTGAAGGAACACGGAGTTAATCCGGGTGACAGGGTAGCGGCTTTTATTCCAAATATTCCCCAGGCGACGGTTTCCTTAATTGCTACCATTTCTCTGGGGGCTGTTTGGAGCAGTTGCTCACCTGATTTTGGCGCAGGCAGTGTGCTGGATCGATTCAGACAGATAGCGCCAAAGGTTTTGATAGCTGTGGATGGTTACCAATATGGTGGGAAGTCTTATGACAAGACAGATGTGGTACAGGAAATCTGTGATAACCTTCCTTCTGTAGAAAAGGTAATTGTAATCCCTTATCTCAATTCAAAACCGGATATCAGCAATCTAAAAAGAGCTGTCTTATGGAATGATGTGATGGCTGGTGATAGGGCAGAACTCAACTTTACACCAGTTCCTTTCTCACATCCGATATGGATATTGTATTCATCCGGTACCACAGGTATGCCAAAGGCAATCACTCATTCGCATGGAGGTATGTTGCTGGAGCATTTGAAATATCTTTCATTGCATAATGATGTACACGCCGGAGAAAATTTCTTCTGGTTTTCTACTACCGGATGGATGATGTGGAATTTCGTTCATGCGTCGCTGTTAGTCGGTGCAACCATAGTATTGTATGATGGTAGCCCGGGATATCCGGATATGAATGTATTGTGGAAACTTACATCAGAGTTACCCATTCATCATTTTGGCACCAGCGCACCGTACATCATTGCCTGTATGAAAAATGAATTGCATCCGGGAAAGGATTTTAATTTATCCGCATTGCGTTCCATTGGCTCCACAGGGTCGCCATTACCACCTGAAGGGTTCGATTATGTGTATGAGCATATCAAAAGAGACGTGTGGCTGTGCTCTATGAGTGGGGGTACCGATATCTGTACCGCATGGGTTGGAGGCAATCCGTGGAAACCGGTCTTGGAAGGTGAATTGCAATCGCGATCATTGGGATGTGCGATGTATGCTTATGATGAGGAAGGAAGATCAGTTACTGATGAAGTGGGAGAGATGGTAGTTGTCAATCCTATGCCATGTATGCCGGTTTATTTTTGGAATGATGAAAATTATGAACGCTATGAGTCGAGTTATTTTGAAATGTATCCCGGAGTATGGCGACATGGTGATTGGGTGAAGATCACCTCAGAAGGTGGAGTAGTGATCCTGGGCCGGTCTGATACGACACTGAATCGACAGGGTGTGCGCATAGGCACGGCTGAAATCTACAGGGCAGTAGATAAAATACCGGAAGTGAAAGACAGCCTGATCGTAAATATTGAATTGACTCATGGCGGTGACTACATGCCTTTGTTTGTAGTGATGCAGGAAGGCAAATCATTAACACCCGAAATTGTCAGCCGTATCAATCAGCAATTAAGAACAGAATGTTCCCCGCGTCATGTTCCTGATAAGATAATTGTAGTGCCTGATATTCCCTATACCATCAGTGGTAAAAAAATGGAAGCACCGGTGAAAAAAATTCTTATGGGAAAACCAGTAGAAAAAGCTGCTAACAAAGGCGCGATGAGGAATCCGGAGTCATTGAATTTTTTTGAAAGGCTTTAGCAACTACATTACGGTCTGACCTCCGGTGCCGACCGTAATGTAGCCGTCGGTACCGCAGTTCAGACGGCGAATACAGGCAGTAAAAAAAAAGAGACAGCATTTTCGCTATCTCTTTTTTGTAAGGAATGCTCAATATATTTTTCCTACAATTTAAATGTCAGACTGAACTGGCCGGTGTTGAAGAAGTTGCCAAAATTGTTGAGGTTAATATGAAATGAATTGGTAGGTTCAGAATATCTTTTGTCCACCTTTGAATAGGAGTAGCCCAAAACATCTGCAAACTGGTACCCAACAGCAATTTTTTTCGTAATGAAGAAGTTGGCTCCAATTCCTGCATTCGCTCCAATTGTGTTTGTTTTATCATACTTGATGGTTGTGATGCCGTTAGAGGTTTCTCCGCCTGTTTGAGAAAAGGTCAGGTCCAACTCAGTGTAAACTTTGAAACGCTTGCCTGCCTCCAGGAAATAATACCGTCCGAATAATCCGATGCTTAAAGTGTTTGTTTTGTCTGTAGAGCCTAAATAGTTAGCATTTTTGGATTCACCGTAACCCGGAGCAATTCCCACTGCAAACTTATCGGACAGGAAGTATCCTGCTTTGGGAGAGAAATTAAAATTAGTTGATTTGGTCTTGGTATCCTTGTTGTCAATTACATTGGTACCAATTGATCCTTCCAGAATCACATCACCTTTTTGAAATCCGAAATTTTGAGCTTTTGATGCAAATGCAAATCCGCTGATAGCAATCAATGAGAGTACGATCTTTTTCATTTTGAGTTTATTGAGGATTAAAATGGCCGCAAATGTATTGTAGCAAAAAGGATAAAACGGAACTTCAGGACTTCATTGCACTTAATTAACAAATGGCTTTTGATTGCTATTTGTTTGTGCCGAATAAAATAAAATTCAATCTGCCGCCATTGACCTTCCTGCCTGTATGCCTGAAAAAATGCAACCTCCTAAAAAAGTTCCTTCCAGTGCACGGTAGCCGTGCATTCCGCCACCGCCAAAACCGGAGGCTTCACCTGCCGCAAATAATCCTTCAAATATTTCACCATCCGGACACAACACTTGTCCGTTGAGGTTTGTATGTAATCCGCCCAATGTCTTACGTGTGAGGATATGCAGTTTCACTGCGATGAGCGGGCCGCATGTGGGATCTGATATTTTATGCAAAGGCGCTACACGCATTAATTTATCGCCTAAGTATTTCCGATGGCTTTTAATGAAAGTGACCTGCACATCTTTACAAAATTTGTTTTCCGTTTCCCTGTCTCGATCGTCAACTTGTCTTTTTATTTTTTCATGATCGAGTAACTTATTACCGGCAAGTGCATTCATTTTTTCTACCAGGGATTTCAAATCATTCGCAACCAAAAAATCTTCTCCCTTATCCTTAAACGACTCCACCGGAGCCGGAGCGTTCTTGCTGAATATTCTCTTTAGTGTGCTCTTCAAACTTCGGTTGGTAATATCAGGGTTTTGTTCACTACCAGAAAGCGCAAATTCTTTTTTGATAATTTTCTGATTCAGGATAAACCACGAATAATCATAACCGGTAGATAAAATATGTTGGAGTGTACCGAGTGTATCGAATCCCGGCAGGTATGGTGCTGGCAGGCGATTGCCTTCTGCGTCAAACCAGAGTGATGATGGCCCAGGAAGAATCCGGATAGCATGGTTCGGCCAGATAGGATCAAAGTTTTTGATTCCCTCTGTGTAGTGCCACATCCTGTCGCGATTAATAATCGCTGCACCTGCAGATTCAGTGATGCCCAGCATTTTCCCATCCACATAGGCAGGTACACCACAGATCATTGTTGCCGGAGGATTACCTAATCTTCCAGATGGCCAGTTTTTTCTGACAAGTTCCGGGTTGGCACCAATGCCTCCGCTTGCTACTAATACATTTCTTGCTTCGAACTCAAAAGTGCCCACCAACTTTCTGCCTGAAGCAACACCTCTTGGTTCTTTTGAATCTTCAAGAATTTCTCCTCTCACACCTGTTACCTTTTTTCCATTGGTGATCAGCCCGGTTACGCGATGGCGGGATTTCATTTCGAGAAGGCCTTTATCCTTTGCTTTGTAAGCGTGTTCGACAAACGGCCTGATAACTCCGGGGCCGGTACCCCACGAGACATGAAATCTTGGAACCGAATTGCCATGCCCGGATGCACAGCCATCCCCACGTTCTGCCCAACCAGGTATCGGTACGAATTTTATTCCCAATGAAGTAACGTATTCATATTTTTCAAACGTGGCAAACTTCACGTAGGCCTCTGCCCATTTTTTCGGCCATTCATCTTCGGGCCTGTCGAACTGTGCCGTGCCCATCCAATCCTGCCACGCAAGATCAAAACTGTCTTTAATACCCATTCTTCTTTGTTGTGGTGTGTTTACCATAAACAATCCACCCAACGACCAGAATGCCTGTCCACCAAGATTCTGTTCTCCTTCCTGATCGAGTATTAAAACTTTCTTACCTGCGCTTGTTATTTCGTAAGCAGCAACCAGTCCCGCAAGTCCGCCACCAATAATGATGTTGTCGTAATACATGCAGTTTAAGATTTTTCTGAAAGATAATGTAAATGGAAGTGCGAGGTTTTGATTAATTTTTAAATTCGGAATGTTCTAAACCTTATAATTTGTACCGTGATCCTTTGTAACTGCATAAAAAAAGTTTTGTCTTCAGGTTCATTTGAAATAACCGGTTAAACATTGGGAATGGTTAATGCATGATTATCCTAAACCTGGCCTTCGACTTTTTTATTTTCTCTTACTAACCCTATTCCCAAAGCGAAGAAGGTAATCGCAAGAATTGCAAATCCAATGTATGCCAGATTGATATATCCATTCGGTGCTGTTGCATCGGGGCTTAACACAGAAAAGAAAAATGCTGCCAGTATCAGAATAGCACATATCGGAACACCCACTCTTATCAGGCTTTTAATTTTTTCTGAATAGAATGTGTCGTCCACATATTTCAGAATTACTAATGAAAGGATCAGCAACACACCGGCATGTGCATGGCCTGCCCTGAATAAATTCTGCCGTAACGGATTATCCATATATCCTGATCCTGCATTGGTCAGCATGGAAAGTAAAGCGGTGCACCATAAGCAACCTTTGGCAATGTGATAATCAGGATTCCTGCTGATTTTTTTGATGTTCTGTTCATGATGATTTGTTTTAATGTTTCAACATAGCCCTCGGTTTAAACCGTGGGCTATGTTGAAATCAATACTACGCTGTCTGACCTGCGGTTCCGACAGCTTTCTCTTCCACCTTCGGTGGAATAATTTTATACATCACCGGTGTAACAATTCTAGATAGCAAAGTCGAACTGATCAATCCCCCGATCATCACAATAGCCAATGGTGATATCAATGGATTGCTGGACAAAGCTATCGGAGTCAATCCACCAATCGCTGTGAAGGTGGTCAACAGAATCGGCAGAAACCGCGCCTCTCCTGCTTTTTCAATGGCTTCAATGAGCGGCATTCCATGCTGTCGCAATTCATTGGTGAAGTCCACCTGTAAAATAGTATTCTTGACTTCGATACCTGCTAACGCAATCAATCCAATGGTTGCTACGAATGAAAGCGTTTGTCCTGTGATCAGCAATGCAATCACTGCTCCAACAATTCCCAATGGTATTACAGACAAAACAATCAAAGTACTCTTGATGGTTCCGAATTGAAGAATGAGCACAGCAATGAATAAAAACGACGCTACAAGAATGACATTGGTAAATCCATGAAATGATTGCTGCCGGCTTTCCATCTCACCTCCCATTTGGTAGGTATAACCTTTGGGCAAATGAATAGTATTCATTTTGTCCATCACATCTTTAATGACTTTGTCATTGATGAAACCCTTGCGTACATAAGCCGTAACGGATGTAGTTCTTTCCTTATCCAAATGATTTATGCTTACGGGTGAGCGTTCCAGGGTAAGTTGTGCTATCTGGCTTAGTGGCACTGCATTTCCTGCCACACCGGTTACATTCAGATTATTGAACACATTCAGATTCGGATAGTCGGGATGTGAAGTAGTGATGAGTACTTCATAATCCGTACTCTCTTCATCAGGGCTGTTGAACTTTCCTACAGGAATTCCGGCGATAGCCATACGAACTGCACGGCTTACATTGATCATCGGCACTCCGAGTGATTGTGCTTTCTCTTTATTCACCTTTACCCTGATATCGGATTTGAAATTGCGGATGTTGTTGTTGACATAAATGGTGCCCTGAGTACTATCCAAAAGTGTTTCCACTCTTGCTGCCAACTGGCGCAATGTATCTAAGTTATTTCCCAACAGTTTTACTTCTACGGGTGCGATCATCGGCACGCCCTGTTGAAAATCTTTCACTTCTATTTTTGCTCCCGGGTAAGGTGTCCATTGATTCCTCAGCGATTCGATGATCTTAGTTTTTTCTTTGGCATTGATGTCTTCTTTCAACTGCACAAATATTTCTGCGAACTCACTGCTTTCGTTGTGTTGAATCACATTGTAATAAATCTGCGGATTTCCTTTTCCTACGTTGGAAGTGTAATATTCCACCTGCGGAATTTTCTTCAGGTCTTTTTCAATTTCCTGCGTAATAGAATCTGTGTAATAGATATTGGATTGCAATGGCGCTGCAATGTCAATAATAAATTGTGGCTTCTCTGAAGCGGGGAATAAGCTAACGCCAATCACAGGAATCAGTGCCAGCGCCCCACCAAAGATAGCTGCTGCAATGAGCAAGGTAATCACCGGATGTTTCAATCCTCTGTCTAACAGTGGTGCATACGTTTTGTGAATTCCTTTTTGTAAATACTGTAGGAAAATATTACCGTGTTCATTTTCAGAAGGCCTCAATATTCTGCTGGAAAAAAACGGAACAACGGTAAGCGCTACAATCAAAGACCCGACTATTGTAGAAATGATGGCCACAGGAAGGCTCCTGATAAAATCTCCCGACTCTTCCGGTAAAAACAATAAAGGCATAAATGCGATGACGAGTGTAGCCGTACAACCCAACACAGCTTTGGTGATTTGCCCGGTGGCCTTCAACGTTGCGTTCAGCCGGCTGTGTCCTTCACGCATCCATCGTTCTATATTTTCTACCACTACTATGCTGTCGTCAACCAACAAGCCCAACGCCACTACAAAGCCAACAATACTCAACTGGTTCAGGCTATATCCAAAAACATTCAATAGTATAACACCAATGGCTAACGATAATGGAATGGCCATCATCACTACAAAGGAAGCCCTGTTGCCCAATGGCAACAACGTAAGCAATACCAAACCGATAGCGATCAAAAAATCTTTTCCCAATCCGCCCAAACGATGGCTCACATTATCCGCCTGGTCAAAATGTAATACAAGGTCTATATTGGATGGCAGGGTTTCTTTGAAAATTTTGATCACAGGCAGATAAGCCTTTTGCACATCAGTAATATTCTCGCCTTTTTTTAGTGCAGCCGTTACCGTTATGGCACGATGACCATTGAGGCGCACAATATGTTTTTGCTGCGCATAATCAAAATACACGTTGGCTATATCTTTTAAACGGATGTTACCTTTTTCTGATCCGGTGATGATGATGTTTTGTACCTGGTCAATGGACTCAAAATCCGCACTGGTCTTGATGTTGAAAGTCTTGTTGCCTTCGTTGATACTTCCACCCGGAATGTTGGTAAGATCAGCTTTTAATACATTGGCCACAACATCTGCAGGAATTTTCAGTTGACTCATTTTTTCCAATTGCAAATCCACCCTGATCACCGGGTCGGGCAATCCGTCAATCTTTACATCTTTGAGCCCGCTCACTTTTTCGAGAGCATCCTGTAAGTTATCAGCTGCCTTTCTCAGGTTATTTCTTGAAACATTTTCAGATACCAGTTCCATCTGCAATACGTTGACAGATGAAGGGTCTATCTTATCCACTTTAATGCTGTAGATATCCGGTGGTAACTGGCTTCTCATGCTGTTGATTTCGCGGGTCAGTTCCTGGTATTTATCATCTACATTGCTGCTGTATTCATATTCTACAAAGATCAATGCAAGACCGTCGTCAATGGTAGTTTTGATTCTTTTGATATTATCAAGGCCGTAAATTTTTTTCTCCAAAGGCTTTACCACTAACTCTTCCATGTCCTGTGGGCTGGTACCGGGATAGATCACCGTAACCGGAAACTTAGGCGCATCCATTGTAGGATCTTCGGCCCGCGGCATTTTCAAAATGCTGGAAACACCAAGCGCTGCTACCATCAGTACCATGATGAGTGTGAACTGATAATTTTTTATCGCGTAGTTTGTAATTTTCATTTTGAGATGGTTGAGATGGTTTAGGTTGTTTAGAAAGTTTAGATTACCCTACTGTGATATTAATTGATCACTTTGATAGAAGAACCATCTTTCAGATATGCACTTCCTGAAACAATCAGGTAATTTGCGTCTGCCAGACCATTATCAATAATCACGTTGTTGTGTGCGATCTTAGAAATATCCACCTTGATTTTTTGTGCTGTTTTTTTATCATTGGTAATAAAGACAAATCCTGAGTTTTCATCTCCATCCAGCAGCGCATCATAAGGAATACTCCAACCATTTATTTTCTTGGAAGGAAATAAGGTAGCCTTACCAAATAGCCCTGAAGCAAGCGGTACACCACCGGAATTTTTGATGGACAGTTGAATGGTGAAAGCGCCGGTTTGCGGATCAATGCCTTCACTCTTTTTCAATACGGTTGCATGAATAATTTTTCCCGGCGCCGCATCCGTTGTGATTTCTGCATCATCACCTTCCCGAACAGAAGACCATTGATAATCGCTCACTCCTGTTTTTAATATCCATCCGCTCTTAGCCGTGCTGTTTACCAACAATACCGGCATACCCGGCCCTGCTATCTGCCCTGCATTCAAATATTTTTTCAGGACAACGCCATTACTCAATGCCCTGATCTCCGAATGTCTATTATTAAAATCAGCAGCAGCCTTTTGTTGCTTCGCCAGTTCCAAAGCCGTCTTTGCATTTTGCATCTGCTCTAAAGTGGCTACACTATCATAATACAAATTTGTAGCTCTTTGAAGATCGCGCAACGCTTTTTGATAAGCGAGTTCTGCCTGTTGAGTGGCAGCGCGAATCTCAGCGCCATCCACCTTAGCCAGCAACTGACCTGCTTTGATCGCGTCACCTTCCTTTACATAAACAGCCTGAATGATTCCACCGTTCTTGAATGAAAGCGGTGTTTCATTTTCTGTTGTAAAGTATCCGGACGATTTGAACGAAGTGGACAAAGTGTCTCTCATTACCGGCATAATTTTTACAGGAATGATGTCTTCATTGATCACTTCTTTTTCTGTATTGCTGTCCTTACATGCACTGACGATGGTTACCAACAACAGCAGCGCAACAAATATTCTTATTTTCATTTGTGATGGAATTTTATTTTATTGGGAATGAAGCGGTTTCTCTTTCTAATTTTACACGAGCCTCCAGCATTTTGTACCGGTTTATACTCACATCAATCTGAGCCTGGGTCAATTGATTGCGGGCATCAATGGTTTCTAAATAAGTATTGACGCCTTCGCGATAACCTTTGTCAATCAGGCGTTGGTAGGTACTTGCAGATTCTAATCTTTTTTGTGCAGACAAATAATTCTGATTGGCCGATCTCAATTTGTTCTTAGCAACATTACTACTCAGTTCTAATTGCTTTTTCACCAGGTCCAGGTTCAGTTGCGCATTTTCTATTGAAAGATCAGATTCTTTCAATTTGTTTTTATTGCGCCCACCCTCAAACAAAGGAATTTTCAGTTGAACACCGGCCAGGTAATATCTCGTCTGTTTATTGAATTGCCAGTTTTCAGACTGTGAGCCTACATCGAGAAAACCATTGAGCGTTGGATATTGCGAAGCCTTGTTTAGCAGGGAAACATTTTTTTGCAGTGTGATCACTTCATCCAATTGCTTCAACTCTTCCCTGCCGGAAGTGTTGGGATCCTCACCTAAAAGTGGCAACACCATATCGCCGGCATTTCCTGATTGGTCAGCCACCTGTATGGAATCCTGCTGGTCTCTGTTCAATAAAAAATTGAAATAGCGTTTGGCATTATCTGCATTCTGTGTTGCCTCCGTTATTTTTGATTGTACCGTTTCTATTTCACTTTCCGATCTCAGCAGGTATGCCGGAAGCCCCTTACCATTGTCCAATAATTTTTGATTGACCCGCCTGCCTTCTTCTGCAAGAGACAGCGCCGAAGTATAAACATGGACTGCATCCAAAGCCTGTAAATATTGGAAGTAAGCCGTCTTTACTTTTTCAACCAAATCTCTTTTATAAATGTCCGCATCATAATCACTCAACTGTACCTGTTGTTCTTTGATCCGCTTGTTATACTTTAGTTCAGCGTTGATGATCGGAACTTCTGAATGGACTTTTACATCATAAAAATTAGTTGGGAAGAAATTGATCTTCTGATTTTTCAATTGAGGGAATTTTTGTGATTGGGTCAGGTCATTCAGTGTTGAATAAGCGCCATTCAATAAATCGCCCAAAGGGATATCAATATCACGGCCCCCTGCACCGGTTGTGTATCCTGCCTGTAATCCTACCGTGGGATAAAACAAACTCCTTGCATTATCCAAAGCGAGTGCAGCTTCACGCAAGGATATATTTTTTTGTTGCAACACAATGTTGTTTTTCAGAGCACTGTCCAAATATTTTCCAGGTACGGTTTGAGTAAATGCCTGCATGGTAAACAGTGTAAACAACAAGTTCAATATTATATATGTTGACTTCATAATTATTAACAGTGTTAATTAGTTATGTAAAAAATTAAATCTTCTTCAGCATACTTGCATAAATCTCAAAACTCTTATGCAGTATTTGCGACACATCCGTTTTCTCTCCGATGGCTTTCTTGGAAAGCAGTTCCAGGCGGCCATCATTTTTCAGTACACACAAGCCGTGCATGTTGGACCATATCAGTAAAGCGAGAATGTGGGAATCAAAGCCTTTGAAATAACCGTGCTTCTGACAATCCGTTACAGTATTGATCAATGACTGAAAAGCTGCATCGCCCTCCATCCAGCAGGAATCAACAACACCTTTTCCTTTCTTATTTTCTTCCTGTAAATGCTCCAAAGGCTCTCTCATCACGAACATGATCTCATAGAAGTCCCGGTTCTCCATAGCGAACTTCATGTAACAGCGCCCCATCGCTTTCAACCGTTCAAAAGGTTCTTCCACGTGGCTCAGTGCCTGAAATTGTGCAGCCAGCATTTTGAATCCTTCCTGGTGAAGCGCATGGACGATTTCTGCCTTGTCTTTGTAGTACAGGTAAATGGTGGTAGGGCTGATTCCAATCTCTGCCGCAATATTGCGGATCGAGGTGGCCTCATATCCATTTTTCAAAAACAACTCCTTAGCTGCTTTCAGAATACTTTCCCTGGATATCTCCCTTCGCTTTGATTTCAAAATCATTTTTTTAATTAAAGTGCAAAACTAATTAACAGTGTTAATAATTCAAAATATTTTTTTCTGCCGGCTGGGTATTTTACCTTTTTGCACAGTCGATAGTTGAAATCCTGGTCAAAAAGTCAAGCCACATCACTACATCATTATGTAGTTGCAAACACCCGGTGCAGGTATTAGTTTGCAGTCAAATTGATGGAGAGATTGTATTTCGTATTTGAAATATTTTGAATCTTCTTTCGGTGACCTTTTGTAAGAATGAACAGTGCAAACCTGATAATATCTGCCGCCCATCAACGGTAACCAAGGGTTCTGGTTATCAAAAAGTAATTTGTTCTCTTCTTCTATAATGAGAGAGATTGAAAAATAAAAGTATTCTCAACCAAACTCTGGCAATGAAACTTTCCGGACTTATTTCCTATGCTTTTTCTATCTCAATGCTGGTGATGCTGTCATCATTAACGCCTGCTCATGCTCAGGGGCGATATGCCCCAAAGCTGAAAACCATTATTGGGAAATCGTTCATCGATGAGCATAAAATACCGGGATTGAAAGGATACAGTCATTGTGAAGGGACGCTTATTTCAGATATAGATGATCCGCAACCTCTGTTTGTTGATGTATTACTGAAAGGAGACAAAGGTGTGGTCGTCATGAGCCAGGTAGATGATACAGTGAAGAAGGTTCATTACATCGTTGATGTCATTGAGGTGAATTACATTTCCAAAGGGTGGGCTATCAGCGTAGCCGGTTGCCAGGAAGGAGAAACAGAAGGCCAGATCATCGTGGCATTGATATATCCCGGCAAAGGTGAATACGCAAAGTATGTGAAGCGTGCGTGGCTGTGCAACAGGGACAAGTTAAGATTTCAATATGTCAATGCAAAGCATGTGAAGTGTTTGAATGTAGGTGGTGATTAAAGAAAATTAAGTAATTAAAGGATCAATGCTGCTTTGCCGGATATTTTTCAAAAAAGGAAACTTATCGGGAGCCAACTATAAACCCCCAATTTTAATTCAACCAAATAAACATCATGAAAAGACTACTTTTTTTACCTGTTGTTTTTATTTCGCTCAATATGTTTGGTCAGATCAAACCAGATGTCTTAAAAAAACCTGTAAAAAGACCTATAATAAACCCAAAGGATAACAAACCAAAGCCGATTGATCAGAGAAAGGTGTATCCTATTGACAATAGGGTTATAAAGAACATGGACAATCATCCTATACTCAATCTGGCGGTTCTGAATGGAAGTTATTATATTCTTGATCATAGTGGCAGAAGTTTGTGGGCAGCAAACAGCCAGACAGACAAGGTAGTAATGTTCAATTGTTTTGTGGATGATGGCCAGTTGCGCTGGAACGTTACCACCAACCCGGATGGTACCTGCACAATCAGTACGCAATCAAATACGAATAAAAAATTGGTGTACCAAAGATCTACTTTCAGGGTTCCGGGAAGGACCGGCCTTTCCGGGAGCCCTAACACGCAGAACGGGCTTTATGTACAAGCCAACCCTGCCAATTCAAATTATGTTGAAGTTAATTATAAATGGCGATTGAATAAAATTTCCGGCGACCTGTATTGGTTAGTGGCTGATAACAGAAAAGACTCATTCCAGGTAAAACTGTGGGCTACAGCAGGTATCCCGATCAATCAAATTGATTATAATTTTACCAACCTGACCGGATGGGAGCAAAGTACTGCATCAACACCTTCTGCTGTCAATGCATTTTCAGGACAGCCTTCGCAGGTAAATACCATTCCATACTTCTCCAGTCCGGTAGTGCCTAACATGCCATTGGGAGGTAGCTACTGGAAAGGTATAGAAGACAAATTGTATTCTTATTCCAGCTACACCAGTGGGGGATATATCAATACATCACGCCCCTGGAGTGAGCGTTATCGTGCACCCGATGAAACCAGAACCGGTGTTCTGACAAGTCTGCCGTTTATGATTTGTTCAGACAGAATCTCCTTCAGAATAGGCGGAACACAGGACGCGGCAAGGATTAAATTTGAATTCTTTCAAAGAGTGCCACAGGGAACTCCCGGAGCAGAACTTTTTTCAGATGGCTATTATAAGTTGGTACAATCTTTTACAGGACACAACAATGATATTTCCCGTATAGTAGTGTTGAACACCAGTGAACAATTTTTCAAACCATGTCGTTTCAGAATTACTGACAATTCAACGACCGGTCATATAATTATTGATGATATTGATCTCACTTCGAGAGGCCACATTCTCTCAGATCCGGTACCTCCATCTCCAGACATACCGTCCACCAAGCCTATTTGGGGGGTTATTGATATGCACACGCACCCTATGAGTTATATGGGAATGGGGGGCAAACTCATGTATGGAAAATTAGATGGGAACCCGGCAGTTGAGTTGAATAATTGCAATGCCATGCATGGCGGTTGGGGCACGGATAATCCGAATGGGAACTATCTTAGGGCAGAAGCTGTAAATATGCTGGATGCGGGATATCCACTCCAATTCAAATACAAAATAGAGGACGGCAAAATTCCGCACACAGATCATCCGCATGAAGGGTTTCCTGAATTCAGGTATTGGCCTGCTCAAAATACCATGACGCACCAACAGATGTGGTATGAGTGGCTGAGGAGAGCAAGAGACGGAGGTTTGAAGGCTATCATAGCCCTTACCGTAAATAGCGAGGTGCTTGGCAGAGTACTTGGTGGCGACCCTCCTTATGATGATAAAACAACAGCAGACAGGGAAATAGATGGGCTCATTGCATTTGTACACAGACACAATGATTTCTTAGATACTGTTACCACACCTGCGAGGATGAGACAGGTAGTGAACGAAGGAAAAATGGCGGTAATCATTGGAATGGAAATTGACAACATTGGAAATTTTTATGAGAATGTACCGGTAACAGAAGATCAAATACGAAATGAGATTACAAGGTTGAAGAACAAAGGGGTCCGTTATATTTTTCCGATTCATGTTGTGGATAATAAATTCGGCGGATCAGCCCTCTACAATGAACTTTTTAATTTTAGTAATAAATATGCAACCGGGCAACCTGTTACAGGTAGCGTTCCGGTTGATATGTACCCTTCTATATTGCCCGGGCATTTGTATCATGCAGAATCAGCCCCTGATCCAAGAGTTACTTTCCGTTTAGAAACCGGGGAAATAACAAGTGTAGTCGCTAAAATCAGGGCAATACGACCGTTGCTGGACTTGATTGATCTTGGAGGATTGCCGCCTGATCCACTATTATTGCCACTAAAGCCTTTAGTAGATCCGGTATTATTAGCATTGAAAAATTCACAACAATACCAATTGGCAAAAAAAATATTTCTTGATCTTCATCCGCAGTTAGATACGTATTCTCAAATCAGGCGGAGCGATGGTACCCCCGGTGGAGAAAGGAACCAGCAAGGCTTGTCAGTTCTCGGAAGATTTGCCATTACAGAAATGATGAGGCAGGGAATGATGATAGATGCGGATCATGCTTCTGAAAAAGCGGTGAATGAAATGCTTCAGATCGGATTAGATAATGACTATCCTATAAATTCGGGTCACAATGGATTGAGAGGAAATCATGATAATGAGAAAACCAGGACAATTGAACAAATGCAATCCATCAACCGGACCGGAGGCATGTTTGGAATTGGTTGGGAAGATCAAACTCCTGTTCAATTTGCAGCGAATCTCAGAAGGCACTCAACATTGGTAAATGGTAGAATATCTTTCGGGTCAGATATTGATGGGTATGCCATGACGATTAGAAAGCCCGAGACTACTGACCGGTCTAAAATGGTTCATTATACTGAAAATGTTCAACATGACGCATTAACTATGTGCGGAATGGCTGGCACCAGCCGTAAATGGGATTTTAATAGAGAAGGAATGGCACACATTGGCCTTTATCCGGATTTCTTTGAATCACTGTCAAAAAATGGAATGTCAATGGTTGAAATGAATAATCTGTTTTTAGGATGTGAACATTTTGTAGAGATGTGGGAGAAATGTGAACGTAGAGCCCGTTAGCGAATTGATAGACGAGTCTTATTGTAGTGTGATGTGGGCTATTTCATTGTAGTGCAGTTAAGAGCGCGAATCAACTGAAGACATTGAATTCTTGAATTATTTATAGAGCCTTTATCAGAAATAGATAAGTAAAATTTCAATTGGATGCGTTATCATTTTTTATTCCGGGAAAATAACCTGCGAGGTACTACATGGACAATGATCCATTTCCTGACAGAAAAATAATTGATCCTGGCTATTGATCTCAATAATTGGCAATTTCATTATTAAGATCAGAATGAAGTATTTCTTTGAAATAGAAATTACTTCGGTGAAATGGTAAGGTATCCCTCAACAATCCATGCTTTGTTCCATTGCCTTACTTTTGCAGCTAAGAATCAATCGATATGCGCATAGCAGTTTACAGCCGTGGATTAGAATCAGACCAGTTGGAAGGTATGAAGGCATTGCTTGCTGAGTTTGAAAAGTCCAATATAGAACCTGTGATTCATCAGGATTTTTTTAACCTGTTCTATTGCTCGCTACCTATTCGCAGGGAGTACAACACGTTCAATAAACCTGAAGAGTTGGAAGATATTGACTTCATGATCAGTCTGGGCGGAGACGGCACCTTGCTGGATGCCATCACATTTGTGGCCAATAGTGATATCCCTGTTATTGGGATCAATTATGGAAGACTGGGCTTCCTTGCTAATATCGGAAAGGAGGAAATCCATTCAGCAGTGAAGGCATTGCTGAACAGAACATTCGTTCTGGACAAAAGAACCCTGGTACACCTGGATGCAAATATGCCATTGTTTAATGGGATGCCTTATGGACTCAATGAATTTGCAATACATAAGAAGGATGCTTCACCGATGATCAAGATCCATACGTACCTGAATGGAGAATTTCTGAATACGTATTGGGCAGACGGATTGATAGTGTCCACACCAACCGGTTCTACAGGGTATTCCCTGAGTTGCAACGGCCCTATTCTCTTTCCGGATTCAAAGAGTTTTGTGATCACTCCGGTTTCGCCACACAATTTGAATGTTAGGCCCATCGTTGTACCAGACACCTCGGTGATATCTTTTGAAATAGAGGGTAGGGCAGATGGATTCCAATGTACGCTGGATAGCCGGAGGGAGATCGCATCAATGGAAACCCTGCTGGCTGTTCGCAAGGAGGCGTTTCATATCAACCTGGTACGATTGAATGAGAATAATTTTTTACAAACTTTAAGAAATAAGCTTTCATGGGGTCTTGACAAAAGGAATTAAATGTTATTTTTATCCCCACTAATAAAGATTCTGCTTCTGCTAATATCTATACCCGGAACATTTTATTATACCCGATGAAAAAGAACTTACTTATCCTGATAATAGCATCATTGTGTTCAGTAAAATCTATGGCACAGTTGGACCAGTATGAATATGTGCAGGATGCTGAATTTGGAATAACGGCAGGCGCCGCACACTATTTTGGCGACCTCAATAATCATTACAGGATCAATCGTCCTAAAATTGATCTTGGTGTTTTCTTCAGAAAACAATTCAGTAATTATATTTCTGCAAGGCTCTCCGGGCACTTTTTGCAGTTAGGCTACAGTGACCGCTATAATAAGAATGAATTTGAGAACCGGAGAAACCTGAGTTTCAATAGTAATGTTTTTGAAATTGCCTTACAGGGCGATTTTAATTTTTTCAGGTTTATTCCAACAGATTACGATTATGCTTTCACACCCTATGCATCTATTGGCATCGGGATTTTTAACTATGATCCTTATGCACTTCTTGATGGTGAAAAATATTATCTGAGGCCATTGCACACTGAAGGACAAACTTTTTATCAAAACAGGAAAACCTATGGCACCATGGCATTGTGCTTTCCAATTGGTTTTGGAGTAAAGTATGCGATAACGGACAAAATGAATGTGTCTTTTGAATTGGGTTACCGCTTCACTACTACAGATTACCTGGATGATGTGAGCACTACTTATGTGGGCATTGATAAATTTCCTCCTACAGGTGGAAAAAATGTTGCCGGGCTATTACAGGATCGTTCTTACGAAACCGGCACTCCTATTGGCATTGAAGGCAGGCAACGGGGATTCAGCAAGCAGAAAGATCAGTACATGATCGCAGAGGTAGGACTTTCATTCAATATCACCAGTTACAGGTGTCCTACTTCGAAATAAGAATAGGCAATTATTAATGGTTAATGGTTAATGTTTAATGGTTTCCACCGTTGTGGAGTTGATTCTTTATTGAAAATGAATAGTGCCAGCTCGTTTGCCTGTACACGGATGAAAGATTTGGGATTGTCTGTTATTCTTTGCGCATTATCCATTAAACATTGATCATTCACAATTTATAATTCATAATTCATAATTCATAATTCAATCCTTCCATTCAATTTTCGCATTTCAAAACTCTTCTCGAAATTATCAGAGTATATTAGCCTGCTAAAATTCTGAAGATGAAAGCTGTTCGATTTGTTGGCGTCAACAAGCCATTGGAATTGCAGGAAATTCCTGTTCCTGAAATTGGGAATCGGGATATACTTGTAAAAGTGAAAGCTGCCGGCATCTGTCATTCTGATGCACATTACCGGTCAGGTGTATCGCCTGTGAGTTTCACACCGCTTACCTTCGGTCATGAAGTGGCTGGAGTAGTAGAGAAAACAGGATCTCTTGTTACTAATGTAAAACCCGGAGACAGGGTATGTCTTCATTACCTCATTACTTGTGGAGATTGTTATTATTGTAGTTCGGGGAACGAACAATTTTGTGCAAAGGGAAAAATGATAGGCCATCATGCGGATGGTGGATATGCAGAATATATTGCGATACCTGCACGTAATGCCATTAGGTTGCCGGATGACATTCCTTTCACACAAGGTGCCACGTTAATGTGTGCATCAGCAACTGCACTCCATGCACTGATGAAAAGCAGGATTAAGGCAGGAGATAAGGTCGCCATATTCGGAGCAGGCGGATTGGGTCAGTCGGCGGTGCAACTCGCATTTGCATTTGGCGCTTCTGCAGTGTTTGCAGTCGACATCAATGAAGGCAAATTGAAACTTGCAGCATCTTTTGGAGCTACTCCTGTTAACGCAAAAAATGAAGATGCAGTAGCAGCAATCAAAAGAAATACCGGGGGAAATGGTGTTGATGTAGTTTTAGAAATGATTGGCTTACAGCAAACGCAAAAACAGGCGCTTCAAAGCGCAGGAGTGATGGGAAGAGTTGTGCTGGTGGGGCTTTGCAGCAAACCTATTGAAGTGAATACTTATTCTGAAATATTAGGAAATGAAGTGGAGATGATTGGTTCTAATGACCACTGCCTGCATGAACTGCCATTGCTTATTGATTTTGTAGAAAGGAAGAGGTTGGATGTTTCAAAGGTGGTCACCCGTACGGTTCCTTTGGATGCTGATGCTATCAATGGGGTTTTGGATGACCTGGAAAAGTTTGGCAGTAATGTACGGACAGTGATTGTTCCGTAACTACAAGCTTTCTTCCAGAAAAATATTCCGGTAATGCCGACAAGAAATCCATCTTCGCAAACAAGGATTAAGAATGTTTTCCTGAAAACAATGTGTCCACTTCCAGAAATTTTTCTTTGAGCAGGCTTATTGCAAATGCAGCTGCTGATGCTGCGAATACAGAATAATCTAATGGCTTTTTGATGCCCAGGGAAAAAGTCATTGCCAAAGCAAACAAGAGCAACAGCCACCCACTGAGTTTGGCTGCAAGTGAGGTCCTGAATCCGATGAAAAGACAAATTCCAAGAACTAACTCCAGGATTGTAGATACCCAGCCAAGGAAAGGAATCATTTCCGATGGCATCAAAGGGTTAAGTGATTGAGTATAATTGAGAAAATTCTCCCAATTGCCCCATACCGATACGCGGGCATTCCATAATCCAAATCTGTCTGCTACGGCAGATAAAAATCCTGCAGCAACTGATAACCTCAGGAATATTTTAATTAATTTTTCTTTCATGTTGATATCTCCATTGAAAATTGATAGGGGTATTAAAGGTAATAGTACTTGAATTGATTGAACTTTTAGATTCAATTTTTGGATACTCTTTATGTGAAGTTCCTTGAGTTGAGTATCTCTGCCGTAGTTCTAATTTCGTGAATTATCTTAGAATATGTCCCCGGGTACTTATTTTTCTTGTCTAGAAATAATACTTTTGCTGAATGATAAATTTTGACCTCATGGAGTACAATACTACAAGAGACCATTTGATCATTCGTGAATATGGACGCCATATTCAGAAGATGGTTGATTTTATGCTCACTATTGAAGACCGTGAAAAACGTACCCGTAATGCCCATACTGTTGTAGAGTTGATGGGCTTCCTGAATCCTTCCCTGAAAACAGTGGAAGATTACAAACACAAACTCTGGGATCATCTATATTACATCAGTGATTTTAAACTGGATGTAGATAGCCCATACCCCATGCCGGATAAGGAATCCTATACAGAAAAGCCGGAGCCGGTAGCGTATCCCAAGCAGCATCCGAAATACAACCACTTGGGTAAAAACCTGCAATCTTTGATAGAAAAGGCTATGAAAGAAGAGGATGAAGAAAAGCGGCAGGGACTGGCCAATGCTATTGCATACTACATGAAACTTACCTACAGTACCTGGCATAAGGAATTGGTACATGATGATAGTATTCAGTCTGAATTGTCTGCAATCACCAATGGTGAACTGGAATTTGATACCAGGCCTTTTATCAAACACAGAAACACTCCACACCGTGAAGATTTTGTAAGCAATATCGGCAAGAACAATCGCAATAAGAATTTTTCACGCAACGGTAGAAACAACGGACGCAACAGGAAATTTGGAAAGAAAAAATACTAACGAGTCATTCAGACTAAAAAGAATACCCTGGTACACACCGGGGTTTTTAATTATTATAAAAAGTAAGGTATGGGAAGTTTTGTGGTCACCGGCGGAAAAAAATTAAAAGGAGAGATCACTCCCCAGGGGGCAAAGAATGAGGCATTGCAGGTAATCTCTGCAGTGTTGCTCACTGCTGATGAAGTTACCATTCGGAACATACCTGACATCGTAGATGTAAATCTGCAGATAGAGTTATTGAGCGATATGGGTGTATCCGTGCACAGGCACGATGCACATACTTGTACATTTAAGGCGGCTACGGTCGATACCGATTTTCTTTCCTCTGTTGCCTATCGTCAGAAAACAGGCAAACTGAGAGGAAGTGTAATGCTGGCAGGTCCGTTGCTCGCTCGTTACAGGAAAGCCTTTATGCCCAAGCCTGGTGGGGACAAGATCGGAAGACGCAGGTTGGATACACACATAGTTGGCTTTAGAAAATTAGGCGCTGACTTTGTTTTTGACAATGATGAATCTTTTTTTCATCTCGAGACCAATGGCCTCCGGGGTACATCCATGACATTGGATGAACCAAGTGTAACAGGCACTGCAAATATCATCATGGCGGCAGTACTTGCAGAAGGAGTTACTACTATTTACAATGCTGCATGCGAACCATACATTCAGCAGTTGTGCCGTATGCTCAACAGAATGGGTGCTGGTATCTCCGGTATCGGTAGTAATATGTTGCATATAAAAGGTGTTTCGGCATTGTCGGGTACAGAGCACACGATTCTGCCAGATATGATTGAAGTGGGTTCTTTCATTGGTCTTGCAGCAATGACACAGAGTGAGATCACCATCAGGAATGCAGGTGTCGAACATCTCGGAATCATTCCGGATACTTTTTCACGTTTGGGCATCAAAATGGAATTCAGAGGTGATGATATTTTAATACCATCGCAGGAATTGTATGAGATAGAAACCTTCATGGATAGCTCTATGCTTACGATCAGCGATCATCCGTGGCCGGGATTGACACCGGATTTGCTGAGTGTGATCCTGGTGGTAGCAACCCAGGCAAGAGGCAGTCTTTTGGTTCATCAGAAAATGTTTGAAAGCCGCCTGTTTTTTGTCGATAAAGTGATAGAGATGGGTGGGAGAATTGTATTGTGTGATCCGCATCGTGCTGTGGTGGTTGGGTTGGAGCGAAGAATACCGCTGCGAGGAATCACCATGACCAGCCCCGATATCAGGGCAGGTGTGGCTTTGCTTATTGCCGCATTGAGTGCGGAAGGAAAGAGTACGATCCAGAATATAGAGCAGATAGATCGCGGATATCAGTACATCGAAGAGCGGCTGAAAAAATTAGGAGCAGACATCAATAGAGTTTAAAGCAATAGCATGGAAGCAAGTCAGAAAGATTATAAGAAGATCATCATGGTAACAGCGCCTTCAGGATCAGGCAAGACTTCAATTGTCAGACATTTGATGAAACAATATCCCAGGTTGGCATTTTCTGTTTCTGCTACTACCCGCAAACCCAGGGCCTCAGAAAAGGACGGGGTGGATTATTATTTTCTTGATGAAGAAAGTTTTAAGGAGAAGATCAAAAACAAGGATTTTCTGGAATGGGAGATGGTGTATGAAGGGAAATATTATGGCACATTGAAATCTGAAATGAACAGGTTGTGGTCGATGGGAAAAGTGCCAATATTAGACCTCGATGTGCATGGTGCTATTCATGTACAAAAGCAATACCCGGTTAATACCATTGCACTATTTATTAAACCACCATCTATTGAGGCCTTGCGCGAACGCCTGGTCAGCCGTGGCTCAGAGACCCCCGAAAGCCTGCAGGCACGCCTCGGTAAGTCATCGTACGAAATGTCGTTTCAAAATAATTTTGAACATATTATTGTCAACAGTGACTTTGATCAGGCCTGCCGCGAAGCTGATGCGATCATTGGAAATTTTCTGCACAACTAAACCTTTCAGGCAAAATGATACATTTGCTTAATGGAGTTTAACTATCTCATAGCGATCCTTGGTTTTTTATTGCTACTCACAGGTTTCCTGAGTGGAATAGACGCGGCATTTTTTTCTGCCAGCCGCCTGGCCATTGAATTGAAGAAAAAGCAGGCGAAGTACAGCGGCAGGGTGTGGCACAATTATTTTCAAAACACTCCAAAATTTGTAGCCACCAGCATTCTTGTATATAATGTATGCCTGATATTATTTTGCTACTTATGGTGGCTTTTACTGGGTACGGTGTGGGATTACTGGGGTATCGAAAATATTTACCTGAAGTTGGCGGCAGCGGCAGTAGCAGGATGTTTCTCTTTACTGATCGTTGGGTTCCTGATGAGAATATTTTTTCATGCCAGGCCTAATGCAATATTGGGCAGCGGATTCGTAACCTTCCTTACCAGCAGTTTGTTTTCATTGTTTTCGTGGATAGCAGTGTATTTGGTAAAGGCATCAGAATGGACATTGAAGTACATCCTCAATGTAAAATTGAATCCCAAGACAGAAGCATTCTCCAGGATAGATGTGGATTTGTTTGCTCAGCAAATAAAAGGAAATGAACAGGGCGATAAGCTGGACAAGAATAATGAGATTTTTGAAAATATCATTTCGCTATCGGATACTAAAGTCAAAGCCTGCCTTATTCCTCGCAAAGAAATTGTGGGTGTGGATATCAATACTTCAATGGAGAAGCTGTCAACCATTTTTGGTGAAACCAAACTGAGTAAGCTAATCGTTTATAATGGTACGATAGATAACATAGAAGGATATGTGCACCAATTGGATCTATTTAAAAAACCACAGAATATCAGGTCTATTCTGCTGCCTATCCCCGTAATACCAGACAGCATGAATGCAACGGACCTGTTGAATAAATTTTCCAAAGAAAGGAAAAGTATAGCATGGGTAATTGATGAGTTTGGAGGCACAGCCGGCATCATTACTATGGAAGATTTGCTGGAAGAGATTTTTGGAGATATCTATGATGAGTTTGATGTAACGGAAGACTTTGTGGAGAAGCAAATAGGGCCCAATGAATTTCTATTCAGTGGAAGACTGAGTGTACACACCATTGCAGAAAAATACAATCTTCATTTTAAACACGATACCGAAAGTGAAACTTTGAGTGGGTATATTATCAATCAAAGCGGCACCATACCCAAACAAAAGGACCGGATCATCATCGACGATTACCAGTTTGATATCGTGAGTGTGGCAAAAACCAGAATCGAAGCCGTAAGGCTGAAAGTGCTGCGATAGTTTTCTCCTGCGTGAAGTTTATCTCATTTCCCGGATTCCAAATCATGAATTGGATTGGCCCACATGGTTGTTTTTCATTCTTCCTTCAATTATGTTCTAACTTTGCATTCAGTTTGGTTGGGGATATTAAATGATTTTTGCCACTGCATGATAGTAAAAGCAAGGAAACCTGTGACTTCATGCATACTTGGAGGATTGTTGCAAATATCGCCTTCGCATCAAATCAGTAATTGACAAACCACGTGTAAAATGGCTGAAGCCAATGCGATTTGGGATAGAATAAAAGATGATGATACTACTGCGTTAGAAGCATTGTACAAGAAATATTTTAATGATCTGTACAATTATGGATTGCGCATGAGCAAAGATGTCGACCTCGTGGAAGATGCCATACAAGAGACCTTTCTGAATCTTTGGAAATACAGAGCCAGGATGTCAACTCCGCAATCGGAAAAAGCATATCTCCTGCGTGCATACAGAAACCAGGTCATTCAATTGTTTCGGGAGCGCTCTCGTACTATATATAAAGAAGAGGTGATGCGATTTGATTTTGATGTTTCGATAGAACAAAGAGTTATAGAAGGAGAAAATTCATCTGCCATTTCCTCCAGGATAAATAAAGCTCTTGAAGAACTCACTCCACGCCAAAGAGAAATAGTCTATTACCGTTTTTTTGAAGGCCTCTCTTATGACCATATTGCCGAGATTATGAACATGCAGACCAGAGCTACCTACAAGCTCGCTGCCAGGTCTATCATTGCATTGCGCATGATTTTAGGGTCGAAATTGTTCAACATTTTCTTTATTGGTAGTTTCTGAAAAAAAAAGTTGCCATTTAGTGGGGCATTTTCCTGAATCGATTCCTCAATTTATTAACAAGGAATAGGAAAATTATGGCAAGAATCAAAGAATATGCTCATTATACTGCGGCAGAGTTCGTAGTAGATGATCATTTTATTTCGTGGGTAAAGTTCCCTGATGCGGAAAATGAAAAATTCTGGAATGCTTACGAGGAGGCCAATCCTGATAAAGCAGATGAAATACGAAAAGCGAGAGCTATACTGGATGAAATCACACTTAGCCATGCAACACCGGCAGAAGGTAAAGAGCGAATAATTTGGGAAAAAATACAAAAGCAGTTAGGTGATAATGTAGTAGTAATGCATCCTGGCCGCAGGTATGGAAGAATCATTGCTTATGCAGCCGCAGCTTCGGTAGCGCTGATACTCCTGGTTGGATATTTTTATCAGAATAAGACTTCCCAAAATAGGATTCAGACTCAGTCAATGGCCAATACAGGACAGGATGTGGCTCCGGGGGGTAACAAAGCAGTTCTTACTCTGGCAGACGGAACAAAAATATTATTGGATTCAGCAAACAATGGCGCTATCTCCAAACAGGGCAATGTAACCGTTACCAAACTGAAAGATGGTAAGATAGAATATGATTTTTCATCATCCTCATCCAATACAACAGTTTCCTATAACACAGTTTCAACACCCCGCGGCGGACAATATCAACTGGTATTGGCTGATGGAAGTAAGGTGTGGCTGAATGCGGAGTCATCAGTCACATTTCCGACAGCCTTTGTTGGTGATGACAGAAAGGTATCCATGACAGGCGAAGCGTATTTCGAAGTAGCACATGATGCTTCAAAGCCATTTTTTGTTACTGCAAATAATACGGATGTGAGAGTGCTGGGTACTCATTTTAATATCAAAGGATATGATGGAGAAACAAGGACTACACTGTTGGAAGGCTCAGTTGCGGTTGAATCATCAGGCAAGAAAAGCAGGATCACTCCGGGGCAGCAGGCTGTGACAAGTAATCAGAATAAGGGCATCGTAGTTTTAAACGATGTAAACTTAGATGAAGTAATGGCCTGGAAAAACGGATACTTCTTCTTCAGGCATGCAGATGTGGAAATGGTGATGAAACAATTGAGCCGGTGGTACGATGTGGATGTCATTTACCAGGGAGATATTCCTGACCGGAGGTTTGAAGGGGAAATGCAAAGGAACCTTTCACTCTCACAAGTGTTGAATTTATTGAGTAAGAATAATATTCACTTCAATATTGTAGGTAAGAAGATCATTGTATCACCATAAAGGATTTAAAGAAAAACAAAACCGGAAATGCAGCGAACATTTCCGGCAGCGTTCAAAATAAAATAAAACTTGCTAGTATCATTCATTTCAAACTAAAAACCAAATCTATGCATTTTTCTTATTACCGGGTTCCGCCGGTACCACGGCAAATCCTTCTGTCTATGAAGTTTGTGATAATTTTTATGATTTTGGGATTCCTGAATGTTTCTGCTAAAACGAATGCGCAGAAGGTGAGCATTTCAGGAAAGGATCTGTCTTTAACCAAAGTCTTTAAGGAAATCAAAGACCAGACCGGGTACGTTTTCTTTTATGATCAGGGACTGATCCAAAAGGCAAAACCTGTAACCATCGATGTCAAAGGGGTATCAGTTACAGAGGCCCTGGATTTAGCCTTAAAAGATCAGCCTTTAGCATGGATTATGGAGAACAGGACTGTAACCATAATTAACAAACCGGTTGAGAATCGGTTAATGGAGTTGAGTGAACCACTGCCATCCCCACCCATCAGGATTACAGGAATTGTGACTGATGAAGAAGGAAACCCTCTTGAAGGAGTAAGTGTTGTTGTGAAAGGCACGAACCAGGGAACCAGCACCGGAGCAGATGGTTCATATTCTATCGTTGTGGACAATAACAGTTCATTGGTTTTTTCGAGAGTAGGATATTCTTCCCAAACTATTGCTGTAAAAGGGCGTGCACAAATCAATGTGAAATTGTCCATAGATATTACGAAGCAACAAGAAATAGTTGTAGCGAGCACAGGTTATCAAACAATTTCTAAGGAAAGAGCCACAGGTTCATTTGATGTTATCAACACACAGCAGTTGGACAACCCATCTACCAATATTGGTTCACGATTGATCGGGCAGGCCGCAGGCGTACAGGCGACTGTGGATGTAAATGGCAATCCTACTTTTGAGATTCGTGGGCAAACAAGCTTATATGCAAATGCACAGCCATTGATTGTTGTAGATGGATTTGCCATACAAGGTGATTTGAATTCTATCAATCCAAATGATGTGGAAAGTGTAACCATATTGAAAGATGCAGCAGCAGCCTCTATCTGGGGAGCAAGGTCTGCAAATGGCGTAATTGTAATCACGACAAAGAGAGCAAAGAATGGGATGCCATTGAAAATTGATCTGAATGTATTCAGAAGAGTTGGGCAAAAATTTGATTTGGATTATGTAAATCCTCTGGCATCCTCTTCTCAGACTGTTGACTATGAAAAACTCCTCTTTAGCAAGAACTGGTCCCCACTTGTAAATAATGGAAGCCTTGATAACTTTTTTTTCGCTTATTCTCCGGCTTCGACAGCTATCAATGAATACAATCTCGGGTTCCTCACAGAATCTGAGATGAATACAGAACTGGACAAACTCAGAGGATTAAGCAATAAAAAACAAATCTCTGATTTATTACTTTCCAATCCGGCAAGTACGCAAGTGAACCTGACACTCTATGGTGGTAGTGAACGCATGAGCAACATGTTTTCGTTGCTCTATGAAACCAATCAATCCAACTTTACCAGGACTTACAACAACCGCTACATGTTGAACTATCGTTCTTCTGCGAGAGTTTTCAAGTGGCTTGATTTCAATCTAAACGGTATGGTACAGTTCAATGACATTCACAATAGTGGTGTGTCATTAGATGATATTCAAGGGCTGGCTCCCTATGATATGTTGTTGGATAATGATGGTAACTACACCAATATCAACCGGTATTATTGGCCTGCGATGGTGCGATATGTGCCTATGGATAAATTTCCTTATGCAAATTGGGCGTACAATCCCGTGCAGGAAATGAGGAACAGGAATCTTACTACCAAACAAATCAATATGAGATTGCAGGGTGGGTTGACATTTCATATCATAAGGGGATTAAGTTTTGACAGTAAATTGCAGTATGAGTATATATCCTATGATAACAGGGGATTGTATAATGACCAGACATTTTATGTAAGGCAAACAGTGAATCAAAGCACTACGTGGGATCCTGCTGCAAATAAATTTACACGTAATCTACCGATGGGAGGTATCCTTACCCAGAGCAGGCAGAATGTGAACGCGTACAATTTCAGAAATCAGTTGAACTTCAACAGGGAATTTGCCGGCAAACATGAGGTTACTCTTGTTGCAGGTTCGGAAATTAATAATATCGTTTCTCAAACGAATGGATATCCTGTTACCTACGGATACAATGACGAAACATTAACCGTTGGAAATTTTCCAAATGGCCCGGGCGGAGTAAATCGATTGATCGATTGGCAGGGTTTTACTCAGAACTTTTCCTACACAAATTCTTTTTCGTACAGGACAGACAGGTACTTCTCCTTATATGGCAACCTTGCCTATACCTTCAATAAGAAATATACCATTTCAGGTAGTGCCAGAACAGATGCTTCCAACCTGATCACCGATGATCCCAAATACAGGTATGAACCCTTCTGGAGCATAGGTGCAGGATGGAATATACTAAGGGAAGATTTTATGAAAAGTGCTAACTGGTTGGATATGCTGCGTGTTCGTTTGACTTATGGGTACAACGGTAATGTTGACAAATCAACTGCATTCCGTCCACTCATTTCTATGGGTTCCAGTCCCAATGTTTATACAGGAGATATTACTGCAACCATTTCAAGCTTTGGAAACCCGACTCTTCGCTGGGAGCGTACCGGAACCTGGGATCTGGGTATCGATTTTGGTATGCTGAATAACAAGTTATTTGGAAAACTGGATGTTTATAATAAGCAAGGAAAAGATTTGATTGCTGTCATTTCAATTCCTGCAGCAAATGGTACCACATCTCAAAAATTGAACAATGCAGAGATGGCGAACAGGGGAGTTGAATTGACCCTTGGTACTACAACGAGACTGAAAGGAAATGATATTGTATGGCGGGGAAGTATGAACTTTTCCTACAACAGTAATAAGATCACCAAACTGTTTGTAGCTAACTACGCTGCCTACTCGCTCTTTTATGGAGGAACTTCCGCCTATGTTGAAGGCAAGAACGCCAATACGCTTTGGGCTTTTCAATATGCAGGAATCAGGGAGTCCGACAAAGAACCTACAGTAAAAGGCTCAGGGAAAGATGTATATGACTTTTCAACATGGACACCTGGCGATGGGCGCGACTACTTACTTGATATGGGGACTACTGTGGCACCTTACGGGTTTGGATTTACCAGCCAATTCAAGATTTATGATTTTGACTTTTCATTCATTATTACCGGCAAGTTCGGCCATGTGTTTAACAGGATGTCATTCAATTATCCTCCTTTGTGGACAACCCGGGTATTACCTAACAGTGCAATCTCAGAAGTAATGAATGGAGATCCGAATAAGGTAGTTCCACTCCCCCTCAACCAGGATGAAGGCAGGTTTTACTTCTGGGATCGTTTCTATCCGTTCATGAGCTATCTGGTACAAAGCGCTTCCCACCTGAGAATGCAGGAAGTGAACCTGACCTACAACATTCCTCACCGATTGCTGGAAAAAATTCGCATGAAGGGTGATTTCAAAGTCTATGCACAGGGAAATAACCTGTTCACTGTCCTTGCCAACAAATATGGCGAAGATCCGGAGTATCCCAAAGGATTTATGAAACCAATGCCTCAGTACACTTTCGGCGCAAGATTCACCTTTTAAATCTATTTGAACATGTATAACACATTCAAAAAAAATATTTCAAATATTTTCAACATCTCAATGGTTGCTGTGCTCGTTATAACCACGCAGTCGTGTAAGAAATTTCTTGATGAGAAGCCTTCAAAAACCACTTCGTTAGTGGTGACTACCACGCAGCAGTTGAATGCGCTTCTCAACAATTATGCTTCATTTTACTCAGAGTCTAACCTTACAGCCATGCTCAGTACAGATGATTATGGCCTGGCTCTCGACTTATACAATGCCAACCCGGGAATTTTCCCTGTACCATTAGCGCAGTATGCGTTTTGGGAGAATGATTTCATCTCAGATGATAGATACAACGGTACCTTCTGGAGTGATGAATATGGTAAAATTTTCAGAGCCAATATGGTTTTAGCAAACTTAGACAAAGTTTCAGGGCCGGCAACTGATAAGGATAATTTAAGAGCAGATGCACATTTTATCAGAGCATATAGTTATTTTGAGTTGGCCAATACTTATTGCCTACCTTATACTGATGCTAACAAAAATTCACCTGGCCTCCCATTAAAAAAGAGTGTAAGTTTTGAAGAGAATGTGAAGAGAGTGCCCCTTTCTGAAGTGTATGATCTGATAGAGTCCGACCTGGCTGAAGCTTTAAAGATAAACGTGGCACTTGTTCAAAATGGCGTGAACCGAAACTGGAGAGCCAATACCGCAGCAGTGAATGGATTTGCAGCCAGGTATTACTTGCAAAGAAATAACTATACGGAAGCGCTCAAATACGCTAACGCGGCTCTTGACAAGTATAACGTTCTCGTAGATTACAATACGGAAATGTATTATGGGAGGGATAGGTCAGTAACTGTTGACGCTGGCACCCCACAGCAGCAAACGGTAACCTTAAAGTATCCTTATACCCACGACAACCAGATAGCTGTAACTGATATGATCGGATGGAAAGAATTTCTGTACTTTAGAATGTTGAACTTCGGTTATTGGTGGTATGTGCCAAGTCAGGAATTGCTCGATCTCTATGATAAAGACAATGACCTCAGATATCAGTATCACATAGTAGAAGATTACTCTTACGACCGGGGTATGGTAAAACCGTCCTATAGCTATCCGGGTTATATCTTCTTTTTCAAAGACAGGGTACCAAGCGGGCCTACCACTGCAGAAATGTACCTGATCAAAGCAGAGTGCCTTGCACGTACAGGTGATGTGCCTGGTGCTATGTCTGCATTGAATATGCTTCGTGTCAAGAGAATGAAAACAGGTACTCCGGCGCTCACTGCTGAATCAAAAGATGTAGCCATCAAAATTATTTTGGAAGAGAGAAGAAGAGAGATGCCTTTCACTATGCGCTGGTTCGATCTGCGCAGGATCAACAATAATGATGATCCGAATGATGATGTAGTAGTGACCAAGACTTTTTATCCATTCACTGCATCAAGTGTGCAGGCAAACCAGGCTCCAATTACTTATACGCTGGATAAGAATTCAAAAAGATATGCTACACCGATTCCTCGTACTGAAATTATCAGTAGCCAGGGTGTGATTGAACAAAATAGTTATTAGGATCTTAGTAATAAAATGTGCTCTTTAGGAAAGGAAGGGGTGGAAGCTACTTTAAAAATCCATCCCTTTAAGCCGGAATAGTTCGAGTGTATGACGCGAATATCTGAAAAGGATGATTCTTATTAGAGCATAATCCCTTAGAATTATTAATTAATAACAGAAATGGTTTTAAATGTCAATTTTGGATTCGTCTCGATCTTTTTGCAATTAAGAGTTTTGCTAGTAATAATCTGTCTGACACTGGGTGGAACAGTTTTCGGACAAACCTCCTTTAACTATACCATCAAAGGACAGATAAAAGGGATGAATAATGATACACTTTTCCTGAGTGTCTTTTCCGAAAATCAAAAGCGGGAGATGATTATTATTCCTACAAAAAATGATCATTTTCATTATAAGGGTACGGCGTCTATCCCCTCCTTTGTATGGGCCCAGACAACAGCCGGAAGGTCAACAAATGGAAATTTCACTTTCTTAATTGAAAAGGGAGATATTACAATCAATGGAAACAATAAGGACCTCACACATACAATTGTAAACGGAACTACTGGCAATGATGAATACAATTACGCGATGAGCAAAATGAATATTTACTATGATCGCAGGAGTGTTCTCCAAAAGAAAATTGCAACGATTACTGACAAATCATCTGTGGAATATAAAAATTTAATGAATGAAATTGTGGCACTTACAGATTCTGTCGCCCTATTTGAAAATGAATTTGTGGCAGAGCATCCGAACTCCTTTGCCAGCGGAATGCTGTTAATGCTGATCGCAGATAACATTCCTGTATCCCAACTGGAAACGTACTACAATAATCTCGGGGACAAGGTAAAGCAGTTAGCCATACTTTCAAAGTTGCCAACAAAAATAGAAGGAAGAAAAAGAAGTGTGATTGGAGCGACTGCTCCTGACTTCACAATGAATGACGTAAATAAGAAACCTGTTACTCTTTCTGATTATAAAGGCAAATATGTTTTATTGGATTTTTGGGCAAGCTGGTGTGTCCCCTGCCGCAAGGATAACCCGTTTTTAAAAGCTGCTTATGAAAAGTTCAAGGACAAGAATTTTACAATCATTAGTGTTTCCGTAGATCAGGATAGTAAGAGTTGGAAGCAAGCGATCACCAAAGATCAATTACACTGGACACATATTTCGGATTTGAAGTCGCCGAATAAGGTTGCGGAATTATATGGTGTCCAACCTATTCCTGATAACTTCCTGATTGATCCGCAAGGTAAAATTATAGAAAGAGGCCTGCATGGTGAATACTTGTTAAAGCGATTGGGTGATATTATTAAATAGGACTTAATGATGAATTAAAAATAATGATAACCTCAATTTTAATTATTGGAATTTCAGTATGATGTTAGTAAAGAATTATTCAACTCCTTACCAACATGCTGCTTATAATTTCTTCACAAAAAAACTAATCTTGATGAAAAATTTAAAAATTGTTTTTAGCACATTGGTGATCGGCCTATTGCTGTGTTGCCTTCATGCCCAGGCTCAGGATGATTCCCGAAAAACAATGGATAGCCTGAAAATGGCCATTGAAAAAAATCCTTCGAATCTTGATCTGCATGAAGCTTATCTCAAAGCATCCGGATTCACAAAGTGGGGTGCTAAGGATGATCCTGCCATTAGCAATCAGTATGAAAAGTGGATGAAGAAGTATCCTAAAGTTGCAGCACTTCCTTACGCGCTTGGCAATGCCTATGCTGACAAAGAAAGTCCGAAAGCAAAGCCCTGGTTGCTGAAAGCGATTGCAATAGATCCGAAATTTGATAAGGCATATTTTGACCTGTGGATAGATGCGGAAAGATGGGGTGAATTTGATAAAGGGGCAGAATATATCAGGAAAGCATCCGAAATAAAACCGGATGACCCAAACTATGCTTTTTATTATGCAGGTACATGGGATGATAAAGATTTTGCAAAGTATGTAACATTGAGTGAAGCAGTTGCCGATAAATTTCCGGATAGTGAGAGAGGCGCACAGGCATTATATTGGGTGGCGGTGAGAAGCCAGGACAATGCTGATAAGGTGAAGTATTTTGAAATGCTGAAAAACAAGTTTCCACCTTCGAAATTTGGATGGTCGTCATCAGGCATGTACAATTATTTTGAACTGTTGCAAAAGCAATCACCAGAAAAAGCTGAAAGCCTTGCTGATTATATGGTCACCATCTCGAAGGAAGGCAGAGATAAGAAAAGCTGGGAACAATCTGCTGCTACTGCCAAAGATCTTGTTGAGATAAAAGGTCTGATGAAACAGCAGAAATACAATGAAGCTATCGCTATAATGGACAGCATGAAGTTTGGCAGGTATTCCAGCGCGAGAGATATAGTCCTCTTGCTGAAGTCGAATGCACTCGCCGCTTCAGGAAATGTAGAGAAAGCTTACGATGATTTAAAGTTCAGCTATGCTAAATCGCCCGAAACAGAGATTGGACAGGATTTGAAAAAATATGGAGCACAGTTAGGGAGGAATGCATCGCAGGTTATGAATGATGTGTGGGAGATCAGGGATACACTTGCAAAGACTGCCACACCATTTACGCTGAACAATTATTTCACTAAGGGAAAAACATCGCTCTCTGATTTCAAAGGCAAAGTGGTTTTGTTGACTTACTGGTTTCCCGGTTGCGGGCCATGCAGGGGAGAGTTTCCGCATTTTCAGAATGTAGTGGATAAGTTCAAAGGAAAAGATTTTGCTTATGTAGGTATCAACATTGTGCCGGAACAAAATGATTATGTCATTCCATTCATGAAATCCAGCGGATACACATTTTTGCCATTGGAAGATTTTGAAGGAAGAAAGAAAGGCAACTTAGACAATGGCGGCGCAGCTCCGGTGAATTTCCTGATAGACCAGGATGGAAAAATTGTGTTTAAGAATATCCGTACTGATGGAAGTAATGAGGATGTATTGGAAGCCATGATACATCAAATGCTGGAGAGAGGAATGGAAAGCAAAGGGAATTAAAATCCACGAATCTGATTTTAAAAAAAATATTCTAAACATCAATACAAATGAAAAAGATCATTTTATTCCTTCTCTTATTTTTCACCGGCTTTTCTTATGTGCACGCACAGAGTTTTGAATTGAACGGCAAAATCTCATTCAAAGAGCCGGTAGAAAAAGCACTGCTTTATTTCAGAAACGGTGATGAAAGAATCACCGATAGTGCTGATATAAAAAATGGTGTATTTGCCTTCAAAGGAAAAATACAGGAGCCTACACTTGCTACACTTGTCATCAGATTTCCCAAAAAGGAAAATGAGAAAAGAGCTAAGACTGAAAATATGAATATCTTTCTCGAGGCTGGAAACATCAAGGTAATCGCTAAGGATTCTCTTGAGTCTGCGAAAGTAACCGGCTCCAAAGCGCAGAAAGAATATGAAGCCTATAATAAACTCCTGGAGCCTTACGACAAGCAGGAAGCGACATTCGGCCCCAGGTACAATAAATTCAGGGAAGCAAAAGACCTTGCGGGTATGCAGTCTATACAGGATGAATACGAGGCTATGGTAAAAGACAAGAATGAAAAGGTAGTGAAGCCTTACATTCAGTCACATCCATCATCTCCGATTGTAGTGACATTGCTGAATCAATTTGTAGGCTATGATATAGACCCGGCCGTTGCTGAACCTTTGTTTAAGGGACTTTCAGAAGCCAATAAAAATTCATTTTCAGGTAAATCACTGCACGATCGGATCGAGATAGCGAAGAAGACAGCAGTGGGCGCCATGGCTATGAACTTTACACAGAACGATACATTGGACAAACCTGTATCGCTTTCGGATTTCAAAGGCAAATATGTGCTGGTAGATTTCTGGGCAAGCTGGTGCGGCCCGTGCCGTGCTGAAAACCCTAATGTTGTAAAGGCATTCAATCAATACAAGGATAAAAACTTTACCATACTCGGAGTATCATTGGATCAGCCCGGTAAGAAACAGTTATGGTTAGACGCAATTCACAAAGACGGATTGTGGTGGAATCATGTAAGTGATCTGAAGTTTTGGGATAATGCTGTTGCGAAGCAATATGGGATCCGGGCCATCCCTCAGAATTTATTGATAGATCCATCAGGAAAGATCATTGCAAAAAATGTACGCGGGGAAGAGTTGTCAAAGAAGTTGCAGGAAATATTTGAATAATCAATTTTTGGAAAAGTTTTCTCATGTGTTCCCTTAGGTGATGAAGGGGCGAAAGCCCCTTTTTTGAATACCTTATTTGCATTTGATTGTCAGTCAATCCGGATGAAAGATAATCTTTTCGCAATACTAATACTGCACTTCAAATTAATAAAATGAATTAATAAAAATTAAATTTAGAATACCATGAAATTATTTCTTAAGACCATTTTGTTGCCATTACTTTTTTTAGTAAGCGGTAGGCAGGCATCTATTGCACAGACTGATAAAAATTCACAATCAGATCCTGTACTGATGAAAAAAATTGCAGATTCTATTTCAAAGGATCCAGACAACATCGGCCTTCACGAGCGTTATTTGGAAGCCACTGGTTTTGGTAAATATGGTGCCAAGGATGATCCGGCATTCGTTGAACAGTATAAGAAATGGATGAAGCAATATCCGAAATCGGCCATTTTACCTTTTGCATTGGGAAATGCTTACTGGTCCAAAGAAAGCCCTGCCGCAAAACCTTACTTGCTAAAGGCACTCGAACTAAATCCAAAGATGGACAAAGCCTATTTTGAATTATGGATCGATGCAGACCGCTGGGGGAAATTTAAAGAAGGCTTTGAATATCTGCGCAAAGCAAAGGAGATCGCACCCGAAGATCCTGACTATGCATTTTACTATGCTTTGTCCTTCGATGATGACCCAGCCAGAAGGGAAGCACTCGTTTTAGATATGGTAAAGAAATTTCCAAACAGTGATCGTACAAAAACAGCTATTTCCATTGTGGCATTAGCAAGTAAAAATTTTGATACACGTGTCAAATTTTATGAGCTATTGAAAGAGAAATACCCTCTTACAAGTATAGGTGATTATATGAAGGAATCATTTTACGACCTGGTATTAATGCCACAAACAAAGAAGGCTGCTTCTCTTGCGAAGGAAGTACTGGATGGTTCCAAAGATGAGAAAAGCAAGGCAATGTGGGCAAAGCAATTGAACTGGGCACTTAATATTGAGAAAGCAAAGGAGTTGATGCAGGCTGGACAGTATGGTGATGCGATTAAAATATTGGACACGATTCAATTAAATAAGCGAATGGATGCAAAACAGGATTTCTTGATTCTGAAAGCACAGGCATATAAGGAAAACAACAGGCTGAATGATGCCTACGATATGTTGTTGAATTATTATGCAGTCAATCCATCCGACAAGATCAAAGAACAGGTATATGCTTATGGTGCGTTGTTGAATAAAAATAAGAACGAAGTCAGTAATGAAACGTGGACGATCCTTGACAAGGCTGCACAAAAAGCAACATCGTTCTCCCTCAACAGGTATCCTGCGAATAGTAAAATGTCATTGGATGACCTGAAAGGACAAGTAGTGTTGCTTACTTATTGGTTTCCGGGATGCGGACCGTGCAGGGGTGAATTTCCGCACTTCCAGAATGTGGTGGATCAGTTCAAAGGTAAAAATCTGGAGTATATCGGGATCAATATTGAAGCCAGCCAGAATGATTATGTAATTCCATTCATGCAGCACAGTGGCTATACTTTTGTCCCGCTTGAAGATTTTAAAGGGCGTGAAAGAGGAAATATGGGATACATCGGTGCGCCAACCAATTACCTGCTGGATAAAGATGGAAGAATCATCTACAAGAATTTCAGGACAGATGAACACAATGAGGATGTACTGAAGAATATGATCGAAATAGTGATGGCACACTCATAATAAAGGTGTTTACAGTGAGAACGTGAAATTTTGGAACAAAAAACAACATAAAACAAGTGTAATCATGAAAAATTTATTGACCATTTTGCTGCTGGCCTTTTCCCCATCCCTCTTTGCGCAGGAAGGCACCTTCACGATTTCAGGAAAGATTGACGGACTCGAATCCAAACCCATTCGTTTTTTCTACAAAAACAAAAGTGGAACGACTGTAAGAGATTCTGCAATTGTGAGGGATGGAGCCTTTACTTACAGCCGCAAAATTGATGAGATGAAAATGCTGAATTTCTGGCCTCCCAACGAAAGCGTGATGAAAAGAGTTGATCGTGGATACTTTCCTGCAAAGTCTTCCCAGTTTCAATGTATCGTCTATCCCGGTGCACACGTGAAAATCACCGGAAAGATCACGGATTTCGTAGATGCATACCCGTCAGGGGATCCGGCAAATAATGACCTCGCAAGGTTAAATAAAGCAGTGTATCCGTTGATGAATGAAAGTGTTAACCTGGCTGTAAAGATTGCCAAAAAGCAATTTAAAGATACGGTTGAAATGAAGTCGATGCAAGCGAAAGCGGATGCATTGGATGCGGAAGTTGACCAAATCAAAAAGAATTTTATCAAAGACAATCCCTCCTCTTACGCGTCTGCATGGCTGTTAGGCGATATGATGCTGAGAACGCAGGTTACAAAAGAAGAATCATTTTCGCTGTACGACAAAATGGATCACAAGAAACTCAATACCAATCCTTTTTTCATTGAGGTAGTAAAACGTATTGAGGGACTGAGAGCTACGGCTATCGGCAAACCTGCACCGGAGATAAAATCGATGCACACCTATGATAAAAAGCAATTTGATTTATCATCATTAAAAGGGAAATATGTTGTCCTGGATTTCTGGGGTACTTGGTGTGGGCCTTGCGTATCCGGTATGCCGAAAATGAAAGAATACTTTGACAAGTACAAAAGCAAAATGACAATCGTTGGCATAGCACAGGAATCTGATGACGGCACAAATTGGAGAAGGTTTCTTGATAAGAATAAGGATTATCAATGGCACCAGGTACTCAGCAGGCCCGATGATGATCTGATTCTCAAATACAGCGTCGCAGGGTTTCCTACGAAGATCATCATAGATCCAAAAGGGGATATCGTTGCAAGGTATGTGGGAGAAGATGAAGCTATTTATGAAAAAATTGATGAGATAATGAAGTGATAATTAATCTGTCAGGTTTCGGTTACAGTTGAAATAGTTAACTTTATAAGCAGTGAAAATGAATTGTGTGGATTTTACAGTTTTAGCCAGGATGTAATTTTAAAAGATTTTCTTTTATGCTCTTGAAAAAAGTCTTTTATCCTTCTCAAAAATCGAATGTATCAGCCGTAACGGTAAATTTAATTAACAGCTTATCTATAAATGTTACGGCTTCTACTGTTGAGGAAACATTAGAGAATCACCCTTTTTTTCCAAGTTTGGATAGCATAAGCGACAGTCTCAGGAAATGGAAAATTAATAATGCTTGTATAGAGGTAGAAGAAAATAGATTGAACGATTTACCAGTTCCGTTCATTGCCTATACAGATGATAGCGGCGGGTATTTTTTTGTAGTAACTGATATCAAAACAGATATTACGTATCTGGATAATGGAGGAAAGGCAAAAACAAAGAGCCGAGAAGATTTTTTTAAAGAATGGAGCCGTATCGTTTTGTTGCCTTATCCTGAGCCAGATGCTGGTGAACCGGAATATGATAAAAAGAGAAGAGAAGAATTTTGGCGTAGAAATTACATTCCTATCTCATTAGGGTTCGGTTTTGTAGCGGTCTTGTTATATGGGGTAATTAATTTCGATGCGGGCGGTTTATGGCCGGGTATCTTAATGTTTTTAACTTTTTTAGGCGTTATTATAAGTGGTATATTATCGTGGACTGGGATTACTCACGACAATACAGTATTGCAGCAATTTTGCACTTCGGAAAAAAATGCCGGTTGTAACGCAATTTTAGATTCTAAAGCAGCAAAGCTTTTCGGGGTAATTGGTTGGAGTGAAATAGGGTTTTTGTATTTTACAGGAGAGTTTATTTTTTTATTGTCTTTTTTTGGGCAGCCCGGGTTATCAATGCCTCTTTTTTCGTGGTTAAACGTCGTAGCTCTTCCCTTTGTTATTTATTCCGTAACTTATCAATGGTAAGTAAGACAGTGGTGTCATTTGTGCATTACCGTACAGGTCATATTAATGTCACAAATGGTTGTGTGTTATAACGCCAATACCCCATATCTGATACCTCTTTCGTCTTTTAATATGTCTTTATTTATATCGGTATTTATTTCCTTTATTTTTCCTCTTTTAATCGGGGGATTTTTAAAACCTCTTTTGAGAAAAGCGAGAAGTGCCGGTAATTATAAAAAAGAAGCTGCCAGGTTAAAGTATCATCCTCAGGTATTTCATTCTATTCTTCAAAGTCAAAGGAAAATAAGTGAACCAACAGCAGGGTTAGGTATTATGATAGGGAATCCGGACGCTAAGCATACTTTAGTTAAGGTGTGTAATCCATATTGTGGTCCCTGCGCAAAAGCCCATAGGGATATTGAAGAAATATTGGAAGCGAATCCGGACATTAAGCTTCAAATTATTTTTACAGCAGAAAATAGTGAGAAGGATATAAAGGCTGCTCCTGTCAAACATTTCATGGCTTTAAATAATCTCAAGGACAAAAGAATTGTCGAGGCCGCGTTGAAGGATTGGTATGGCGCGGAAAGAAGGAATTATGCTACATTTGAGCAACGTTACCCCATCGAAGAAAATTTGCTGTTATTTGGGAAGGAACTGGAGGCTATGAGTAGCTGGTGCGAAAAGATGAATATTAGATATACCCCGACCTGTTTTGTTGACGGATATGAATTACCAAGAATGTATGAACTCAAGGACATCATATATTTCTTTTAATCTTAAAAATTTAAAAAAATGAAACAACAGAAAAAATTAGGCAGAAGTCTTAGTAAAACCGAACGACAAAATGTAACAAGTGGTCTTGGGGTCCATGTATGAACGATGCAGATTGCCCTCCCGGGCAAATATGTGTAAATGGATTTTGTCAAAGTGGAAGTGGGGGAGAAGGCTGCTCAATTTCCGTTAAATGTAAAACAGGATTGCTTACTGTTAGCTGTAGTGGCTCTGATTGTAAAACGAGATATTGCAAAGATGAAAACGGGGGAGCGGATTATAGTTTTGTTGTAGCAGTTATTTGTGATGGCAATATAACCAGATGTGTAAATGACAGTGTTTGCGGAAGCAGGGGACATGTCGATGTGTAATATGAAGAAACTATCATTGTATTTTTCTTTAAGGTATTTCAATATAAGATAAATAGGTATTTATATAGTATGTTAAAGTCACGTGTTGTAATAGTATTTCTCCAGATATTTTTCACATCCAGTTCTCAATCACAGAATACGTTTTGTGTTCCTTTAAGGCAGGTGTCATCCTTTAATAATTTGTGGAGTTATATGGGTGTTCAGAAACTTGAAAATGATCGGGGCATGTATAAAATACCATCCAGCATAGATAGCAACTATGTTATCAAGCTGTACGATATTCAGCCTGAGCAAACATTATATTCGAATTATCTGCTTGGTAAGGAAAAAAAAATTAAATTATTAAAATGGATTAATTTATTCAGGCTCGACACCCTGTCTCTTTCAAAATCATCTGTAAATAGCAGTATAGGCATATTGATTTATAGAAAAGGAAATAATCGCTTTTATATCTTCGATTGCAACAACGATAAAAATTTTGAGGACGACTCGGTTTTCTCTTTTAATATTGATTCACTAAAAAATTATCCCAACAAGTTTAAAGCAGCTATTAATATAAACCCAACTCTCGAATATTTTTATCAAGGGAAAATTTATCAAGAAACTCAGAATTTATATTTCCACCCATCAAAATTGGTAAACATAACCTACCCTGATCCTCAGGAAGAGAATCTTTACATTCTGATATCCGGTGATAATATATGGAAGGCAAAATTGCCTGATGGCGGGTTTTTATATATCAGCAACCAGATACCTATCTCCAGGTTTACCGGCTATTCTACATTTTATGCTGGAACAATAGATAGTATAAATAATGATAAATATTATAAGCTGCATGACCCCTTCCTGAGCAGGCATGAATTTTACAAGGTGGATTCTGTAGCTCCTGATTTGAGCAAAGCTTTTCTGACATCGGTTTCATCTACAGCCGCAGGTGGTGATATTGGTCTTTCTGCACCAATGATGTACCATATTGATACCAGAGGGCATGTATTTTCAACAAACCGAAATAAAGGGAAATATGTATTATTAGATTTTATGGGATCTTGGTGTAAGCCCTGCATTGAAGCGATTCCAGAGTTAAAAAAAATCTATGAAAGATTTAGCAGCAATTCTAATTTTAGCATGGCAAGTATAGCTGTTGAACACGAAGACAATAAAGAAAAGTTCGCAGTGTTTGAGAAAGAACATGGAATTCCATGGCATTTAATCTACCAACCGGCAACAGGTGATAAAATAGATACGCTTACTTCAGTAAGGTTTTTAGTCCAGGCGTATCCTACCTACATTCTTTTAAATCCAGGGGGTAAAATTATTTTCCGTAGTTCCGGTAATGAGGATTTAGTGCAAATTAGGAAAATATTGGATAGTGCACTCAGCAATTGAAGTCACAATCCATTGTAATAAATGATGATTTTTTCATAAGCAAGGTAATTCATGCTTAGTGCAAGAAGTGTTTTTGTGGTCAGTGTCATAGTCAAAAGAAAAGCTGGCGCTTGCACAAATAAACTATAGCAACCAATGTCTCCAAGAAAACGCCCCATTTTATGAATTCCCCTTCATCAAATTGCAGACAACTGAAATGTGACCGTAGGTTCTATGATAGCTCTTGTCCCTATGGTACGACCACCTGTTTGCTGATACAGATTTCAGGCTGTTTTTTTTAGTACTGGACATAGCTATCCACTGAAAATCTTTTGTTTTCGTTTGTTCAGACTGTATTCTGTCCATTTTCATCTACCTTTACACTCTTAATAATTTAATACACCAATGAACTTTTTAGTCCATCCACAATTTTTATGGGGAATGCCGGGAGGTACTGAATGGGTATTGATCGGTCTGATCGTTCTGTTATTTTTTGGCGGCAGAAAAATACCTGACCTCATGCGCGGATTAGGCCGTGGTGTCAAGGAATTCAATGATGCGCGGGGAAAGAACAAGAATGAGAAAGTGGATTCCGATACTGCTGCCAAAGGTTCTATCTCAGATCAGGCAGAAAAATAATTTTTTGATCATTATCCGTTCCCGCTTTTGTTCCAGTTTCATAATATTTCCGGGTACCGGCAGGCATTAATTGCAGGTATTGTACAGTGTACTGATGCAGTGAAGCATTATCTTCAGCAGATTGAATCAAAGAAATCTTTGAATGCTTATGTGCATGTATTTGCTGAAGAAGCCCTCGCTCGTGCTGAAGCGCTGGACAAGAAGAGGATGTCCGGAGCGCCTGTTGGCCGGTTGCATGGAGTGGTCATCAGCCTGAAAGATGTGATCAGTTATAAAGACCATCCACTTTCGGCATCTTCCAAAATGCTTTCAGGATTTACCTCTTTGTATCATGCTACAGCAGTACAGCATCTCCTGAGTGAAGATGCCATCATCATCGGTAGTTGCAATTGCGATGAGTTTGCAATGGGAAATACGAATGAGCATTCCTGTTATGGCTCTGCCAAAAATCCTTTTGATGAAAATAAAGTAGCCGGGGGGTCATCCGGTGGATCGGCTGCTGCCGTAAGCGCGGGTTTGTGCATGGCCAGCCTGGGTAGCGATACAGGAGGCAGTGTGCGGCAACCCGCAGATTTCTGTGGTGTGGTAGGTATCAAACCATCTTACGGTACCATCAGCAGGTATGGGCTGATCGCTTATGCTTCTTCCTTTGATCAGATCGGCGTATTTGCAACCAATGTGGAAGATGCGCGACTCATTTTGGATGTGATCAGTGGCCCTGATGTACATGACAGTACTACAAATCCTGCAAAGCCTGATTTATATAAGGAAGTAAAAGACATCAACGGTTTACGCGTCGGCGTATTCCGAAATGCAGTGGAGCATCCGTCCATTGATAGTGAAATCAAAGGAGCTATTTCCGGGTTGTGCGAAGCGCTGAGACCGGAAGTACTTACTGTCGATGATATCTCTCTTGACCTGATAGATTATATTGTTCCTGCATACTATATTTTGACCACCGCGGAAGCTTCGTCTAACCTTAGCCGTTATGATGGAGTCCGGTATGGCTACCGTCATCCCGGGAAGCAACCTGATCCTGAATCATTTTACAAGGCAAACAGGTCCAATGGATTTGGTTGGGAGGTGAAGAAGCGTATCATGCTGGGCACCTATGTACTGAGCGAAGGATATTTTGATGCGTATTTTTCCAAGGCACAGAAGGTGAGGAAGATGCTCTCGGATGAAGCGGCAAATATTTTTGATAAATATGATGTGGTGATATTGCCAACAGCGCCTGCTACTGCATTCAGCCTCGGCAATGTAGAGAAAGACCCTGTGGCAATGTACCTTGCAGATATCTTCACAGTTTATGCAAACCTTACAGGTATTCCCGCCATTTCGCTTCCGCTGTTTCGCCACTCAAACGGAATGCCCTTTGGTGTGCAACTGATTTCCCGCAGGCAGAATGAAGTAACTTTACTGGAGTTTTCAACGTACCTGATGCAGCATCACAAGCAATCATTGTAAATGAGATTTGTAAAGATCATACTGTTGTTGGTTTTTTGCCAGGCCGGTGTTACTGGTTTTGCGCAAGTAAAGGACAGTGCCATGATCAGTGATAGCGCCATGCCCAAAGTAGAAGTGAAAGCAATAGATGATGTGATCGCCTCCGGCCCTTCCGATAAGAAAAATGTGGACTACCTGAGCCAGGTCACGAAATATGGGTTCAAAAATCTTTTCAAGAACTATACTTACAATCCGCTCATTCCATATTCACAACAGATCAATCCTTATGCGGAGAGTTATATGCAGGATTACCTGAGGTCGCATACGGAGTATCTCAAGAAACTGGGTAAGAGTTCTGAGACTTATTTTAATCTGATTGATGGCATACTTTCAAAATATGGATTGCCTCATGAGTTGAAATACCTTGCCGTCATAGAGAGTGATTTGAAATCGTACGCGCTTTCTGTAGCCGGCGCACGCGGGCCGTGGCAGTTTATGCCGGGTACGGCACGTGGTTATGGACTGCGGGTGGATATTACGATAGACGAAAGAACTGATTACACCAAGAGCACTAACGCTGCAGCGAAATATCTTTTGAAATTGTACCGTGACCTCGATGACTGGCTGCTAGTCATTGCCGCATACAATGGCGGACCCGGGAGGGTGTACAGCGCCATCAGGAGAAGCGGCAGCCACGACTTCTGGAAATTGCAATACTACTTGCCCGAAGAATCGCGCAATCATGTGAAGAAATTTATTGCCACACACTTTATCATGGAGAATGGCAACCAGGGCGAAGGAACCATCTATTCGCAGGATGCCATCACTGCCAACATTCCCGACTCACTAAAGGAAAACTTAACAACTGAAATGATATCCGGCAGGTTCAAAGCATCTGTCATTGCAAAAGAGACAGGCATGGAGATGTCCACCTTCACTTTGTTGAATCCGCAGATGGAAAATGTATTGTCAACCGGCGCTGATTTCAAATTGCAATTGCCCCGAGAAAAGATGGAATTATTCAAGACAAAGAAATACGATATTCTCAATCAATCGGTGGAGGAATTGCTGAATAACACACGTATCGACTCCAGAACCGTTTACAAGAGTAAAGGGAAGTCGTAATCATCTGAATCTTTATTGCAATCATTAAGAACCTGGGATTAGTGCAGGTAGGTGAAACCATTTGCTTCAAGAGGATCACATTATGTTTTCCAGGATAAGTGATGGTATTTAAAAGGACATATCGATGGACTGGTAAGGGATTTTTTCTGAACCTAAAATTCTGAGGATTCATGAATCGAAAAAGCAGATTCCAAAACAAATCCTATTTTCATGTAAGCGTTGCAATAGAAATTTGAAACCGCCTATGAAACCTGCTAAATGACAAAAATAAATTAACGAACAAAATATCAATAAATGCAAAATTTGTCGCAAAAGGAAAATACCGAATGGACTTTAAAAAAAACTATTGTTCGGGTTTTTGCTTATCTATTTTGTGTGTTCCTCATTTGGTTCGGGATTGATAAATTGACAAGCTCTCCGATAACTCTTAAAGATAAATTGAAAGGAATTGGAGTAATTGTAGCTGCTTGTATTTACTTGTTTCTAGACATCAGAATTTTAATCTCAAAAAATAAACGCCAAAATCGTTAGCGGTCAGAAAAAGAGTGACGCCAAACAGAAACAAATAGACAGATGAAAGAGATTCTTAAAGAACTATTTGAATACGGTTCTCTTTTTAATCAAAAGAAGTTTGTCGTTTTTATGGACATTATAGACAAGGAAAACCATGAAAAGATATTCTTCATGGCAGCGTCTCTCCCAAAGAGGACGCTGCAAATCAATACGAACGATTAATTGTACTTCATTCCAATAAAAGAAGCCATGCTATTACAAACGGAAAATCCTTTGAACTCAGTGTCCCTTGCCGGAGACCTGTGAGGAAGCAAAACATATCAATGTTCCTGGTTACAATTTTAAACCCTATTTTTAAATAAAAAATGGTCAACCTATTTCAGGGTAAGACAAATGAAAGAACAAGTTGTGAATAAGACAGATAAAAATATCGCTACTGTAAAGTCTCTTTATGACGCCTTTTCAAAAAGAGACATAGACAGAATCTTGGATATTTTGGATGAAAATGTTGAATGGGGGGAGCCTGAAAATCCATATAACCCTGCCGGAGGAACCAGACATGGGCATAAAGGCTTCTTAGATTGGATAAATATTGGCAAAGGTTCAGAAGAAATATTAGAACTTTTGCCTAAAAGGTTTCTAACAGATGTTGATTCTGTTGCAGTAATCGGGAGTATGACATGCAAAGCTATAAAGACTCAAAAGGTTTACTCCTCAGACTTCGTCCATTATGTTGTGCTTGAAAATCATAAAATAAAAAAGTTTCAAGAATTTTTCGACACCTATATTGCTGGAGAAGCATTTAGATAATTTCCTTAAAATAAAAAACTACGCCCAGCAAACATATTTGCATATCATAGAATACGCAAATATGCCAGACGCCGGCTGAAATAAAGTAAGGTATCATGAAAGTTCAAAAGCTGAGTGGACAAATCCAAATAAAATTAAGGGTGAGTATCCGAGTGCAATAATTTCTTCAAAGCAGCGTCTCTCCCAAAGAGGACGCTGCAAATCAATAAAAAAAGTCATACCATGTACAAGTGGAAATTCATGTGACCGCAGCATCCCTTGCCGGAGCCGCTTCGGGGAAGTAATGGATATGCGGATATTCTACTTTGTGTTGCAACAATAGCCAATGGTAACAAAGATGGCAATTTCAAAACGCTAACATTAAAACTTCTTAGTTGAAGGACATAATATAAGAAGCAAAAGTTAACGTAATCGCCTCGTATGTACCATAAAAAGCAAATGCAGTCAAAACAAAAACCCTTTGCCTTTTTCAAAAGCAAAGGGTATGAAATTTATCCAATCGGTCTATTCCTATTTCAGCAAATTCCTGATGTAATTGGCTACATCAGTATGACCAGCTTTTAATTGCGCATCAGCAATGGCATCCAATGCTTTTTGGAATGCAGGATCGACATAAGAACGATATTGTTCAGGTACACCATTTCTTGTTTCTAAAATGGCATCAGCACCTTTCTTTGCTTTTTCAGCGTCGCTCACTTTAGTCAGGTACCTCGCAAAACTCATGGCAGCCATGATCTTGTCATTGCTGAGTGGCAATCCGTTGAAGATACCAAGCAGCATGTCGAAGTCTGCTTCTTTGCCCATACCAAACAGTATTTTGGAAACGGCCTGGCCACTCCCACCCTTTGCATCTTTAGCCAAAGACTTTGCCATTTCGTAAGCCTTGTCCGGATTCGTAGTTGCGTACCCTTCCAGTGCTGCGCCGGAAACAGAATAAGAAGAGTCGTTCAAAAACTTTTCAAAAATTGAACTATACTCAGGTGACTTGGTAGCCGCAAGGACTTCCAATGCCTTGGCCTGGGTCAGTTTGTCCGGATCTTTTGCTGCAATTTGTGCAATGATGGAAAGTGTAGATGGCGCCTGTATAAGCGGAGTATTTTGCAGAAGTTCGAGTGTCAGCAAACGAAGTCCGGAATATTTATCATTCAATCCCAAAACCAGGTTTGATGATTCCCTGGCTGCAAAAAATTCCAATGCTTCACGCCGGTCTAAATAATTGCTTCCATTCTTGTATTGCAGTTCGAATTCATCAGGTGTCTTGTGATCGTCCTTGATGGCAAGCAATACTTTGTCTGCATCTACATTCACCCATGAAGGTTTTTGTACCGAAGGGAAGTAGAAGGAATCAACAGCATTTTTAAGCCATACCTTATATCTTGTTTTCTGACTGGCAGTACTATAGACATCAATATAAACGGGTATTGTAAAAATCTGGCCTTTCTGCGTTTGCTTTACATACACAACCTGGTTGCCATTTTCGTATTTGTAGGAAATATCGAGATGAGGTTCTCCACTGCCATAGTACCATTCATTCCAAAACCAATTCATATCTTTTCCTGTAACGGCTTCAAATGCCAACCTGAGCTGCTGTGCCTCGGCCGGCTGAAATTTATTATCGGTAAGATATTTATGCAATGAAGCGAAGAAAGCATCATCACCTACAAAGTTTCTAAGCATGTGTAATATTCTTCCACCTTTATTATAACTCACAGCATCGAAAACATCTTCTTTGTCTTTGTAAAAAAACCTTACTAAATCCTTGTTGCTGCTATTGCTCATCAGGTAGCCCTGCATGTCTTCGAATCCTTTGTCATCTGCATAGTCTTTGCCATGGCGGTATTCGTTCCACAGGTATTCAGAATAATTAGCAAAGGATTCGTTCACGGTTATGTTGCTCCAACTCTCTGTAGTAACAAGGTCTCCGAACCAATGATGGAATAGTTCGTGAGCGATGACGCTTTCCCAACGGTTGCCATCCACGAGTTCACGGGCGTTTTGATATGCGCCATCCTGGTGCAAGGTAGCCGTAGTATTTTCCATTGCGCCACTTACATATTCTCTTCCCACCATTTGATCATACTTGGGCCACGCAAAAGGATAATTCAAAATTTTGGAAAAGAACTCAATCATCTTAGGTGTCTCTCCAAAGATTTTCTTGGCCACAGAAGCATATTCCTTTTCTACATAATAATTGACAGGAATGTTCTTGTATTTGTCTTTGATGATGGCAAAATCGCCGGCACCCATAAAGAAGAGATACGGAGAATTGGGCAGGTTCATTTTCCAGGTATCGGTGCGTGTGCCGTCTGCATTCTTTTTTTGAGAAGTCATCAGTCCGTTGCTCAGTGTTACCATGTTGCCGGGTACTGTCATAGAGATTTCCTGCGTTGTTTTCTGATCAGGTTTGTCGATGGTAGGCATCCATACGCTGTTGGCTTCTGTTTCGCCTTGTGTCCACAGTTGCGTCATGTATTTTCCTTTGCCATCGCCGTTGATAAAATACAATCCTTTGGCTTCTGTGATTGCGGCGCTTCCTACAGACTTCACATCTTCCGGTCGTGAAATGTAATCGATGTAAACGGTGTATTGCTCATCCTTTTTGTAAGTCTTGTCCAGGGTAATGTACAACTTCAGGCTATCGTAACTGTATTTTAATTTAGACTTCACGGTGCCTTTTAAAATGGCTACTTCTTTTATGTCCATATACTTTGCATCCAACTCCAGAGAGTCGGTAGGATAGAAGTGCGGTTTCAAAGTCAACCACGCCTTTCCGTACATGATCTGTTTTGGAAAATCAAAACGTACATCGAGTTTGGTATGTACCAGGTTGTTGATGATAGGATAGGAGCCACGATACTCATGTTTCCATGCCGTATCAGAAAAATCCGTTTTCTGTGCATTGGAAAATGAGACGAAAAACAGCACAGGGATCAGGAGCAAAATCTTTTTCATTGATATTTATTTTGGGCACAAATGTATTGGTTATGTAATTATTGAAGCAAATCAAATATTCACTGCAAAATCTAGGTTCAGGAGAATGGATTATTCTGAAACAATATCTCGATTAACCGGTACCCTTGCCAAGACCAGGGATAATACCCGAAAATCTACGGACGATTTTGAATTTCAGGATGGTGTAAGAAACAGTCAAAATATTTTTTATTAATCCTTTTCTTTTTTGATGACATCGGGAGTGTTTCTACGATTTAAAACAAATAACAATTAGGTTTTGGTTCTCGTCCATTTATTACCTGAAAAATAATTATTATGAAAGCCATTCATCAATTAACAAAAAGCAAGAGTATCGTTGTCCCCGTGGTACTGATACTATTAGGAGCAGGGGTTCTATTCCGAAAGCCATTAACAGGACTGGTTTCAAAAGCCAACCTGGAGATTAAAATCGATCATGCGCCAGTCATCATGCCGGCGGTTTACAAAGTTTATGAAAATGAAGATGCCCTCGAAGGCAAGTATTCATTGTTCAAAATGCTTGTAACAAATAACAGTAGTGCAACGGCGAGAAACGTTGATGTTTCTATAGAGATTCCGGGATATATCGAAAAAAAATCCATCCAGAAGATTCCGGTATTACTTCCCAACCAATCTGTAGTAGTCAATTGTTATCCTGCCTTTGATCAGAAGATTGTTGAAAAAACGACTCCTTCCAAAGAAAAGGTAAACATCAAAATTACCGGGAGTAACCTGAATGACGTGGAAGAAACTTTTCCTATAGAAATAAAAGGACGCAATGAATTCATGTACACTTTTATTCCCTATGATGAGATCAGAACTCCCGGAGAATTTTTTGACAACAATACCCTTATCAGTTGTTTTGTAACTCCCGAAGATCCCATTATAAAATACTTCACCCAGAAAATACAGGAGAAGATTTTGAAAGGTGAAGCTGCCAGCGTAGAGAACAAGCCCGAAGAAGGCGTACGGTTCCTGGGTGGAATTTATGATGCTACTTACCTGAGCCACATGGTTTATAGCGGTACCAGCGGTGTCCCCTCCCAGGATAATGGTATTTCTTCAGTTACACAAAGCATCCGGCTGCCGAGGGAAGTAGTTACGGGCAAAACAGGGTTGTGTATTGAATTGTCAATATTGTATGCAAGTGTTATGATGAATGCAGGGTTAGATCCTGTTATTTATTTTATTCCGGGGCATGCTTATCCGGGTTTCCGAATGAAAGGACAATATTACGCAATAGAGGCTACGGGCATCGGCGGCGAGGGAATGGGAGGCAGAGCTACCGCTCAGCAAGCTTTTGCGACAGGAATGAAGGAATTGGGAGAGTTTATGAAAGGGGTACAGTCGGGCGATGATCGTTACCAGGTATTGGACGTTCGTGAAGCAATTAAGAACGGAGCGCTGGCAATGGAATTAAAAGATGATCAATTTCTCCGACAGAAAATTGATGAGATAGCTCAGAGTTTTGAACTGAACTATGCCCTAAACACCAACAACATGCCGCAGGGAAATATGCAGCAAAACACGACGGACAACGGTGGCGGTAATGCGGGTGGTGGTGGAAATACGGGTGGTGGAAACACAGGTAATAATTCCGGCGCACCATCGGGTTATCGTACCTACAATGGTGCGGTATCCTTCGCGTATCCCGGATCATGGCAGAGCATCCAGGCATCGCCGGACGCGGTACGACAACTGAAGAAATTATTTTCAGATCCGTCAGGCAATGCTTACCTGGAAGTATATCAGTTTCCCGGTGTGCAGAGCGCAGAACAGGCTATCCGGATTGTACAACAGAATGTGCAGGCGAGAGGAGGATACCTGCAATATGCACCTGCCGGGCAGAGTGGAAATTTCACCTTGATACAGGGCGAGTCCGGGGGAGGCGAAATGTCTATACAATGGGTGGCTGCATTCAAGCCTGCAAATGGAGGAATGGCAGGTATTGCGGTGGGCACTACCAGTGGATATGGAAATAAATTTCAACAGTCTATTCAGAATATTCTCAACTCTTTAAGATAACAATCATGAAAACAAATATTTTTCGTATATGCATTCTATTTAGTGGAATATCCTTCGCGGGATTCTCAGCAGCAGGGCAGGAAGAAATCAAAGGAACGAAACAGAAAATGGAAATCAAACTGGATGAATTGGGCAATGCTTCTATTTCTGTGACTATGAAACTGAATGCATCACAATGGGATATGTTCAAGAGAAGCCTGGGCAACAATACTTCTTTACTCAAACGCCAGATAGAGAAAGGAATGCCAAAGTTTTTTCTAAAAGACTTTAAGTATAATGAAGATCAGATGGAACGTACCTACACGCTGGAGATGAAAGCGCTGGCAGTAGCTTCAGTGGATAAGGCTGGCAAGTGGAAAGCGGAACTGGATACCAAAGACCCGGATATCATGAAGATCAATGATCAGCAATTTAAATTGGATGCAAATTATGCTGTTAACGGAGGTTTGGTTGAGCAAACCCAGCAGATCTATCTTCCGGCAGGTGCAAAGGATGGTAAAGTGGAGAAGGATAGTTTTGGAAAGGCTGTCCTCACTTACCATACCAGTGTTGGATTTATGAATACCATTATTACCGGCTTCGGGATTCTCCTGGTCCTTGTTGGCGGCGTATTGATTTTTCTGAGAAAAAGGGGAGGAGGCCTGGTCAAAACTAATTGATGAATGAGAAAGTAGGTTGTTTTTAGTGGCAGGTATCAGGTGAAAGGTGGACTGCATACCTTGCCACTAATTTTTGCAGATTTGAAATGGTATTGTGAGAATTGCTTTTGGGTAAATTGGATTTCGAAGGACTACGATCCTTCTCTAGCAATGCGTGGCATATTCTTCCCGGTAGAAAAAGACCATTGCCTTATTGACAATGGTCTTCCTTTTATTACAATGTTTTGTTTAAGATTGACAGATCATAGCCTGTTCTTCTTGATCTCTTCCACCACTTCCGGATCCAGCAGTGTTGTTGTATCTCCGAGATTGTCCATTTCACCTTCGGCTATTTTTCGCAAGATCCTTCTCATGATCTTTCCGCTTCTTGTTTTGGGAAGTCCTTTTACAAACTGAATTTTATCAGGCCGGGCGAAGTGCCCGATCTCTTTATTGACAGCGTCATTGATCTTTGCGAGGGCGTCGGCTTCAGAAATCTTTCCATCGAGTATCACAAATGCATACAATGCCTGTCCTTTGATATCATGCGGAAAACCAACGACAGCGCTTTCTACCACGCTATCCTGCACGTTGATCGCATTTTCTACTTCGGCAGTTCCTATCCTGTGGCCGCTCACATTCAATACATCATCCACACGGCCCGTGATACGATAGTATCCGTTCTCATCTCTCAACGCTCCATCGCCACTGAAGTAATATCCGGGATATGCTGTGAAGTAGTTGAGTCTGCATCTTTCATGGTCTCCATAAGTGGTGCGTAACATGGAAGGCCACGGAAATTTGATGCACAGGTTTCCTGCCACATTATTCCCTTTCAATTCATTACCGTGCTCATCCATTAATACCGGCTGTACACCAGGGAGTGGATTCGTTGCAAATGTTGGTACCGACGGTGTTATACCTGCAAGGGTTGAAATCAGGATTCCTCCGTTTTCTGTTTGCCACCAGGTATCTACTACAGGGCAATTGCTTTTTCCTACATGTTCGAAATACCATTGCCATGCCTCTGCATTGATCGGCTCTCCCACGCTGCCGATTACTTTCAGTGAACTCATGTCTTTTCCCTTCAAAGGATCCAGTCCATGTGCCATCAGGCTTCTGATAGCTGTAGGTGCAGTGTAGATGATGTTCACTTTGTATTTATCTACAATATCCCAAAATCTGCCGGCATCAGGATAGGTAGGGATACCTTCAAACATCAGTGAGGTAGCTCCCGCTGCCAATGGACCATAAACAATGTAACTATGACCTGTTACCCATCCGATATCGGCAGTACAGAAATACATATCGCCGGGTTTGTACTGAAATACATTGACGAAGGTGTAGGTAGTGTAGATCATGTATCCTGCTGTAGTATGAACAACACCCTTCGGCTTGCCGGTAGATCCGGATGTGTATAGTATATAAAGCATGTCTTCAGCATCCATCTCTTCAATGGGGTCGCTGAGATTTTGTCCTTTCAATTTTGCTATCTCATCATGCCACCAAAGGTCGCGGCCTTCTTTCATGGTAACGGTATTGCCTGTACGATTAAATACGATTACTTTTTTTACCGTAGTCTCTCCCTCCAGAGCCTTGTCCATAGCAGCCTTCAGGTCTATAGATTTCGCACCTCTGTAAGCGCCGTCTGATGTGATGGCAAAGCTGCATTGGCTGTCTTCTATCCTGTCGCGGATGCTCTTGGCGCTGAACCCACCGAAAACAATATTGTGAATAGCTCCTATTCGCGCACACGCCAGCATGGCAATAGCCAGTTCAGGTATCATTGGCATATAGATACAAACCCTGTCTCCTTTTTTTACACCATTATTCCTGAGAACTACCGCGAATTCGATCACCTTATTCAGTAATTCTTTGTAGGAAAGAGACACACTCTTTTCATTAGGATCATTGGGCTCCCATACAATGGCAGGTGTATCAGGTTGTTTCTTAGCCCATTGGTCCAGGCAGTTTTCCGTAATGTTCAGTTTGCCGCCAATAAACCATTTCACGTTTGGCTCTGTAAAATTCCATTCCAGTACTTTGTCCCATTTTTTCCGCCACACAAAATTGGATGCTAATTCACTCCAAAAACCTTCAGGGTCTTCTACACTTTTTTTATAGGCCGCATTGTAAGCCTCCTGGCTGGTGATCTGATAAGGATAGTTCATAATATAGCTTGGTTTTAAAAATAAATTCTTTAGAATTTTTATTGCTTATTTTCCGATTCTCTCTTCAATACCTCTTCAGGTACCGGTATCATTGCCTTGTACAACGTATCTTCTATCGCGCCTCTGATATTCATGGTAGATAGTTTCAGGTTCTCACCACCATCAGGATTTACACGATTGCTTAAAAATACGTAAACTAAATTGTATTTCGGGTCAACCCATATACATGTGCCTGTGTATCCTGTGTGCCCGTAAGTGAGCGGTGAAGCATATCTTGAAGGGTAAGGCCGTTCTTCTGTGGTGGTGTAATTGTCTTTCTGAGGTTTGTCAAACCCATATCCCCTGCGGCTGATAGTTGAATTGTACGATGTGAAAAGTTGTATTGTTGATTCTTTGATGTATCGTTGTCCTTTGAAAGTGCCTCCGTTTAATAGCATTTGAAGTAATACCGCCATGTCATCTACATCACTGAACAATCCTGCATGTCCGGCTACTTCTCCAAAGAGAGCTGAACCCGGATCGTGTACATCCCCATGCAGGTGCTGCATACGAAATGATTTTTCATATTCTGTCGGAGCTATTCTGTTTGTGTCAAATTTTTCTCTTGGCAGGAATCCGGTTGATGCCAATCCCATCGGCTTGTAGAAATTTTTTTCAGCGTACTTGTCCAATGTAAGTCCTGATACAGCTTCTACGATTTTACCGAGGAAGATAAAATCATTATCACTGTAAATGTATTTATCCATCGGACCCAGTTTACTGTCTAATATGATCTGGTACAATGAGTCTTCATAATCAGTTCTGAGGTAGATATTTTGCGCTACACGGATTCCGAAACTGTCACTTTTTTCATTTCTGAAATATTGGTGAAGCGGCGCTCCGGTTTCGGCGTCAATGAGTTTTTTGTAAAATGGAATAAAGGCTACCAGGCCTGCCTGGTGCAGTAGAATTTTGTCTATCCGCAAATTCTTCTTATCACTTTTTCTTACCCAGGGCAGGTAAGTGCCCAATGTCTTGTTGAGTTTTATTTTTCCTTCATCATAGAGTTTCATCACACTCAGTGTAGTCGCAAGTATTTTTGTTACAGACGCAAGGTCAAAGATGGAGCTGGTTCTCATTCTTTCAGGTGCATCGTAATTATATTTACCAAAGGCTTTTTCATAAAATATTTTTCCATCCTTTGCTGCAAGCACCACACAACCGGGGAATGCGCCGGCAGCGATCCCTGCTTTGGCAATGGAATCAATATCCAATAACTTTTCTGCATTCATACCTACTGTAGCGGGAGCTACTGTTGGCATCAACGATTCTTTTGTGATGATTCCCGAACCTGAAGGATATTGCGGACAAACCGTAACAGGGAGTGTACCTTTGAATGGCAACTTACCTAAGAGCATGTCTGCCGCTACTGACTGGGTGATGGAATCATCTTCGTAGCAGGCGACTAAATTCTTTGCATCACAGAAATACTGTATGGCATAAGGGTTTCCGAAGTCGAGTACAATGGTGCTATTATTTTGCATGACCTGCTTCAATAAATCCAATGCCTCATTTGATATACCAAACTGGCTGGCAGGATAACGTCTGTACTTATGAACGCCGATCACTACCTGCTGATATCTTCTCCTGATCAATTCTACGGTACTCAGGATACGGCGGTTATCTTCATCGTAATCAAAATAGAAGTTATCTGTGCCAAGTGTAGTGTGCAGTTTTGTGGCAAGAGTGTTAGTGCTGTCGATACCAATGCCGATGTAGGCGATCTTGTTTTGTCCTTTGTTTTGTTGAAGTAGTGTGAAGAAATTCTTATCCTCATTTTTCAATAGGGTAATGGCTTCTTCCGCTACTTGTTTTTTCAGGTCATCGATTCCTGCATTCAAATCATTGGTAAGATTGTCGATGTTTACAGGCTGTACCTGTGCAATACCATAATTGTATTTGTAGCGCAATACTTTCTTACATTTTTCATAAATATCATTCCACGAAAGTTTTCCTGAATCAATAGCTGTGCGAATAGCGGCAATAGCATCAGGTACACTTTCAGGAAGGCACAGCATGTCATTACCGGCAATGAGTGACTGGGCAGCGATGGTACCTCCCGGAAAAAACTTTGCAACACCTTTCATCCCTAATGCATCCGTAAATGTCAATCCATCATAATGCAGTTTGTCGCGGAGCAAGCCGGTTACCGTTGCTTTGCTGATAGATGTCGCTGTATTGGGTGTAGGGTCTATTGCCGGTACATAAAGGTGTGCGATCATAATGCTGGCCACACCACCCTGTATCAATCTTTTGAAGGGATACAATTCCAGTGTGTCCAGGGCTTCCAGGCTTTTGTTGATGACAGGAAGATCGAGGTGTGAGTCAACTGATACATCACCATGTCCCGGGAAATGTTTGGCACAGGCGATGATTCCTTCATCCTGCAGTCCGTGCATGTAGGCAAGCCCATAACTCGCCACTTTATATTTATTTTCTCCGAAGGAGCGATCATTGATCACCGGGTTGGCAGGATTGTTATTGATATCCACTACAGGCGCATAGTCCACCTGGATGCCCATTCTCTTTAATTGTCTACCGATCAGGCTTCCATATTCATACACCAATGTTGAGTCATTCATCGCGCCTAACATCATCGGGTGATTCAGGGACTTCACGCTGTCTAAGCGCATACCCAGTCCCCATTCCGCATCGATACACACCATTACAGGAGTTTGCGAAATACTTTGATACTTGTTGATGAATTCCGCCTGTTTCACCGGAGCGCCCTGGAAAAGGCAAATACCGCCGATGTTATATTTTTTGATGGCATCTGTAATCAGACTATCGTAATAAACCGGTCCGGACGAAGTGAAACTGCTTTGGCGCAATACCATCAATTGAGCAATACGCTGATCGTCTGTGAGTGATTGAAACACGCTGTCAGCCCAATGTGTGGCTGCCCGGTTGTTTTGAATTTGTGCGAAAAGGAATTGAAAAGAACAAAGAAGTGCGAAGAACGCAATAAATTTTTTCATCAGAATTTTAAAAATGTGGAATTGAGGCCACAATTTAAAAAACAATGGTTAAAAGGAGTTCATTTTTATTTAGCCGATACTAAAAACTGTGATTGTTCTTTGAATGAAATGGACAGTCCTGGATTGATAAGAGTTGACTCTAATGATTTGACAATTTTTTCAACCTGTGTAAGACGTAAGCAGATACATATAATCCGGTACCGGTATCTGAATGTCAATTGTGCAGCCATTGCCGGGTGATGACTTTATTTCAATGATTCCGTTGTAGGATTCTACCCTGTTGAAAATATTGGAGATGCCGATTCCTTCCCGCTGTTTGTTGATGTCAAATCCTTTACCGTCGTCCGTAGTGGTGAGGAATACCGAGCCTTCATTGGAACTGATGTTGAAAGTAACTTTTTTAGCGGCAGAGTGTTTGAGAATGTTGGTTACCTGTTCCTGAAGTATCCTGTATATATTGATCATCAGGTTTTCGGGAATATTCAGATCCAGAGAATATTTTAATTCGCATTTGATAGATGCAGCCTTCAACAGTTCTACAATGCCTTCTGCAAGTTGTTTCAGATCCACATCTTTTGCCGGTGAAATATGACGATGTGTGAGCGCCCGGATTTCCTGGATACCATTATCCAATAATTCGATCGGGTACTTCAGCATTTCTGCGATCTCCGGATTTTTCTTTCCTCCCATAGTGAGGTAGAGCCTGGTGCCTGCGAGCAATTGGTTCACGTTATCATGCAGTTCCTTTCCGATATGATTCCTTTCTTTTTCCTGTGCGGAAATGATAGCCCTGGAAATCACCTTCTGATCCTGGATCTTTTGTTCGGCTATTTTCAGTTCCATTCGTTTGATGTTTTCTTGCGCATTTTTGATTTCCGAAAGGTCGACTCCCGTTCCGATGAGGCATTCCTTGTTATCTACTACCGTCCTCCATCCACTCAGGTAATAAGGCTTTCCTTCTCCGGATTTACTGAGCAATGTACCTTCCATTTCTGCCCATCCTTTTTGGAAAACCTCATCAATTTTATTGGAGAGTTTGTCTGTTTCACGGCTATAGAAGAAATCGTAAGGGTTCATACTTGTTATTTCTTCTGAGCTATATCCTGTAATGGTTTCAAAGTTCTTGTTCCAACGGAGGAAATTGCCATCTTTGTCTAACAGGTAGAATATACCTGGCAGTGCGTTGATGATACTTTCACTGAAATTGCGTTGTACTTCTAATTCATCCTGGATAATTTTTAATTCTGTGACATCCACCATGCTACCCATCATTTTTTCCAACTTCCCGTCTTCCCCGAAATGAAGCAATGTACGGTCATAAATATAGATCCATTTATTCCTTCCTGTTCTGAATCTGTATTCTGCATTCCAGGTGTGGTGTTTTGCATTGATAGCCGTGTCGAGAGTTTTCACAACTTCCTTCCGGTCTTCCGGGTGAATATGTTTCTCCCATTCTTTTCCATCGGGCATGGGATCGTTGGTGGTGAGCCCATATAATTTTTGGTGGATTTCATTGGCCCATCGCTCGCCGGTGGCTATATCCAATTCCCACAATGCGTCATTGGCTGAGTTAGTGATATCACTCAGCCTTTTGTTGGTTATTTCAAGTTCTGTCTGTACCCGTTTGTACTCTGTAATATTTCTACCGAAAGATCCGTAATATTTTTTCCCGTTTATTCTTACTGCAAACATGTTCACCTCAGCATCTACTGTTTTGCCATCAGCATTGATATTTTTGGTGTCAAAGATGACAGGCTTCTTATCAGCCAACCGATGGATAGCGCGGATTTCCTCTCTTGAAATAAACTTATCAAACTGGCCTGCATTCATGGTGAGCAATTCATCCCTTGAATATCCCAGTGCTTTACAAATGGCAGGGTTCACATCAATGATGTTTTGGTCTTTGTCAGTCAGCATAAAACTGTCTCCCATGGCATCCAGTATCATTCTGTTTTGCAACACATAGCTTGAATGATCCGCCCTGGAAAGTTTTTCGCATACAAGTGTTATCGCTGCCTTGCCCGGGAATAGTTTGATACTCCAATGATACTTTTTAAATGGTAAGGTTAAGGATTTTTCCTTCCCCGATTTTATTGCATGGTCAAAAATTTTCCTAAACCTTTTTGCAGAATCGGTACCCATTAATGCCATGAATTCTTCAGCAGATGTGATGCCTTTAAAGGATTCGGCTGCTTTCTTATTGAATTGAATACTATTGAGTTTCTTTCCAAGAATGACAACAGGTAGTCCTATTTGGTTGACAACAGCGTCTTTAATGATCAGTACCTTTTTTGTCGTTTTCTTTTTCATTTGTATGGGGGCAGGTTTGCTGGTCTAATATTCAAATTTAGCAGTTGTGTGGTTTTAAATTCAGTAAGCTCAAAATATTCAGCACTACAGGGGGATATTGAAATATTGATATCGTAAAGATATTTTTTTTAGGATAATTGGATTCTATTTATTTATTTTTGCCGGACAAAAAATGGTACTAAGTAATTTAAATATTCATCATCATCATTTCGCATGCACAGGGTGTAAGCCGGAATGATGTATCAATTAACGAATTAACAGGGCTTACATTTTGTTGTAAGCCTTTTTTATTTTATAGACATGGAGAAACTAAAATTAGCGATTCAGAAATCAGGCCGGCTGCACAATGACAGCATTGCTTTGCTGAAAGAATGTGGTATCAACATACCCAATGGCAACGGTCAATTAAAATCTGTTGCGAATAATTTCCCGCTGGAAGCATTTTTTCTGAGGGATGACGATATTCCACAATACGTGGAAGATGGTGTTGCGGATGTGGGCATTGTCGGAAAGAATGTCTTCATGGAAAAGAACAGGGACATAAAAAATGTAACTGACCTCGGCTTTGGTAATTGCAGGCTCAGCATCGCAATTCCGAAAAACCAGGCCTACAACGGGCCTGAAGACCTCCGGGGAATAAAGATCGCAACCAGCTATCCTAACCTGTTAGGAAAATACCTGAAGAAAAACCAATTGTCCGCGGAAATTCATATCATCAGCGGCTCTGTGGAGATCGCCCCGGGAATTGGGCTGGCCGGCGCTATTTGCGATTTGGTAAGCAGCGGTAGTACATTACTTACTAACGGCCTGAAAGAGGTAGAGACGGTGCTTCAGTCTCAGGCGATACTGGTAGCCAATAAGACATTGAAGAATCATCCACAGGCTGAGATTTTTCAGAAACTTCTTTTCAGAATTGAATCTGTAAAAAATGCCTACGGCAAGAAATACATCATGCTAAATGCGCCCAATGAAAGCCTGAAGTCAATTATCGACATCCTGCCGGGTATGAAAAGCCCAACGATAGTACCGCTTGCAGAGGCAGGATGGAGCAGTGTACAAAGCGTAGTGAGTGAAGATGTATTCTGGGAAGTAATTGAAAAGCTGAAAGCATTGAAAGCAGAAGGAATCCTGGTAGTGCCCATCGAAAAAATGGTAATCTGATGAAAGTTTATAAAAACCCGGATAGAAAAGATTGGCCCGAATTACTCAGGCGCCCGCAAACTGATTTTGCCGACATTGACCGGAAGGTACAGGAGATTTTACAGGATGTCAGGAATGGTGGTGATCAGGCGTTGATGGAGTTCAATGAAAAATTGGATGGATGGAAAGGAAAGGATTTTTGGGTGCCGGAAGATTTGATGAAAGCTTCCGCCAAGCAAATAGATCCCCATTTGAAATCTGCAATTGAAACTGCAAGAAACAATATTGAAAAATTTCACTGTTCCCAGGTAGAACCTGTTTCTGATATAGAAACTTCTCCCGGCATCCGATGCTGGAGAAAATCAGTACCTATCGAAAGAGTAGGGCTGTATATACCAGGAGGAACTGCGCCTTTGTTTTCTACACTTTTGATGCTGGCGATTCCTGCTTCAATAGCCGGATGCAAAGAGATCGTGGTGTGCAGCCCTGCAAAAAGCAATTTCGTACATCCGGCCATGTTATATACAGCATATCTTTTGGGTATCCGGAATTTTTTCAAGATCGGTGGTGCCCAGGCGGTTGCTGCAATGGCTTATGGTACAGAAACCATCAAACCTGTAAATAAAATTTTTGGTCCGGGTAACCGCTTTGTAACAAGAGCCAAGGAGATTGTCAATTCAGAAGGCGTGGCTATTGACATGCCGGCAGGGCCGAGTGAAGTTGCTGTCTTTGCAGATGAACATGCGAATCCTGAATTTGTGGCTGCCGACCTGCTCAGCCAGGCAGAGCATGGTATGGATAGCCAGGTGATCCTGGTGTCATGTAGTGAGGCAATAGGAGTGAAAGTGATGAAGGCGATGGAAGTACAAATGCAACAGTTAGACAGGAAAAAGGAAATGGAATCATCCATCGCTCACAGCAGATGTTTTATAATGGAGAATGAAAAGGACAGTTTCGATTTGCTGAATGCTTATGCACCGGAACACCTGATCATTGCTTCAGACAGGGCATCAACTCTGAGCGAGCTTGTTGTCAATGCAGGAAGCGTTTTCCTGGGGCATTATGCTCCTGAAAGTGCAGGGGATTATATTTCGGGCACCAACCATACATTGCCAACCAATGGATATGCGAAAACATATTCCGGGGTTTCGATAGATAGTTTTGTTAAGAAAATCACCTTCCAGGAAATTACTGCCGCAGGAATAGCCGGGGTTGCAAATGCGATCGGGACGCTCGCAGCAGCAGAAGGTTTACAAGCTCACAGAAATGCGGCATTAATTAGAATAAAAAAACAAAGGATAGAATCATGATGTTGAATATAGAAGAATTAGTAAGAAAAAATATCAGGGAACTCAAACCTTATTCTTCGGCCCGGAGTGAATTCAAAGGAACGGCTAAGGTCTTTTTGGATGCCAATGAAAACGCGTTTGGTTCACCGTTGGAGAAAGATTATAACCGTTACCCTGATCCGTTGCAGATGGAACTGAAGCAGGCATTGGCGCGGTTGAAGAAAGTGGATACATCTAATATCGGCATTGGAAATGGCAGTGATGAAATCATCGATCATATCATTCGGATCTTTTGCAGGCCTGGAATTGATAATATCATCACCTCACCTCCTACCTTCAGGATGTATGGAGTGGCAGCAGCAATCAATGATACGGCTGTGAAGGAAGTGTTACTCACGGAAGATTTCCAGTTGGACATATCAGGCATCTTCAATGCGATTGACCAGGACACAAAATTGATCTTTCTTTGTTCGCCTAACAATCCTACAGGCAACCTGCTGCATAAAAATGACATTGAAATTTTATTAGAGCAATTCAGGGGAATCATTGTAATAGATGAAGCCTATTTTGATTTTTGCAGCCGGGAATCATTTATTGAAATGCTTTCTGAGCACAATAATCTCATTGTATTGCAGACACTTTCGAAAGCCTGGGGACTTGCCGGACTTCGCATTGGCGCTGCATTTGCTGCACCGGAAATTATTCGCTACCTGAGCAGTGTGAAGACACCTTACAATGTCAGTTCATTAACTCAACAACTGGCCATTGAGGCATTGCGAAATAGAAGTGGGATGGAGAATTGGACACGGCAATTAGTAGAACAGCGTGGCAGGCTCGCAAAAGCAATGGAAGATTTTCCATTCATAAAGAAGATATATCCGAGTGATGCCAATTTTCTTTTGGTGAAAGTTACCAATGCGCAGAAGTTGTACGAATACTTGTTGGCTCAAAAGATAGTGGTGCGCAATCAAAGCAGTCAGCCGCTCTTAAATAATTGCCTGCGCATTACCATAGGTACTCCTGCAGAAAATGAATCACTCATCAAATCCTTAAAGAATTATTCAGAATGAAAAAGAAAGTATTGTTTATCGATCGGGATGGTACGCTCATCATGGATCCACCGCCATCGTACCAGGTAGACTCGTTTCCCAAGCTCGAATTTTTTCCTCATGTATTTGAGTACCTCAATAAAATAGCTACGCGACTCGGTTACGAATTGGTGATGGTGACCAACCAGGACGGATTGGGAACGGAGGCCTTCCCTGAAGAATCATTCATAGAACCGCACCGGTTTGTGATCCATGCCTTTGAAAATGAAAATGTGTTTTTCAAAAAGGTGTTTATTGACAAAACATTTGCCTTCGAAAACAAACCTACCCGTAAACCGGGAATTGGAATGCTGACTTCCTATTTGAATAATGAAGCGTACGACATTGCGAATTCATTCGTGATTGGTGATCGAATAACGGATGTTTTACTTGCAAAGAATTTAGGCTGCAAAGCGATCTTTATCAACAACGAGAAAAATTTAGGTGCACATGAAGTGAAAGAGTCCCTGGATGATTTAGAAGAAATCATTGCATTGGAGACGACAGGATGGAAAGAGATCTATGAATACCTCAATGCTCAATCACGTATTGCAACTATCCGGCGCACAACCAATGAGACTGATATTGAAATCAGGCTGAATCCGGATGGCAAAGGAGTAGCAGATATTAAAACCGGGCTGCATTTTTTTGATCACATGCTGGATCAGTTGGCCCGTCATGGTGGTTTTGACCTGAGCATTCATTGCAATGGTGATCTGCAGGTGGACGAACACCATACTATCGAAGATGTGGCCATTGCACTTGGCGAAGCTTTGTTGAAGTCATTGGGCAATAAGAAAGGAATTGGCCGTTACGGATTTCTGCTTCCGATGGATGATGCGCTGGCACAGGTAGCGGTTGACCTGGGAGGGCGCAACTGGATTGTATGGGATGCAGAATTCAAAAGAGAGAAAGTCGGAGATGTACCCACAGAAATGTTCTTCCATTTTTTCAAATCATTCAGCGATGCTGCTAAATGTAATCTCAATATAAAAGTAGAAGGCGATAATGAACATCACAAAATAGAATCCATTTTTAAGGCATTCGCCAAAGCGTTGAAAATGGCGGTAGCAAGAGATACTGAGAGCGAAGTATTACCCACAACCAAGGGCATATTATGAAAGTGGTCATTATAAAATACAATTCCGGAAATGTAACAAGTGTCCGTTTTGCATTGCAACGGTTAGGCATAGACGCAATTCTAAGCAATGATCATGATGAGATACTTACAGCCGACAGAATTATTTTTCCGGGTGTGGGCCATGCAGCTACGGCCATGGAAAGCCTGAAGCAGGATGGGCTTCATCTTTTACTTCCGAAACTCACCCAGCCTTTTCTTGGAATATGTGCAGGTATGCAGTTGATGTGCGCACATTCTGAAGAAGGTGATTCAGACTGTCTCGATATTGTGCCAATGAAAGTGAAACGGTTTCCTGTTGTGAGTGGTTTGAAAGTGCCTCATACCGGCTGGAATACTGTTCATCAACTCAAGGGAGAATTGTTTAAAGGGATTCCCGAAGATGCCTACATGTATTTTGTGCATAGTTATTATGTAGAGTATGGAGGAGAGACAGTGGCTAGGTGTAACTATGGATTAGAATATTCAGCAGCCATTCAAAAAGATAATTTTTATGGAGTACAATTTCACGCGGAACTTTCATCATCAGCAGGCAGCACTTTATTATCTAATTTTTTAAATATTCAATAATGCAGATCATTCCTGCAATAGATATCATACGAGGTAAGGCTGTAAGGCTGACGGAAGGTGATTACTCGCAAAAGAAAATTTATGATGATGATCCGGTAGCTGTGGCTCAAAAGTTTTCAGATGCCGGATTTGAGCGACTGCATTTGGTTGATCTCGATGGCGCTAAGGCCGGTCAGGTTCAAAACCTGAAGGTACTCGAGTCAATTGCGAAAAAGACAAATCTCCGGATTGATTTTGGCGGTGGAGTCAGAACAACAGAGAGTGCCAGTAGCGTGCTGAATGCCGGTGCATGGCAGTGTACGGTTGGTAGTATTGCTGTCACAGAGCCACAACTTTTTTCGGAATGGATCAGCAGTTTTGGTTCGGAAAAATTTTTTGTAGGAGCAGATGTTCGGGATGAAACGATCAGGGTTTCGGGATGGACAGAAGACAGCAAATTGTTGTGGCGTGATTTTTTTGAAAGTATGATTGCTTCTGGAGTTAAAGAATTTTTCTGCACTGATATTTCAAAGGATGGTAAAATGGAAGGGCCGGCTGTTGAGTTGTACAAAAGAATACTTAATGAATTTTCAGCAATTCATTTATTCGCCAGCGGCGGAGTAACGAGTATTGATGATATCCTATCACTTGAACAGGCAGGATGTAAAGGGGCCATTGTAGGGAAGGCGATCTATGAAGGATTGATCACACTAAAAGAACTGGCACAATTCAATAAGTCATGTTAGCAAAGCGCATCATACCATGTCTCGATATCAAAGACGGGCGTACCGTGAAAGGTGTCAATTTTGAAAACCTGAGGGATGCCGGCGATCCTGTGGAACTGGCTTCTTACTATTCTAACCAGGGCGCTGATGAATTGGTGTTTCTTGATATTACAGCAACAGTCGAAAAAAGTAAGACATTATATTCATTGGTCAACGACCTGGCTTCCAACATCAATATTCCATTCACCGTGGGAGGAGGTGTGAGTACGATAGATGATTTCTCAAACCTCTTACAAAATGGCGCTGATAAAATAAGCATCAACACATCCGCCTTTCGCAATCCGGCTATCATTAACCAGGCAGCAAAAGAATTTGGCAGCCAGTGTGTGGTGTTGGCCATTGATACAAAGAAAGAAGAAGATGGCAAGTGGTATGTGTATCTCAATGGAGGCCGTTTGCGCACTGATACATTGGCATTAGAATGGGCGAAGCAGGCAGTCGAAAACGGTGCCGGAGAAATTTTACTGACATCTATGAATAATGATGGAACTAAGAGTGGCTTTGCATTGGACATCACTTCGAGATTCGCGACTCAACTTCCGGTACCGGTCATCGCTTCCGGAGGCGCCGGTAGTATGAATGACTTTTATGATGTATTTACAACCGGCCACGCCGATGCAGCATTAGCCGCCGGCATATTTCATTTTAAAGAAATTGAAATTCCTAAGTTGAAAAAATATTTATCAGAAAATAAAATACCTGTAAGATTATGAACAATCTGAAAATTGATTTTGCAAAGAATAATGACGGACTGGTGCCTGCCATTGTTCAGGATGCACAAACCGGATGCGTACTCATGCTGGGTTATATGAATGAGGACGCCTACAGGAAAACCTGTGATGAAGGATTGGTAACATTTTACAGCCGTAGTAGAAAAACACTTTGGACTAAAGGAGAAACAAGCAACAATTTTCTGAAAGTGAAAGACATTCTTTTGGATTGCGATGCTGATACACTGTTGATAAAAGTTGAGCCTGCCGGGCCAGTGTGTCATACTGGCGCTGCCACCTGTTTCAATGAAACCAATGAAGAGAATTTTGTGAGCAAATTGGAATCTATCATTGCAGAAAGAATGCAAAATCCTTCAGAAGAATCATACACATCTTCATTGTTTCGAAAGGGAACGCCAGCCATTGCTCAAAAAGTAGGAGAGGAAGCCGTGGAGGTAGTGATAGAAGCAATGAGAAGCGAAGGGGATCGTTTCGGGGAAGAGGCAGCAGATCTTTTGTTTCATTACCTGGTTTTGTTGCAAGCTAAAGGGGTGACACTTAAAGATATTTCTGTGGTGCTGAAAAAAAGACATAAGATGGGATAATTCTTTTGCTTTCCGGATTTCTGGTTTTATATTTGACATCTAAAGAATTATTTCTTTTATCCTTATTCCTGATGAAAACTCTGACGGTTGCAATCTTAGTGTTTGTTGTATCACTGTGCAAGGCACAGCCTCTGGATTTCACTATTCAGTCGGCCAATGGAAATTTCTGCGCACCATCCCAAGTTAATTTCACTCAATCGGCAACAAATAATCCGAGCGGGTACATGTGGGATTTTGGTGATGGAGGAAATAGTAATTCAGCAAACCCTTCACATACTTATTCTGTGAGTGGAACCTATACTGTTAAACTGGTTGTAATTTACACAAATTCGACAGCTGAAGTTTCCAAACAAATTGTTATTCATCAACCCAACGCTGTTGGTCTCACTGCTGACAGGAATTATATATGCAGGCCTGGAAATATTACTTTTACTGCTACCGGAAAAAACCAGGCAAATTATACGTGGGATTTTGGTGACGGGTCTTCGTCGGGAAGTGGCGGAAATCCAGCTACTCATTCTTATGGAAATTTCGGAACCTACACCGTTTCATTAAATGTAACCGATATATGGGGTTGTACAGCCTCCGCAAATACGGTTATTGATGTGAAGAAGCCAGATGTCTCCGGAACAGTTAGTGCGACAAGCGGATGTATTCCATATGGTACAAGTTTTACAGCAAATGCTACTATCCCCGTAAATAGTACAGTTGCTACTTATGCATGGGATTTTGGAGATGGAAATACCTCTGCAACTACAGTCAACAGCACTAATCACACTTATACTGTCAGAGGAAGCTATACCCCCCAACTCACAATTACAACTTCAGAAGGGTGCACTGCTAATTTTATTTATCCGAATGTGGCATTTGGTACGGCTCCATCAAGTATTAATGCGTATCCGGTTAATGATTCTATATGTGCCTCAAATGATGCAGTACTGATCGCAAAATCTCCAAATGCAAACATGTATATCTGGCAATTCGGAGATGGTACTACCGCTTCGACCGGAGATACATTAATCAGTCATAAATATAATTCACTGGGTCCAAAGACAATTACTGTAAGGGCTTATGACAATGGTTGTGGAAGCGCTCCCTCAAGTTTTAATGTTGAAGTGATAGGTGTCATAGCTGAATACAGTTACAATATCAATTGCTCAAGTAGGTCTAAAGTGTATTTTACAAATAATAGTACCGGCAATATTAGTTCATTCCTATGGGATTACGGTGATGGGCAACAAAATGACTCTGTTTCTTCGCCAATACATTCCTTTCCGATTACCGGCTCATACAATACTAGCCTGAGAGTAGTTGATTCACTGTCAGGGTGCAGTGATATTACACAGACGTCCATCTACACGGCCATCCCAAGGCTTATCAATGATGATACTGTTGTTTGCAGAAATAGTAGAACCACGTTCAAAGTTGAAAATTCATATGCAAATCCGGCAACTCTTTATACTTACCACATTCCCGGGACAGTTTCTTCTCCGATGAGTGGCGAGACCTTGTCTTATAAGCCACAATACTTTGGAACCTACCCGGTGAGTTATGTTGAAATTGATAATGGACCTAACTATTGTAAGGATACTGCTTACCTCAATCATAGTATTCTTGTGTATGGGCCTTCTCTCAATTTCACAATCGACTCTTCAATTTGCATTTATGATAGCCTTTCAATAAACAATTTATCAATTCCTTATCGCTCACAAGATTCTATTAATTCTTGGCTTTGGAACATTCAATCGAACTCAATTAAAGCATTTCAACCTTCGCCACAGGTATTTTCTGCAACAGGAGTTCAATCTGTAGTACTCTATGCGACAGATATTAATGGTTGTACAGACAGCCTTGTAAAGCAGGTAGTCATCAATGGCCTTCCTTTCCTGAGGCTGGTTCCTGCAAGAGATACTCTTTGTGCAGGTGTTGTAGATACCCTTATTGCATTTCATATAGATCCACTCACATGGAGTTCCAATGCTGCAATTCCCTGTGTGAATTGTGATACGATAGCCGTAGCGCCTGCGTCAGATGCGTTTTATGCCGCGCAGGTCACTTCTTCTGCAGGATGTGTTTCAAGAGATACCATACCCATCAGGGTGTATGAACCATTCAATGCCCTGGCGTTGAACCCGGTTTCTTACATCTGCCCTGGAGATACCGTATCGCTCAATGTAGCGCCGGCGGGCATGACCATCCGTTGGGTACCGGCTTCGGGTATTCAAAATGCAAATGCATACGATCCGGTAGTCGCCCCGATTCAGACCACTCAATACAGAGCGTTATTGTACGACTCAGTCGGATGCTATTCGGATAGCGCCCTGTTTACCCTCAATGTGAAAGCACCTGCTATTGTTGATGCAGGCCCTGACACTATTGTTGCCTACAATTCCTCAATCACTATTAATCCTCAGTACAGTAATAATATTGTACAATATTTATGGTCACCGCGTGGCGACCTGCAATGCGTAAATTGCTCGGACCCATACATGGTTGCCAGAGATAATTATACATACTTGATCCAAGTAACATCAGACAGCGGATGTGTAGCTACTGACTCCATAAGTGTATTCATCAGGTGTGATGATGCAAGCCTGCTATTGCCAAATGCATTTACCCCTAACGATGATAACCTTAATGACGTATTCTTTCCCACAGGCAGGGGGTTAGGTTTGATCAAGCGGTTTATGGTTTATGACCGATTTGGTAAACTGGTTTTCGTGAAAAGTAATTTCCGCGCAAACGATCCGAATTATGGATGGGATGGCCGTATCAATGGCGAACCCGCGTCACCTGCAGTGTATGTCTATTTCATAGAAGCCTATTGTGCCAAAGGAAGTCTTATTATGAAGAAGGGCACTGTTACCTTATTGAAGTGATGTGATAAAGGCTACAACTCTTTTACATTTAAGCAATACTGTTAGGTACCTTAAACCTTTCGGCAACTTCTTTTTATTTTGCCAATGGTTTGATAAAGAAATTTAATTCAGACAAGAATGTATCTGTAAATTACTCATCCGTGGAGGAGAATAATTTTTTGGACTAAGCCCGTTGGTCTGCCAGGGATCATCTTGCGGTAATGTGATTTTTCACATCCATTATTCATTCGAATGGCACTCAAATCACTTTGGTGAGTGATTCCTTATAGAAAATAAATTATTTTGAATTGAAGAATATTTCTACTTTTATTTCTCCAATTCAAAAACAGACTTCATTTGAATTGAATATGGATTCCAATTTATGAAATAACACCTCCGCCTCCCTTCCCCAGGAAAAATTCCTATATCACTCTTCAGGATTTGCATTCAGGTAGTTTTTGCAATTGATGATGTGATGCTGTAGCTCCCGCAATCCGTGAACCATTGTTGAATACCCTGTTGCCAATCCTCTGCTGAATAATTTATAAACCCCCAAATAATGAAGAGTTATAATCAACCCATTGAACTGATCGTAAAAAGTCCTTTATCTACTTTGCAAAGTAAGTCTGCGCAAAAGGCATTCAGGCAGCAATTCAGGAAAGCAGGAATCGACACAGAAATTATTTCAAAAGCAATGCCTTCAGGACCTAAGAAAAGACTTATGGGTAAGGCACATAAAATTGGCAGCGCCAATGTGATAGTAAAAACCAATGCAAAAGATACAGAAGTGAATCCCTGGGACATTGCTCATGTGTCACTGGATTCGATGGGAAAAGATGCCGGTTATATTGAGCCAAACTTTGCCCAGGAGTTTGTTGTGCAACGAAAAGTGGATGTTCCAGCTAAAAAGATAACTTCCAAAACCCTCAGCAGTGGTAAGTCTGATGATGATTTTGATCCGGACTGGCAGCCTCATAAAAATATTATCTGGCATTTGGACGATAATTATTCCCAGTTGAAATCGGCCAGGGATAGTGTGGCCGAAATCGAATATAATGTGAGGGTTGCCCATTTGGATACCGGATACAGCCAGACTCACTTTGTAGTTTCAGATGCCATCCGGCAGAATCCACTGCAGCATAATTTTGTAGATGGAGAAAACCCTGACGATGCTCATGATCCTCTCATCAATGGCTTTATGAAACAACCCGGTCATGGAACGGGCACACTGGGTATCCTTGCAGGTACGAAGATTGACATAGCAACAGATAATGGAAGATTTCAGGACTATCTTGGAGGAGCCTATTTCGCAGATATAGTCGCTTGCCGGGTGGCACCGAGCGTGATCCTCATGAAGACCGTTGCATTCGCTGATGCTCTAAATTACCTTACGAATCTTTCTCTGAATGGGACTCCGGTGCACGTAGTGAGTATGAGTATGGGAGGCGCTCCTTCCCGTGTGTGGGCTGATGCTGTAAATGCAGCCTACGATTCAGGGATAACAATCGTAACCGCCTCAGGAAATAATTTTGCCGGACTTCCTACAAGGCATGTAGTTTACCCGGCACGCTTCGGCAGGGTCATAGCTGCCTGCGGTGTTACCAATGACTATAAGCCTTACTACACAAAAAAGCTGAATGAAATGCAGGGATGCTATGGCCCGAGAAGGCACATGAGAAAAGCCTTGGCAGCATTTACTCCCAACAGCCCCTGGGCAAGGGTTTCATCCGGAACCATTTCTTTTTCCGGCGCAGGTACTTCATCTGCTACTCCTCAGATCGCTGCTGCAGCGGCGATCTATTACAGGAAGTATCATGATCTGCTCGATCAGTTGCCTGAAAAATGGCAGAGAGTAGAAGCTATCAGGAATGCACTTTACAAATCAGCTTTGAAGAAAGTGGGTAATCCTTATGATGATGATTTTACAGAATACTTCGGCAACGGAATACTAAAGGCTAATGATGCATTGAAAATTCCGGTACCAACAGCATCAACACTGAAGAAGGCTGATGAAGACAGAGTGCCATGGTTCCCGATTCTCAATACTATATTCAAAGCGAAACCTTCACCAAAGCAAAATATTAAGCTTGAGATGTTTAATACCGAATTAGCGCAATTAGTGTTTAACAACCCTGAACTGCAAAAATTGATTGATGATGATAAAAAAGATTATGAAAAAGTAAGTAAGAAAAAATGGAAAAAATTTAAAGATGCAGTTATCAGCAACCCATCTACCTCTGTAGTACTTAGAAAATACCTGGAAGAAACACCGTCATTCTGATCAAAAAATTTCTAATTATAAAAATCAATTTTATGTCAATCTCCAAAGTGATTATCAGCAGTAAAAAAAATCTGCAATCCAAATATGGCAGAAATTTCAAGACGGTAGATAAATTGATCGCTACCCTTATCGCTTCTGACAAGAAACGAAATGTGGAAACAACACTGATATATGTGGATGATTCCGCATCGGCTAAGAAGGCCGGGGTAAAACCGGTTGCGTCACTGACGCGCCAGTCTGCCAAAAATATTGTGGACGATGTTTATAAAAAACTGCGACCTGTGTATATCACCATTTTTGGATCACAGGATATTTTTCCATTCCAGGAAATTCAGAATCCTGCAAATGATTATGATGATGTAGTGCCTTCCGATTTGCCTTACGCTTGTGATAGTCCGTATAGCAATAAGATCTCATCTTTTACAGGGCCGACACGGGTGGTTGGCAGAATTCCTGATATACCCGGGAAGGCAGATACGAAGTATCTTAAAAACGTAATTGATGCCATCGTGAAAAATAAAATGGTGAAATCAGAAAAGTTGATGAACTATTTTGCAGTGACTGCAGATGTGTGGAAGAAATCGACCTTGCAGAGTTTGAGCAACATGTTTGGCAACAATACGAACCTGAAAGATTGTCCACCGGACGATTCTCCTTTTCCTGCTTCAGAACTGAAGCGTCTTACTCATTTTTACAACTGTCATGGGGCGCCCACAGATTCAAAATTCTATGGACAAAAGGGAAATAATTTTCCTACAGCCCAGCATGCACCTGACCTGGAAAGAAAAATTTCCAGGGGTACCATTGTAGCTGCTGAGTGCTGCTATGGTGCTGAAGTTTTCGACCCTGCCAGTGAAGACACCAATAGTTTGAGCATTGCAAACACGTATTTGAAAAATATGGCTGTTGCTTTTCTGGGCAGTAGTACTGTTGCTTATGGTCCATCATCCGGAAATGGACTGGCAGATCTCATTACTCAATATTTCATTAAGAACATCATTAATGGTTCATCCACCGGGAGCGCTTTGTTAGAAGCGCGACAGAAATTTCTTTCGGTGAATGGCCCTACCTTGGATCCTTATGAACTCAAGACGCTGGCACAGTTTTACCTGCTCGGCGATCCTTCCGTGTGGGTTGTCATCTACGACAAGACAAAATCAAAATCTGAGACTGCTGAAAACAGGCGTCTGAATTTTTACAACAAAGGAGTCAACCTGGCTTCCTCTATTGCTCCTTCGCAGAAAGTAGATATGGAAAAACTCAAGAGCAAAAAGCCGGTTACAGATCAGATGAAAAAGATCCTTGACCAGAGTGGATTTAAGGGAGCAATAAAGGAAAACCTGTATGAAGTAAAACTAAAGAATAAGAGAATAGAAGCCTTTGCAAAAGGAATGGGTGGGGCTGAGTCCATCACTTACCGGGCCTTTACCAAAAAACCCAAAAAGGCAAATGGATTCAGTACTTTTGAGGTATTGGTTTTTAAAGAAAGTGGCAAGGAGATATTGGGGTGGAGACTGTATCACAGAAGATAATTATCAAAAAAATGAAATTGAAAGGTAAGGTTGTATCAGAAGTATTTGGCGAGGGATCTAAGAGTGAACACCTGGCGGTGTACCTGGATACCGGTGATAAAAAATACAGGTTGAAGCGAAAAGGTGGCAATCCGTTTTATGATGAGACACTGCATAACCTCGTAGGGAAAACTATTGCAGCAGAAGGAACCCTTAAGGCACATTTTTTTGAGATCACGCAAAACCCGGATGAACTGAAACCGAAAAGTAAAAAGTAGGTTTCGTTACAAAAATTATATTGACTCATCTTTCCGCTTCACCAGCAGAAACCAGTCATTCTCCAATGGCAGATAACCGATGTCATAGCAGAAGAAATAGGTATTGCCTTTTTTGTTGACATACTGATGCGTCATGTATTTAAACTGAAATCCTTTTTCAATCAACCGGTCTTTTTTCACTTTTGACATTTCTTCTCCTTCGGCAAAAAGGTGTTCGAGAATACGCCTGTTTTTCATCATTGCGTTGTTGATATTTCTTACAAGATTGGTGGTCTTACTCTTCAACTGGTTATTGAAATTGTTACGGCAGTAATCATCACAAAATTTTTTATCAGATCTGCCACGCAAGGGCTTCCCACATTGCAGGCATTGGTTTGAAACGTCCGTCATAGCTCAGTTCTTTGAGTTTTTGGATAAAGTAAATTAATCCAATTTCCTGAAAACAATCGTTTACAAACGGCTAAATACGGAAGTAAACGAATAAAAACCGACAATGGCTTTTCAACCATCGCACCTTTGGGTTGTTGATGGTAAACAGTAATCCAACAGCAAAAAAACAAATTTTCAAACCGCTCTCCGGAGCAAAAAACTTAAAGTCATGAATGCATTAAGAAACAAAGTTCAACTGATCGGAAACATTGGAAGAGATCCGGAAGTCCGTACCACTGAAACCGGAAAGACAATGGCAAAATTTTCCATTGCTACAAACGAAACCTATCGCGGTACTAATGGTGAAAAAGTTACAGATACTCAGTGGCACAATATCATTGTCTGGGGCAAGTTGGCAGAACTTGCCGGTCAGATATTGAGCAAAGGAAAGGAAGTAGCCATCGAAGGTAAACTGATGAATTCTGTATATGTGGACAAGAGCGGTAATAAAAGATATTCCACCCAGGTACAGGCGCATCAGTTATTGCTTACCGGTACTAAGGCAGAGGCAATGAAAGAGTAAATCTCTTATTGGTTCCTATTACGACAAAGACCGGCTCATAGCCGGTCTTTGTCGTAATAAAATGTTGATGTGGTATTCGAATTTTTATAATGAAAGATGCAACGTGCAGATTCCTTGAGTTTTTCTCAAAGTATTCGACTATCCGAATAATCCACCTTTCCTGAAATTCACAACACCCTGCCCGATCTTAAATCCGTTGTTGTAGATTTCAATTTTATAATTGCCTGTCTGGAAATCGCTGTTTTGTGACCACTCCACTGTAACAGGTTGTTTTTCTCCCTGTACATAATTCACTGTTACTTTCTTGGTGAAAGGCCTTTCCACTCCATCCCGAGTTACAAATTTCCCTGAACCCAGTGCATCAACAGCTACAGGTTTACCATCCGGTGAAGTGATAGAAATGAACAAATCCTTTGGCCCGCTCTGAGTAATACGATTTTCATCCAGTTCAAAACTGATTCGTAGTTTGTCGACTCTTTTTGCTTTTGAGGTTTCCTTTTCCTTTCCGCTATGTTTTTCCTGGATACCCACAATCTTGAAATTGCTGGCATGCAGCGTGGAACCGATATCAATGATCTGTTCTTTTTGCTGAACGACTTGTGCTGTACTATCGAGGTTCCTTATCACTGAATCCCTCTGAGTAGTTACCCTTACATTTTGCTCAGTCAGTTGGGCATTCTGTGCTTTCAGGCTTTCTATTTCAGAAGCATACGTGTCGATATTTCCTTTCAGTTGTGCAATCAGTCTTCGTGCTTCGTTGAGTTGAGCCTGGGTAGCTTTCTTGTCGTTAAGAATAGATTGAATCTTATTTTTCAGTTCCTGTATGTCCTGGTCTTTGGTCTGTATGAGACTGTCGGCCTGGGCATTGGAGGTCTTCAGTGCATCGAGGCGGAGCGCCGCATCATTAAGTTCTTGCTGCAATTCGTTTTTGGCGGAGTCGCTGGTGATCAGTTGTGATGTGAGCGCCTCGTGTTCCTGTTTCTTTTTATTATTATCATAAATAATGTAGCCCCAGGTAGCGAGGAGTGCTATTACCAATAACCCTACCAGCACATTTTTGCCACTCTTTTTCTTTACCTCAGGAGTATCGGCTTTTTCGCTGTTGGGAAAATTTTCATAACTCATAGTGATATATTTTAATTAAGAAGAGATAGAATACTCTAAGATAGAATTTTTCAATCGCCTTCCAAATGTACACACATTGTTTAAAATTTGTGTGATAATGTCCGTGAGAATGCGGCTATCTTTGGCAGCATGACTTCCGAATCAATTATTGCTTCCTGGCAGCATCGGCAATTCAAACAAATCTACTGGCTTGAGGGTACCGAAGATTTTTTTATTGATGAAGTGATGGACTATGCTGAGCATCATATCCTGAATGAAGACCAGGCAGCTTTTAACCTTACAGTATTTTATGGAAGAGATGCCGCATGGGCGGATGTGATGAATGCTTGCCGGAGGTATCCGGCGTTTTCAGATATGCAGGTAGTATTGCTCAAGGAGGCTCAGCAAATGAAAGACCTGGACAAACTGGAATCGTATATAGAAAAACCCAATGATAGCACCATCTTCGTTGCTAGCTACAAAGGCAAGACTCTGGATGCAAGAACAAAAATGTCTAAGACGATCAAGAAGTATGGAGAATTGCTGAGCACAAAAAAAATTTACGATAATCAGCTACCGGCATGGACTAATGGGTACGTACAAGCGAAGGGACTGCAGATAACCTCAAAGGCACTATCGCTACTGGTAGATCATGTTGGAAATGACCTATCGAGAATCACCAACGAGATCAATAAGTTAACATTGAACCTGGCGGGGCGCACACTGATCACGGAAGATGACATTGAGATGTATATTGGAATCAGTAAAGATTATAATATTTTCGAATTGCAGGAAGCATTGAGCTACAAGAATGTTTCAAAAGCCATGAAGATCGTTCAGTATATGGATGCCAATCCCAAGGTACTTTCAATTCAGATGATGCTCCCTACACTTCATGGTTATTTTACAAGATTGATGACGGTGCAGCAAATGGCAGACAAAAGTGATAAAACTGTGCGGGGCCTTTTTTATAACAATCCCTCTGCGGTGAGCCAGGCTATGGCAGCTCTCAAAAATTACAGGCATTCAGATTTGGAAAAAGCGATACTGCTGCTCCATCATTACAACCTTAAATCCATTGGGATAGACAACATCAATACTCGCCCTGCCAGCCTGATGAAAGAATTGGTTTATAAGATAATGGAATAATTTTGGACATGACTTTGATTTTCCCAAAAGATATTTTGTATTAGCAGCCAATGAAAATTTCAGACTCAAGAATGTCTCCGACAAAGCGGAGTTGCAAAGTTGCTGAATGGAAAGCAAGGGGAAGAAAGTGCTTTTTGATATTAAGAAAATCGTAACCAGTTATAGCTTTCAATAGAAGTAGTTGATATTGGTGTGTTGAGCAATTATTTCTCCAACAGCTATCATATCCTTTTAGCAGAACGAATGCGACTAAGTGTTTCCAGGTTCATGTTGAGATAATTGGCAATAAATTTTAATGGAATGCGGTTCACCAATCCACCACGGTAATGTAAGAATCGCCTGTACCGCTCTTCGGCCTGTGGAAGCCTGCATATAAAGGCCCGCTCTTCAGCATCTCTGTAATTCTCTTCAATGATCAATCGGCCAATCCTGTTGGTTTCAGGGAAGTTATCGTATAGATATTGGATAGCAATTGTAGGAAGCACCAGGAAATCTGAATTTTCCAATGCCTGCAGGTATTCATCCGAAGGCTGATCAAGTCCATAATTCCTGATGGAACCAACTATCTCTCCTTCCTCATTGATCCAGGTCGTAATCTCTTTTCCATCGGATTTGATATATCCTCTTACTACGCCTTTAATAATAAAATAAAGAGAATCATTCGGATTACCTGGTTCTATAATGTGTTCGAGTTTTTTAATTTGTCTGAAATAAAAATTCTTTTGAATATACTTCTCTACCTGGGATGATACAGTACCGTAGGTTGAAAAAAAAGTTACGATACTTTTCAAAACCTCCTTACTTAGTCCTTGTTCATTCATATCTCTGTCAGGGTGTTTTTGGGAATAGTCAAATGTATTGAAATTCCTGTAATCCTTCATATTGTACTACTTTTGCGCCATTATGAAAGAATCAAAAATCGATATAACCGTACATTTGGATGAGGGTAAAGTGCCTCACGATATCCAATGGTCTGCTACAGACAGCAGCGCTCACGATATGCAAAAAGCTAAAGCTATGTTGCTGGCATTTTGGGATGGTACCGAAAAGACAGCCCTTCGGATTGATCTTTGGACCAAGGAAATGATGATGGATGAAATGGCAGATTTTTACTACCAGGTGTTGGCTACCATGGGAGATACATTCCAGAGGGCTACCGGTAAGAAGGAACTGGCGGATGATATAAAGAAGTTTGCCGAACAGTTTCACAACAAATTTTCCCTTTCAGAAAGTACTCAAAATGGTTGATGAAGTAATCTTCTTTTCAATATCAATAAAAGTATTATTATGTCATTAGAACAAAAAGTTGCAGAGGGGATAAAGCAGGCCATGTTGTCCCGCGATGAAAAGACTTTGCGGAGCCTTCGTGCTATCAAGTCGGCTATTCTGAATGAAAAGACAGCACCCGGGTTCAACGGAAGTATTTCTGAAACGGACGAAATTAAGATGTTGCAAAAATTGGTGAAGCAAAGAAAGGACTCACTGGAAATATATGAAAAACAGGGACGCGAAGACCTGGCAGGAAAAGAAAAGGAGGAAATTGAAGTGATTGAATCTTTTTTGCCTCAACAACTTTCTGCAGAGGAGATCAAACCTTTGATTGCAAAGATCATCACCGATGCAGGTGCGGCTACCATGGCAGATATGGGTAAGGTGATGGGCATGGCCAATAAGCAACTGGCAGGGAAAGCTGATGGCAAGTTGATATCAGGCGTAGTCAAGGAGTTGCTATCATCAAAATAAAGGACTTTAAACCATAAAATTGGTCATCGATATTCTCTTCCTGTTTGCAATGGCAATGGCTGTATTCAAAGGATACACCAAAGGATTTATCATTGGCTTATTTTCCTTTATAGCTTATTACATCGGCCTGGCTGCAGCTCTGAAACTATCTTCCACTGTTGCCCGGTATATTTCCGGAAATGATACTCATCCTTCCTTTTGGCTCCCGGTGCTTTCATTTCTTGGTGTTTTCCTTGCGGTGGTTATCATTGTCAATTTATTGGCAAGGGTGATCAGTGGAGTTCTTAAACTGACAACGCTTGGCTGGCTCGATAAGATTGCAGGAATCATCCTGTTCGTGGTACTGTATCTTTTTATTTTCAGCATACTGTTGTTTTATGCCGAAAAGATTTCCATGTTCAGTGTAGAAGTTACATCTGCATCCCGTGTTTATTCATATATCATCCCGATCGCTCCCGCTATGGTTGACTTTCTTGGAAAAATATTGCCATTCTTCAAGGATATATTTATCGAGTTGCAGAATTTCTTTCAGTCAGCAGGCGATCATTTGGGCGTTTCCTTCTTTCTCCTGAAATATTAATTCTTAATTAATTGATGAGAAACAATTATTTTAGCATCGGATGGGCTGCATCCGTAACAGAAAAAGGAGACATGGAATACCAGGTAAAGCAAGATGGGAGATATAAATTTTTAGAAGAAGGAGATGGGGAGCCACTCGTGTTATTGCATGGACTTTTTGGTGCGCTCAGTAACTTCGAACACTTAGTAGAATACTTCCGAAAATCATATAAAGTAGTGGTGCCGATGCTTCCACTTTTTGAGCTGGACCTGCTGCATACTACAGTGGGTGGATTGGCGAAATATGTCAGGAAATTTATTGACCATCGTGGCTATGAAAACATTCACCTCCTGGGAAATTCGTTAGGAGGTCATGTGGCATTGGTTCATATATTAAAGCATCCCGAAAAAATTCAATCACTGACCCTTACAGGTAGTTCCGGACTTTTCGAAAGCGGGATGGGCGATAGTTATCCGAAAAGAGGTGATAAGGAATACATTCGTAAGAAAACAGAGCTTACCTTCTACGATCCAAAGATGGCTACGGAAGAATTGGTAAATGAATGTTTTGAAATCACTAACAACAGGTTGAAGGTTATCAAGATCATTTCACTTGCTAAAAGTGCTATCAGGAATAACCTGGGTGAAGAGCTTAGCCAGATTTCACAACCCACTTGCCTCATCTGGGGTAATAATGATACGATCACTCCACCATTTGTAGCAAGGGAATTCAATAAGTTGATCCCAAATAGCGAATTACATTTTATTGACAAGTGCGGACATGCTCCTATGATGGAAGTACCGGGTGAATTCAATGAAATACTCAAAGGTTTTCTTTCAAGGTTGAAAACAAAGGCTGCAACAATTTGAGGATTTTTTATGTCTTCATACAGTTTTAGAGGTATTGTTGCGTTTATATCAGGTGTACCTTGTGTAAAATGATGATGACATGACCAGTTTACAATTGATCAATAAGAATCTTCCTGCTTTGAAGTTGTCTGATGCTGTGGCATTCGCACTTCAACTGATGCAGGAACAGACATGCAATCACCTACCTGTTACAGATGGAAACCTTTTTAAGGGTATGATCAGCAAATCCACACTGCTTCATCATGAGAAACCGGAGGATACCATCCAGTTTTTTTCTGAAGAATTGGTGCCGGCAGCAGTGAACAACTCTGTTCATTTTCTAAAAGCGGTTTCAATCGCTAACCTGTATCGTACAGATGTGATACCTGTTATCAATGAAGTGTCAGAATACCAGGGAAGCATTACGCATCTCGACTTAGTAAACGCCCTTGGCAATTTTTGTGGTGCCGGCGAATATGGTGCCCTTATCGTACTGGGAATAGAAAAACCCAGGCTCAATATCTCCGAACTCAACTCTATTATGGAGAGCAACGGAGCATCTATGCTACACCTTAATATTTCTCCTATCGCTGCTTCCCAAATGATGGAAGTAACCATTGGCCTCGATAAGAAAGAAATATCTACTATACTTGCCAGCCTCATCAGGTATGGTTACAAAATACTCTTTACCTCAGGTGAAGACCAGATGGAGACGGAACTTGCAGATAATTATTACAACCTCATGAATTATCTTGACATCTGATTCAACTGTTATAAGCAAGCCAATGCTACGACAACGGGGTGCAATTACCAAATCAATATTGATCATTTGTCTTCTTTTTCTACGGTACGATAGTGCTTACACACAAGTTCAAACCAATTCTTCAGGACAACATATTTTGAAAAACATCCTGGTATTGGGCAACAAAAAGACAAGGGATGAGATTATTTTGAGAGAGATCCCGGCGAAACGGGGTGATATCATTTCTGATTCATTACTCAACACTGTTATTTCAAAGGCAAAGAAAAACATCTATAATACCAAGCTATTTCTTTCGGTAGAAGTGGTGCCAAATTTCTTAAGCGATTCTACGATCATCATTGTTGTCAATGTGAAGGAACGTTGGTACACCCTTCCATTGCCGTATTTAGAATTGGCTGACCGTTCATTCAATGTCTGGTGGCACACCTATCATGCTGATCTGCGCAGGTTGAGCTATGGCATATTCTTTTTACAACAAAACCTCACCGGCCAAAATGATGAACTGGACATTAAAGCTACTGCAGGGTTCAATAAGCAAGTGGATATTGAGTACAATACACCTTATGTGGATCGAAAGATGACGGAAAGATTCCGCATCAAAGGCGGAGTTTTATTTTCCAATGAAATACCCTACAAAAGCAGTGAAGGCAATAAGCTACTCTATTATCAATCAACAAAACCTGTACGGAAAGACTGGTATTTTTCCATTGGTTACCTGTCAAGGAAATACATTAAGAAGAGAGAATGGTTGACGTTTACTCTTAAAAGCTTGAATGCTTTCGATAGCATTAGGTTTTACAATCCTGACTATCTTCCGGATAATAAAACACAGGTTGTCTTTCCGGAGGTGGAATATAAATTTAAGTATGATGATGTAGATAATAGTATGTACCCATTGAGAGGGAAAACGTATGAGGCAGTTGTGTCCAAGCGTGGGCTTGGATTGCAAGGCGGTGTCAACCGGCTCCTGTTAGAAGGGCATGCTGCTTTCTATACCGGTCTGGGTAAGGGTTGGTTTTCTGTATTGCAATTAGGTGGTCAAATTAAACTTCCCTTTGACCAGCCTTACATCAATACGCTTGCCTTAGGTTATGGTCAAAATTATTTGAGAGGATATGAGTACTATGTGACAGATGGAGTTGCATTTTTTCTCGCCAAGGCCGACCTGAAAAAAAGGTTGGTTCATTTTCGATTGCCCACTTTTCTTAAATCGAAAAATTACAGTTCTATTCCTTTTACACTTTATGGAAAAATATTTTCTGATGCAGGAAGCGTCTATTCCCGAAGGGAGAGCCTGTTGGGTAACAAATTCTTATGGACTGGGGGAATCGGGTTGGATATTGTGACCTTGTATGATATTTCTGTAAGCATCAACTTCAGCTTTAATAACCTGGATGAAAATGGATTTTTCTTTCATGCATCACGGTGACCGCATCAAAGCAATTCCTTTTCCATCATTCGGAATATATTTCGGGAAGTATCTATTGAATATTCCTTATTACCGATTTTCTTTAAAGGCTGTATCCACCGGATGGCATTAGAGATGAATACTTCATCCGCATGCATCAACCGGTCAACAGTACATTCGGTTTCGAATACCCGGAATGGCGAATCTGATATTTGATGAATGAGCCAGTGTCTCACAGTACCTGCTACACACCCTTCCGAAAGTGCAGGCGTAAATATTTTACCACCTTCGGTAAAATAAATATTGGCAATCGATGTCTCACAAACTCTTCCTTGTGCATTCAGAATGATACCTTCATCTGTGTTTTCAGCTTTTGCAAACCGGAAGGCAAGAATGCTCAGCAAATAGTTTTTGGTTTTCAGGTTGGATAGCATTCCCATCCCTTTCGTAGATGCCTCGTAAATGACAGTGCTCAATCCTTTCTCTACGAATACAGGCATTTCTGCTTTCTCCGTTTCTATCAGGTAATCTACCTTTTGATAATCGCCGAATGAGTTGGCAGACCTGGTCAAAGACAATTTTATCCTTGCATTTTCTTTCTCATGGTTTTTCCTCACCAGGATGCTTATATTTTCTGAGATGTTTTCAAAAAGGCTTGTCGATGTTTCATATTGCAGGACTTTCATTCCTTTTCTCAACCTGTCAAAATGCAAATGTCGGTTGATGATATTTCCGTCATGCATCCGCATCGTTTCGAAGAGCCCATCGCCAAATGCAAATGAGGGATGATCAGGTGCGATCACCGGCCTCCGGCTCCTGAAGAGAAAGCCATTATAGATAAAAAAATGCTCATTCATGAATTATCAATGAATGAGCAAAATTATAATGTTGCAAAGATTATTTTCAGATATCTTCTTTCAGCAATTTATTTTTCACTGCGAACATGATAAGACCGGCGGTACTCTTGGTGCCGGTTTTTGCTTTGAGCTTATCGCGGATAGACTCTATGGTTCGTGGCGAAAGATCCACTGCTTCCGCAATCTCACGTGTGCTTTTTTCTTCGCACATAAGGCGTAGAATGGTAATTTCCTTGTCAGACAAGGTAGCATCCTCTTGAGGTACTTTGAAAGCAGGTGCAGTGTTCTTTTGCCGGAGGTTGTTCAATAGAGCCTTGTTGGTAAGGGTATTGAAGTAAAACTCCTGCCGGTAACATGTCTTAATAGCTTCGTAAATTATTTCTGCGTCAGAAGTTTTTACGAGGTAACTATTCGCGCCCAGTTCCATCAGTTTTGTTACAACGGTCTGATCATCGAGCAGCGTCAGCATGATAATCCGGATTTGGGGAAATAGTTTTTTTACTTCCGGAAGGGTTGCGATTCCGTCCATGACGGGCATTTGGATATCCAGTAGAATTACATCAGGCTCCATGCCTCCTTTGAGCATATTGAGCAGATGCAATCCATTGTCAGCTTCACCAATTACCTGCACATCTTTTTTGGAAGAAAGCGTGGTGCGCACACCCGCTCGGTATAATACGTGATCATCCACGATCATCACTTTAATCACTTCATCATTTTCCTGTTTCATAGGTCAAATAAGATTTTAGTTTTGGATAGTATTTGCAAAAATCCGTCGAAACGTTGGTAATTCATACAGGGGTTTTACCTTAATTAAAGAGCGGTAATATTACGAAATAATAAGCTAAGGCTTTGGGAAATTTCCTGAAATTCCCTGGTTCTTTTCAGAGGTTCAATTGAGAAAATGATATTGGAGAATTCGGGCATATTCCTTATTTGCGTGGTACGCTCATTATAAGAAAGTGCCTTCCATCCTCCTGCGAAAAATGAAATGCTGCCATCCTTTCACCTTCCTAAGTCTTTTTGGCAAAAATACTACCAGTTTTCGCTGTGGCATTAATATTGAAAAACATATTTATTCAAAACTTCGTTTAATTTGAAACGAAATAAAAACCTGACAGACCTTCATGAATGATAATTTTTTCAAAATGAGCCCGGAAGATGAGGTAGAGTACTTGCCTATTATACCATTGAATGACAATGATGATGAAAACCTGGCTGATACGATTCCCGATGAAATACCTGTATTACCACTTCGAAATACTGTTTTATTCCCTGGAGTAGTAATTCCAATAACTGTAGGACGCGAAAAAAGTATCAAAGCGGTAAATGATTCTTATAAGGGTGACAAATTGGTTGGTGTTGTTTCTCAAAAGAACAGCAATATAGAAGAGCCTTCAGTAGAAGACCTGGAAGCCTTTGGGACCATTGCCAGGATCATTAAGCAGATAAAAATGCCGGATGGTGGCATTACAGTCATTATCCAGGGCAGACAGCGATTTAAGCTGGAAACAATTACCGCACAGGAACCTTACTTCAAAGCAAAAATTTCCCTCCAGGTGGAAGACAACCTTAGCGATGACAAGGATTTCGAAGTGATGGTTTCATCTATCAAAGAATTGTCGGGTCAGATCATTCAACTCTCTCCAAACCTACCTGCTGAAGCTAATATCATTTTAAAGAACATAGAAAACCCATCGTTCCTCATCCACTTTGTAAGCAGCAACCTGAACTGTACAGTAGCTGAGAAACAAAAACTGCTGGAAACCCAAAGCCTTAAATTAAGAGCGGAATTATTGCTTGGTCTTTTACAAACGGAATTGCAGTATGCAGAGCTGAAGAATAAAGTAACGACCAAGACGAGAGCCGAATTGGATAAGCAACAGAAAGATTATTTCTTACAGCAACAGTTAAAAGCTATCAGGGAAGAGTTAGGAGGTGAAAACTCAGAAGAAGTAAAGGAAATGATCAAACGGGCGGAAGCTAAGAATTGGCCAAAGGCAGCCAAAGAGCATTTCGATAAAGGCATAGAAAAGCTGGAACGTATGCACCCTTCAACGCCGGATTATTCTCTGGTGTACAATCATCTCGACCTGATGCTTGACCTTCCATGGAATGAAATAACAGAAGATCATTATGATTTGAAAAAAGCAAAAGCAGTTTTGGATCATGATCATTTCGGGATGGAAAAGATCAAGCAACGGCTACTCGAATACCTGGCTGTCCTGAAATTGAAAGGTGATATGAAAAGCCCGATTCTGTGTTTTGTAGGACCTCCGGGGATTGGTAAGACTTCATTGGGTAAAAGCATTGCCAACGCTATCGGCAGAAAATATATTCGTGTGAGCCTGGGCGGACTGCACGATGAAAGTGAAATTCGCGGACATCGTAAAACTTATATCGGCGCAATGCCGGGTAGAATCATCCAGTCCATTCGTAAAGTAAAATCGAGTAATCCGGTAATGATCCTGGATGAAATAGATAAAGTGGGAAATGATTTTCGAGGTGATCCATCATCTGCACTTTTGGAAGTACTGGATCCGGAGCAGAATAATAATTTTTATGACAACTATCTCGAATTAGAATACGACCTCAGCAAAGTATTGTTCATTGCTACAGCCAACAGCCTGCAAAGCATTCAGCCTGCCTTGCGCGACAGATTAGAGATTATAGACCTGAATGGATATGCTACCGAAGAAAAAATTCAAATAGCAACCCGTCACCTGCTACCAAAGCAAAAAGAAGCACATGGTCTCAAAGACATTCCTTTCAAAATATCTGACAAGGTAATGAAAGAGATCATCCAGGATTACACGAGAGAAAGCGGCGTGCGTGAACTCGATAGAATGCTGGCATCACTCATGCGCAAACAAGCAAAGGAATTCCTTGAAAAAGGAAAATTGAAATCTTCTATTACGATTGCTGATATACATAAGTCATTGGGTAAACCGAAGTACTCCAACGAATTATACAAGATCGCTAACATGCCGGGAGTGGCTGTGGGATTGGCTTATACTTATGTGGGTGGCGACATTCTCTTTATCGAGAGCACCGTAAGTGATAATGGTAAGGGAGATCTGAAACTCACAGGAAACCTCGGTGATGTGATGAAAGAAAGTGCAGTAACTGCATTAAGCTTCTTGCAATCCAATGCGAAAAAAATAGGGTTGGATACCGATATCTTTTCTAAGAAGAATATTCACATACACGTGCCGGAAGGCGCTACCCCCAAAGATGGTCCTAGTGCGGGTATCACCATGATGACGGCTCTTGCTTCTGCTTTCACCGGAAGAAAAGTGAAGCCTTACCTGGCAATGACAGGTGAGATTACACTGCGAGGACAAGTGTTGCCGGTGGGAGGTATTAAAGAAAAAATACTTGCAGCCAAGCGTGCAGGACTCAAAGAGGTGATTATGTGTGCTCAGAATGAAAAAGATGTTTTAGAGATCAATCCCGAATTTATCAAAGGTCTGAACATCACTTACGTAAAGACCATGAATCAGGTGCTGGAGTTAGCTTTGGTGTGATTATTAGGCAGCTCTTTATCGTTCCTGAACAACAGAAGTTTTTCAAGTGTTATATTTGAAAGATGAAAGATTACCCGGGAGAAATATGGAAGAAAGTAAGAATCAGGGTTGCATCTGAAAGCAACTCGAGGCTGGAAGTCTCCAACTTTGGCCGTGTGAGAACATTCAACAAAGCTTCCAATGGAAATATTCTGAATGGCGGTATGGTTGAAGGTTATAAGATTATCCGTATGAGATTTTATAAACCACGGGATGAGAAGACACAGAAAATGCTGGATCGACTGCAGAGACAGGTGTTGAATCTTTCACGTGAGTTGAGATCACAAAAGATCAACAAAGAAAAAAAAGCAACCATTGAAGAGACTGCAAAAGAACTGAAGGTGTTGAAAAGGAGTGTAAGCAGGAAATTTCAATCAGAACTTAAAAGCAGAGCTATCAATTACCAGGCATTGGTGCACAGGCTTGTCGCATCGTATTTTCTACCAAAGCCAACAGGAAGGCAAACAGTCGTTGCACATCTCGATTACGAAAAACTCAACAACAGGGCAACAAATCTCAGATGGATGACTCCGGAAGAAAATTATGAACATCAGAAAGGGAGTCCTTACGTGATCGCTGAAAAGAAAGAGCGAAGGAACACACTCAATTCACGGCCGCATGGAGCGAAGCTCACAGTTACAAAAGTGATGCTACTTAAAAAAATGCTGAACGAAGGAAGGCCTCTGAATAAATTGGCAAAGACCTTTAAGGTTACAGAGACGCAGATCATACGGATAAGGCGTGGTGAAAACTGGGGGAATGTGCCTGCGGCAAAATAAAGCAATATGATTTTGCACAATTTTTTCTGTGCTCTACCGATCTTAGAAAAAGACAGGAAGGTGATCACACGCTGAACAATTGAGTTTTAGGCATTGCAAACAATTCAGCACATCATCTCACATTACCAGCCGTCTTAGTTTTTGAAAAAAAATCAAGATAGAAATTCGACAGATTCCAAATTTGTGGGAAGCATGTCTTCAAAAAGCTTGAATCCAGTACATTTGAAGGAATAAAATATTTTGAATCCTTCATCAATGATCACACACGAGTCTCCCGGATTGCGGCAATTTGAAAACTATGTAGCGCTAAAATTTCAATTGTACAACAGCCTTTTCACCTCACTTCCATTTCAAAAAATAGAGAAGACGGGTATTTTGCTTTCACTTTTTATGAACCAGTGCGAAGAAGGTTATTCAAAACATAAAAGCCCCGATCACATTCTCAAATCCTTCTTTGCCGGACAGAATGGATTCGAAACCCAATCTGAACAGGCGGATCTGCTATTTCGTTTTATACAATTCACAGAGCGGCAGGTAGTATTGTTTGATGCCCTGGAAGATGCCGGGTTCAACAAGGTAAATGATCTGTCAGGAAAGGGTACGCTGAAACAACTCGAGATGCAGGTGAGCCAGAAAGGAAAAGAAATAGCACTGGCAGACAAACTAAAGACATTTGCAGTACAATTGGTACTGACTGCACATCCTACACAATTCTATCCGCAGGAGGTTCTCGGTATTATCCGGGACCTGTCGAGATCGCTTCAGCAAAACAAAGCACCTGAAGTAAATATCTATCTGCAGCAATTAGGTAAGACGCCATTTTTGAAACATCAGAAGCCTTCACCTTATGATGAAGCAATGAGCCTGATCTGGTTTTTAGAGAATGTATTCTACGAAGCGTGTGGTAATATCATGATCTCATTAAAGAGCCGGTTTCCTGAAATTGACATCAATCATCCTTCGGTTTGTTTGGGATTTTGGCCAGGAGGGGATCGTGATGGGAATCCTTTTGTACTATCAGATACCACTATCAGTGTAGCGAAAGAATTGCGTGGCGCTATTCTTAAATGTTATTACATGGAAGTGCGCAAGATGAAGCGCCGCCTTACCTTTCGTGGATTGGAAACATTGTTGGCGACTTTGGAGAATCAATTGTATCAAAATGTTTTTCTACTCAAAACGGACACGCCTGTTTCCAAACATTCCATTCTCGAAATATTAGAGAAGATGAGAGAGATCATCATGGAGCAGCATGGTGGGTTGTTTGTTCATCTTGTAGAAAACCTGATCATCAAAGTACACATTTTCGGAGCTTACTTTGCAAAATTGGATATACGGCAAGATAGCAGCATCCATAAAAAGCTTTACAATGCACTCCAGGCGAAATCTGTATTACCATCTCAATATGCTGAATGGGATGATCTGCGAAAGATAGATTGGATTACTTCAAAAGCTAAGAGAATTAAGAGTATTGATTTCAAAGATGCAGTACTGAATGACACATTCGAAAGCATGAAGGCCATCAAAACCATTCAGCAGATGAATGGCGAACCAGGTTGCGATAGATACATTATCAGCCATGCTACCAGTGCTCTCGATATCATGCAGGTGTATGGACTTTTCCTGATGTCCGGATGGAAAAAGGATTCCCTGGCAGTGGACATTGTACCCCTGATAGAAACTGTAGACGACCTCCAGAATGCCGAGACCATCCTTGAAACACTTTACAAGAATAAAACCTACCGGGATCATCTGCAAAAGAGAGGCAACACACAAACGGTGATGTTGGGTTTTTCTGATGGAAGCAAAGATGGCGGCTACCTCATGGGTAACTGGAGTATTTATAAAGCCAAAGAACGTCTAACTGCTGTATCTCAGAAGTACGAAATATCGGTTGTGTTTTTTGACGGACGTGGAGGTCCTCCAGCACGCGGTGGCGGCAAGACGCATAAGTTTTATGCATCAATGGGAAGGAATATTTCCAATAAAGAAATTCAACTGACCATCCAGGGGCAAACGATCAGTTCAAATTTCGGAACGATTGAATCCGCTCAATACAATATTGAGCAATTACTTCATGCCGGAATATCAAATGAACTCTTCAACGAAAAAAATACAACGCTGACAAATGAAGAAGAATCGCTCGTGCAGCAATTGGCGGACGATAGCTTCGTTGCTTACTCTGCACTTAAGGCACATCCGGCTTTTATGGATTATCTCCTCGAGATCAGTCCTTTGAAGTATTACAGTGATACCAACATTGGCAGCAGGCCTACCAAAAGAGGGACCGGGAAAATGACGATGGAAGATCTGAGAGCTATTCCTTTCGTAGCATCATGGAGCCAGCTAAAGCAGAATGTTACAGGGTTTTTTGGAGTAGGTGCTGCATTACGACAAGCAGAAAAGCGTGGCCAGCTACCGGAACTTCAAAAACTGTATGCATCTTCCCTGTTTTTCAGAACGCTCGTGGATAACTGCGAGATGGCGATGAAGAAATGTTATTTTCCACTGACAGCCTACCTCAAGAAAGATAAAAAATTCGGAAGTATCTGGAAGATGATTCATGAAGAATTCGAATTATCAAGTGAGTATATCCTCAAACTGACCGGGCATGGGATGCTGATGCAGGATTACGAAGTGGAAGAACTCTCTGTGTCTATGCGTGAAAAAATCATTATGCCCCTGCTCACCATTCAACAATATGCGATGCAGCAACTCAGGGATATGGAGGAAAGCTCTGTAGATAAGAAAATGAGAAAAGCCTACGAAAAATTAGTGATGAGGTGCTCGTTTGGGATCATCAATGCGGGAAGGAATTCCGCATGATGTCTGCTTAGATACCTCCATATCAATTCTTTCTTTAAAGGCAGACCTTCATCTGCCTGCGTGCAGATACACCGTTCTGTATTGCAATGCTATTGAATAGGAAAAAAGTCCGAAATTTAGGTACTTATGAAAATCCTTTTGCTCAATATCTGCCTTTGTATTGGGTTGTACTCCGTAGCACAATCAAGGAATTTTAAAACCACTGCTGATCTGGCAGCTTACATCAATTCAAATTATCGGGATTCTTCCGAAAAAATATTGCAGGCATACGGGTGGGTCACTTCTAACATCCGCTATGACACGAAAAATGCATTGGCTATGAATCACGGTACGGATGCGAGGGCTGTCATTGATCTTGCATTTACCAGGCGCAGGGGTGTGTGCGAAAACTTCGCCGCTATTTTTTCAGATGTATGTAACCTGATGGGATTCCACGCTGTTACCATTGAAGGAATCACAAAACAAAATGGAAAGGTGGATCGGCAGGGACACAGTTGGAGTGGAGTAAAAATTGGCAATGACTGGTACCTCTTTGACCCGACATGGGATGCGAGTGGCAATGGTAATTTTCATTATTTCAAACAAAAGGGAGTTGCATTTATCGATACGCATCTTTCATTTGATCCACTCTGGCAGATGATGGATCATACTGTTACTTATGACGAATTTGTTTCGGGAGGCTACAACAAACGACAAAAGGAATTTTTCAATTATAAAGATTCTATCACACAATACTTCACTGAGGATACATTGCATCGCCTCGCATCAAAAGTGGCTCGTATGGATAAGGCCGGATTGACCAATGATGTTGTTAATCTCTTTTACAGAATTTCGAAAGGTGAACTCGAAGGCGAAAAACAAGAGCAACAGATGCAGTGGTACAACGAGGCTGCGAAGTTGCTCAATGAAAGTGCGGGCCAGTTGAATGATTTTATTCAGTACAGAAATAATCGCTTTATTCCTTCAAAACCGGATATCGAAGTTTCCAAGATGCTGGATGGAATAGATGGGAAGATAAGCAATGCATTCCTGTATCTTGATAAAGTAGATGCTTCTGATGCAGTGTTGGTGTACGGAACCACACCGGCGCGCGAACAAGCCGGTAAGTTGAAGGCTTCCTATGAGCGGCAAAAAGCATTTCTGCTGAAGTTTCTCGCAACAGCTTTGGCGGATCGCAAGGATGTATTTTATCAGTGATCAGGGTTTTTGCCAGATGACATCAGTGAAATATTTATTACTGTCCATAAATATTTCCTTTTGAATGAATCCGGTTTGTTCTGCAATGGATTTGATTTCGTCAATATCGAACTTTTGAGATACTTCCATGAAAACAGGTTCACCTTTTGCAAAGGTGATCGTTGTTCCGGCGATTTTTACTGATTGTTTCTTTTCTGAAATGAGATAACTCTTGCAGGATCCCGTTTGTGGGTCGTATGTAGGGTAGTGGCTAAATTGATTCTTATTAAAATTTGCACCTGATTCACGATTGATTCTTTCTAATAAGTTCAGGTTGAAAGCAGCGGTTATTCCTGCTTTGTCATTGTAGGCCGCCAATACTTTTCTGGGATCTTTTTTCAGATCGAATCCGATGAGGGCCTTGTCCCCTGACCTGATGCCATCATAGAGGTTTCTGCAAGTCATCATCATTTGTTCCTTCAAAAAATTTCCCATGTTACCACCCAGGAATAGTACCACTTTCTTTCTGTCGTTGAGTGTCATGGCGTTTGGCAGCATGTCGAAATATTCACCTGCAAAACCTCTGAAAGTCAAACCTGGAAACAAGCGTTGAAACTTCTTTTGCAGCTGCAAAATGATGTGTGATGAAATATCAATGGGATAATACGCACAAAGCCGGTTTTTTGAATGAAGCTGCTTTACCAGGTGTACCGATTTGGCTGCATCGCCGGCGCCCATTCCTATCACATCTATCTTTGACCTCTTATCCGTAAGTGCGTCAGCAATTTTGTTTCCCTGGTTTTTAAGAATACTCATTTCCGCCCGTGTGGGATAGTATTCGGGTGAACGCATGATCTTTTCAAACAACAAATCACCCTTAGCGTCATAAAGGTATTTTGGCATCAAATACTTTTGGGATGCCTGCAGGCCGTGTAATACATCAGTCAGGAATGTAGATTCAGCCATAGAATTATTTTGCAAGCCGGATTCCCGTGAACTGCCAGCGCTGATGAGGGTAGAAAAAGTTACGATAGGTTTTCCTGCTGTGATGCTCCGGTGTGGCTATGGAAGCGCCACGCAATACTTTTTGGCTTACCATAAATTTTCCATTGTATTCTCCCAACGCGCCGGGAAGTTTTTTAAATCCCGGATAGGGGAGGTAACTACTTTCTGTCCATTCCCATCGAAGCCCCCATGACAAATGATCTGCTGCCGCTTCCCACTCAAATTCGGTAGGCAGTCTTTGTCCTTTCCACTGTGAGTAAGCGAAAGCCTCAAAATAACTGACATGCTGCAATGCTGCGTTGAGATCCACAGGGTGTAATCCACTCAAAGTGTATTCATACCATTCTCCATCGATTTCATGCCAGTATAACGGGCTGTTGATACCATTATGCTTTACCCAATCCCATCCGTCGGCATGCCAGTAATTGAAGTTTTCGTAGCCCCTGCTTTTCATAAACTCGAGATACTCACTGTTTGTAACCAGTGCATTGCTGATTTCGAAGTCGTTGAGATAAACAGTGTGTGCTTGCAGTTCATTGTCGAAACAAAATCCCTGTCCCCTGTGGCCAATCTCATAGAATCCCGTTTTGATTTTCGTATAACCGGTGTTGTTATTATGAGATTTTGGCT
>CAZGNJ010000004.1:18335-65840 GCA_964526985.1 uncultured Ginsengibacter sp. | reverse complement strand
GTGTCATACGCAGGAAACAACGGATTGTTTCCCAGGATATATTTAATATCTGAGAGTAACAACTCCTGGTGTTGCTGTTCGTGGTTCAGGCCGGTGATGATGATACTGATTTGCTCTTTATTGAGTTCGCCCTGGAGCAATGTATTCATCGCTTCATCTACTTGTTTCCGGTATTCATATATTTCCTTTACTGTTGGCCTGCTCAGGTTACCTCTGTCTGTTCGGATGACACGTACCCCAACTGTTTCATAATAGCTGTTGAAGATGAAGTTGTATTGTGGATGAAATTCTACATATCCTTTCAGGAAGGGTTTGAGTACCATCGTTTCAAAAAACCAGGTAGTATGCCCGAGATGCCATTTGGGTGGGCTTACTTCATCCGTAGGTTGTACTACATAATCCTCTGTCAACAATGGTTTGCAAAGAGTTTCAGAATGGTGTCTGACTTTTTTGAAGTTGTTAAGAAGGCTTTCGTCAATCATTGCTTGTTTTGGGTTAAGTGTTTCTGAGATCATGTCGTTAGCATTTCCCTTTTTACTGCAAGTATTGTGCGAGGATTTGGATCAATGCTGGTCGTGTGTGACAGCAATGAAATAGGTCACACATAAAATTTTGTTGGTGATTGAAACCACATGTGGAGTAGGTGATTCCTATCGAATGGACTCAATTATCGGAGAATCCAAGTTTTAAATCTGTGATGCACTCAATGCAATTGATCAAAACATTTTCTGCAGACTCATGCCACTTTCACCGGTTGTTCAATGTTTTCCAGGTTGCCTTCTTCCACCACCTTTCCTGGCCTGATGATCAGGCGCAGAGTCGGATTGTTGGTAATGAAAGACCAGAACCAGTTGAATGCCAGTTTCGCTTTATTTCTGTATCCTACCAATGGAATGATATGAATGAACAGCCATGTGACCCATGCAAAATATCCTGTTATGGAGAACCTGGGAAGATCTGCCACAGCTTTGTATTTGCTGATGATGGCCATGCTTCCTTTGTCTTTGTAGGCAAATGCTTTTACAGGCTTTCCGGATGCTAACCTTTCTAAGTTTCTTGCCAATAGTTTTCCCTGCTGAATGGCTACTTGTGCCAACTGTGGATGCCCGTTGGGAAAATTCTTGTCTGTAGTTTGCAGGCACTGATCTCCTAATGCAAAAATATTTTCACATTCATGTACCCTGTTGATATTGTCAACTAATATTCGGTTACCCCTTCCCGTTATACCTGCAGGAAGTCCGGGTACTTCATTAGCGACAACACCAGATGTCCAGATGAGTACATTAGATTTTATTTCTTCTCCATTGGTCAGAAAGACAATTCCGTTATGGTAGTCTTTTACTGCCACTCCTGTCTGGATTTTCACTCCAAGTTTTGATAACACAATTTGAGCTTGCTTTTGTGCTTTCTTGCTCATAGTGCCCAATAGTGCAGGGCCGGCATCAACAAGGTGAATATGCCCCTGGAGGTTTCTTATTTCCGGATATTCTTTAGCAGCTACATAGTGTCCCAATTCTGCAAGCATTCCTGAAATTTCCACACCTGTTGGCCCACCACCTGCAACAACGATGTTCAATGACTTTTCTTTTTCTTCACTGGAAGTAGCCCGTACCGCTTTTTCCATACTGAGCAATACGTGATTGCGCAGGTTGAGCGCATCGTTGATAGTCTTCATAGGCCATGCATTGCGTGCTACATTTTCCATCCCGAAGTAATTGGTATGGGTACCCATGGCCAATACGAGATGATCATACACCAACGCACCGGTCGTGGTTTCCACTATGTTTTCAGAAGGATGTACCATCACCAGAGAACCCATGTGAAATCTCAGGTTTTCCTTTTTCTGAAACATCCTGCGAAAAGGATAGGAGATGTTAGAAGGCTCAATGAATGCTGAAGCCACCTGGTACAGCAATGGAGGGAAAAAGTGATAATTGTTCAGATCTACCAGCGTGATCTGGAATTGACTGTTCCTGGAAAGGTGCTTTACAAAATTCAAACCTGCAAATCCGCCACCTATGACTACAACCCTTATACGTTTTTTCTTCATGTCATTATTTTCTTTAGAATGAAGCAAAAATTAAATGCGTGAATGAGAGCGGCTCAGGATGTTACTTTTTCCGGGCTACGATAGCTACGGCATTCATGTGTTGTTTGTATTTCTTAAATACACAGCGCATTTCATTGATTCGCTTGCGGGCCGAGTTATCGCGCAAGATGTTGTACCCTATCTTCAGACTTCTGAAGAAGCCTTCATCATCTATGATCCTGCGGGTTTCCAACAGCAGCATACCATTGGTATAAACGTTGACTAATTCAAATCCTTCAGCCTGTAACAAATGTGCCCATTCCTGTTTGGTAAGCGGACGCGCATTTACTTTAATGCACAGTGAAAGTTCTCTTTGTATTTCTGATTTGTCTTCATCGCTGATGCTATCTGGAGTGAGCCCCAACTCGTGAATACCGTACAATCCACCCGGGCGCAATATTCTTGCTGCTTCACGGATGATCTCTGACTTACGTTTGTCGACATGCATGGTAAGCATTGCCTCGCCATATACTTTATCTACACTTGCTGAGGGCAATGTAGTCTCTGCCGCATTGGCAATAATAATCCGTCTGTCCGCCCCATTGATTTTTGACTTCAACCCTGATGCCGCTTCTTCATTCAGCTCAATACCGGTGTAGCTCCTGGGATGTTTTTCCAGTACCTTGAAAGCCGTGCATCCTATACCGGGAGCGAATTCCACTACGTCATCCTTTGAAGAAAAATCCATAGATGACAATAGTCTTTGTGTCAATTCTTTTCCACCGGGGCGCAATACCCTTTTTCCCATCTTGGATAGGAGCCAATGCCCCTGACGGGTATCAATAATATGATTACTCATGACCTTCTGTGTTTTGCCGGCAAAATTCCAACAAAGCGCTGAGAATCATTTGCTATAAACGGAAAAGAAAACGGGATCAGTAAATAATTAGAATATTTGAAAGTTCTTGACAGACCAGGTGCCTGAAATATCACCACCAAAATAAATGAGGCCAACATTTCTTGCATACCATCTCTCTTCCTGGATGCCCAAATACGTGGCGCCTGAATATAATTGTGCCGTCACTTTGATCACATCAGGAAAATTGAACGAGCCAATAGTAGCAGGAACGGCTTTCTCCTTGATGGTAAACTTAAAGTGATATTTGACAGTAACATTATTTACAACAACAGAAAACTCAGGCCCATCCCAGGATGTACCTTGTGCTACATTATCTTTCAAAAAGATATTTTCTACGATTACCGGCTGGCTGCTTTGCACCAGTTGCCTGAAGTCATTGTAGCTGTAATAGAGGCCGTTTCCTTTTCGAATCACCGCAAAAGTGTCGGCCGGGCTTGGATCATTTACATTGTCATACACTCCAATCACATTATAGTTATTGCTGTTCCATGAAAATGTACCGCCGGTTATTTTAGTAAGTTTTTCATCTATTCCATCGGTGTAGAGCCAGTTGGATTGGTTCGTCAGTGGATAATAATCCCCTGAAGGTGCGGTTCCGGGAGCGAATGTCACCTTAAAAGCACACTGGCTGTTTCCAAAGTGAATGGCAAATTGTTTTTCGCCGGCCTGTTCCGGGATACCTGCCCCCAGCAACGTTACGGATTGTGTACCGGCTTGCGCGAAAGTGCCGCTCGCAGAAAAAGAAACACCATTGACCAAATCGGTGTAGATATAAAATGTGCCGGGCACAGCGACAGTTACTTGCACCTCAACTGAGTTTCCGGGATTCATCACGATCCCTTGCTTGTAATTTCCATTGACCGTTGCAGGTTCACAATTCCCATTATTATCTCCCAACACACCGGATGATGTAGGTGCTGTATTCCCATTTTTCAAAACAGATTTGAACATTCCCGTAACGATCTGAACCGTATCCCGGGCATTTTTCACTGCAGTACCGCTAAAGGTACCTGTGATCAGGCTTTGATTGATAGAGGTAATATTTATTAGAAATTCTCCATTCAATTGATTGGCCGAATAAAGGGAAGGTGCGCCGCTGCCGTACTCAAACGTAGATTGATAGGCTGATGCTTTGTAAGTACCCTTTACGAAATCATTGGCAAATATTACCAAATGAAAAGACTGTGTACCATCATTGCTTTTACCTACCAAATGCATTTCCTTTACACTTCCTCCATCTTTGATGTAAACGGTATCTATCGACCCAGCATAGTCAGTTCCTCCTTCACTGAATTGCCAGTTTCCGGTAGGGAGCGGGCCTTTTATTCCCGCGTTTTCAATGCTGTATTCTTTTTTGCACGATGCAAATAATGTGGTCAGCATCGTAAGGAACAATACAATTCGAAAATATTTCTTTACTGTATGTAATTTCATGGGGCTTAAGATTAATTGTCCGGATTACGTATCCTGCATCTGCACCAGTTTATTATTTATTGTACGGCTTCCACAGAGTCATTGGCCACTACTTTTTTTTTAATCTCCTCTTCTTCTTTTGTTGTTTTAAAGAATACTTTTTGGAAAAGAAGTATCGTAATGATCCCTACGGAAATAGATGCGTCTGCAATATTAAATATTGGACGGAAGAATTCAAAGTCCTGGCCTCCCCAAATGGGTACCCAGTCAGGGAACGTAGCATCGCGGATAATAGGAAAGTACAGCATATCCACCACATTTCCATGTAGAAACCCTGCATATCCATGCTCAGGAAAAATATGCGCTACATTCATGGCTACAGGGCTGCTGTATTCGTAGATCATCCCATAAAACATACTGTCGATCAGGTTTCCCAGTGCTCCGGCGAAGATCAGCCCTACACATATTATGAAGCCGGTATGCATCTTCTTACGGATAATATTCCTGATATAAAACACTCCAAAAATCACAGCACCCATCCGGAAGACGGTCAACATTAATTTACCCCACTGGCCGCCGAACGACCATCCGTATGCCATTCCTTCATTTTCGACAAAATATAATCTAAACCATTCTCCAATGACATTGTGAGATTCTCCAATGTGGTAGTTGGTTTTGATATAAAATTTTAAAGCCTGGTCTGCAATTACAACTATGGCTATGAGTATCGCGATCCTGATTCCTTTCACCGTAAAAAATTAAGATGGACAAATATAATATAAAACGATGGCGGCCTAAGTGAAGGGGTATTATAATTTACTTAAAACCTGTAATGTCCAATTTGCTATCGCAAAAGGAATATTCCTTTTCATCGTTACTGCTTACAATGATCGTCCGGCCTTTTGAATAATTTTCAACCAGGGAGTGATACATACTCACACCTTCTGAATCAAGGTTGGTCAGTGGTTCGTCCAGCAAGATCAGCGCTACGTCGCTAAAGAGAGCTTGTGCTAATTTAACCCGTTGTTTCATCCCGCTGCTGTAATACCTGATCTGCTTATGGTAGGCATTTTTCAGGGAGGTAACCTCTGCAATTGTTTCGGGAGTTATGCCCGGAAGACATGGTTTCATTTGGAAATGGAAGTGAAGGAATTCTTTCAATGTCATTTCTTCGATCACTTCGAGATAGGGAGCGGCAATGCTGATGGCAGTCTCTGCTTTTTCAGAAGGCAGTGGCTTGCCTTTGAGATAAAATTCAATCTTGCCGGCATTAGGAAGAATATAACTTCCTATTAATTGCAGGAGTGTTGACTTGCCGGAACCATTAGGTCCCGTGATTGCGTATTTGCCTCCGGCATTAAATTCAAAATCTAAATTCCTGAAGATCCATTCGGTATTAAATCTTTTGCCAATACCGTTGAGTTTAATGGTCATCATGATTTGCAGTTATTGACTGGCCTTGTCGGCAACACCTTCTTCGAACGCATCTTTGGTTGCTAATTTCAAGATCCCTTTTTTGCTGGTGCGTATAAACTCGAGGATTTCCGACTTTTCCTCAGAGCCGGGAATTTCCTTTTCGATGTGCTCAATTGCCTGGGTGATATTGTATCCGCGCAGGAAAAGAATACGGTATATTTCGTGAATACTATGGATTTTTTCATTGCTGAATCCACGGCGTTGCAACCCGATAGAGTTCACTCCTGCATAGCTGAGGGGCGCTCTCCCTGCTTTGATATAAGGAGGGACATCCTTGATGATTTCTGAGCTACCTGCAATATATGCGTGTGGCCCTATCCTTGAAAATTGAATAGCGGCAGCCATTCCACCGATGCTGGCAAAATCACCGATCTCTACATGGCCGGCAAGTTGTACGGCATTGGCGATGATCACATTATTTCCGATCACGCAATCATGGGCTATGTGGCAATAAGCCATCAGCAAACAATTTTTTCCAACCGTCGTCTTCCACTTTTCTTTGGTACCACGATTGACAGTTACACATTCGCGAATGGTAGTATTGTCTCCTATTTCTACAGTGGTTTCTTCTCCTTCGAATTTGAGGTCCTGTGGAATGCCTCCGATAGTTGCATTTGGAAAGATGCGGCAATTTTTTCCTATGGTAGAAAATTCCATTACTACTGCTCCTGACATGATATGCGTGCCATCACCTATGGATGTATTTTTTTCTACTACCGCAAAGGCGTCAATTCTAACGTTATTGCCTATGCGTGCTTCAGGATGTATTTGAGCTAAAGGGCTGATCATTTGGATTCGGTTCGTTTTACAATTTGGGCAATCAAGATAGCTTCGGTTACCACTTTATCACCCACAAAGGCAGTACCTTTCATCTCACAGATGCCTCGCCTGATCGGACTCATCAATTCCATTTTGAGTATCAGGGTATCTCCGGGAACTACTTTTTGTTTAAACCTGCAATTGTCTATTTTTAAAAAATATGTGTCGTATTTGTCTTCCGTATCACGTGGAATGGCGATGAAACCACCTGCCTGTGCCAACGCTTCTACGATCAATACACCGGGCATTACTGCATTGTTTGGGAAATGCCCCTGGAAGAAAAACTCGTTGTAAGTTACATTCTTGATGGCTACTACCCTTGTATCTGTCAATTCGATGATCTTGTCCACCATCAAAAATGGAAATCGATGTGGTAATGTATTTTCCACCTGCTGCACATCAAGGAACGGAGGAATATTCGGGTCGTAAACAGGAATATCTTCCCGGAACTTATTTTTCTTGATATGTTCTTTTATCTTTTTTGCAAACTGGATATTGGTAGAGTGTCCCGGTCTGTTGGCAATAATATGAGCTTTGAAAGGAAAACCTACCAGTGCGAGATCGCCTACTACATCTAAGAGTTTGTGGCGTGCAGGTTCGTTAGGAAAACGCAACGTGAGATTGTTGAGAATGCCTGCTTCGCTTACTTTCACATCCTTCTTGTCAAAAACTTTAGAGATGCGGGTTACCTGCTTTTCATCTACGGGACTGTCGACTACTACGATAGCATTATTGATGTCTCCACCTTTGATCAGGTTGTTGTCCAGAAGCGCTTCTAATTCGTGAAAAAAGCAAAAAGTACGGCAGGAGGCTATTTCAGATTTAAAATCTGCAATGCTTTTCATATCTGCATGTTGTGTTCCCAACACTTTGCTGTTGAAGTCTATTAGAGTGTTGATACGGTAACCATCGAATGGAAGCGCTACCATTTCCACTTTCTTTTGTTCGTCTTCGAGGGAAATGTTATGATGGATATTGTAGTAGATCTTCTCTTCCCGTTGCTGTTGTACACCGGCTTTGCTAAGGTGTTCCATAAAAACGCCGGCGCTACCATCGAGGATCGGCACCTCTTCTCCATTGATTTCAATCAGGGCATTGTCTATCTCCATACCAAACAGGGCGGCCATCAAATGCTCAACCGTGTTGACTCTTCCTCCGTTGGCTTCCAATGTAGTGCTACGATTGGTTTCTACCACATTGTCCACATCAGCTTTGATTACGGGTTTACCCGGCAGGTCAGTACGCTGAAACTGGATACCGGAATTGCCCGGCGCTGGCTTGATGATGAGTGTTACAAATTTCCCGGAGTGGATTCCTGCTCCGGAAATGGTTACTTCTTCTTTGATAGTGTGCTGAAAATGCTTTTCGCTTTCCTTCGGCTGATTCATTCCCATGCGGCGAAAATAGGAAATCTATTGCTTTCAGAAGAAAAACAAGGCAGGTGGTTTTTGTTAAACCATCTACTTTATGAGGCGTCCGCTTTGTTTGTAAGTTGTGCTACGATTTGCTCCAATTCTTTGATTCGTTTCTCCATTGCTGGAAGGTTGCGGTTCAGGCTCTGGCTGCGCAATGCCTGGCTGTATTCAAATGCAGGTGATCCGGTTACCGCTGTGTTTTCTGTCTTGATGGATTTGCTCACACCGCTCTGGGCATTGATCTTGGCACCATCAGCTATCTGGATATGCCCTACGATACCGGCCTGTCCGCCAATCATCACATTCTTTCCGATCTTAGTACTGCCACTGATGCCGCTTTGAGCAGCGATTACAGTATTCTCGCCTACCTCCACATTATGTGCGATTTGAATCAGGTTGTCTAATTTGGCCCCGGACTTTATGATAGTGGATCCTATCGTAGAACGGTCTATCGTAGCATTAGCACCAATCTCAACAAAGTCTTCTACTACTACATTACCAATCTGAGGTACCTTCTTGAATGTGCCATCGGCCTGGGGTGCAAATCCAAAACCATCACCACCAATAACCGAACCGGCATGGATAGAAACTGATTTTCCAATCACACAATGGTGATGGATTTTTACTCCCGGAAATAGTATGGAATTGGCGTCCACTATTACGTTGTCTCCCAGGTAAACCTGGGGATATATCTTCACATTTTCACCTATTACCACATTTTCTCCAATATAAGAGAAAGCGCCAATGAATACATTATTGCCAATCTTAGCAGTGGCATGTATGAATACCGGTTGTTGAATGCCGGATAAATTCTCTCTCTTGATCTTTTCGTATTCTGATAGCAGGGCAGCGAATCCGGAATAAGCATCTTTCACACGGATGAGTGTAGCCTTTATTGGCTGTTCCAATTGAAGTGATTCATTCACGATGACTATTGAAGCATCTGTAGAATACAGGTACTCTTCATATTTGGGGTTGGCAAAAAAAGCTATTTGTCCCTGGGTCGCATTCTCCAGACGGCCAATGCCTGATACTTTTTCATCAGCATTGCCTTCTACTTTACCTTCAATGATCGAAGCGATTTGTCGGGCTGTAAACTCCATTGAATAGATTAAAATATGGATGATGGCTCACCATGAATGTTCATGTTGAGGTAACAAATGTAGAATTTTTTTACCGTGCCGAGCAAGGTTTGATTGATAAGTGGATGATCTACTTCTGAAATATCTTTTACATCTCCATTCTTAAAAAGTATATGGATGTGTTCGTCTGTTGCATTGTAGGTTCTGGATTTTACTTCTCCACAAAAAACAAGAGAGCCGGCTTCCTCCTCATTGATCTGCAAATAATCCATTGCCAGCTTTTTTTTCTCATTCAATAATGAAGCATCAACCGGCTCGTGGTAATAATTGATCTTTAAAAGGTTCCGGTTCAATAGGCCCCTGCTCAATGCAGAAAGTACCTTGTCGTGATGATGCGCCCATGCCTTGAGCGAAAAAATTACATCGTTATCATCCATTCTGCAAAATTCGTCTAACCGGTTTGCGAATGAGATGGAATCATTGTTTCTCAAAAATGAATTCAATACCGGCGATGGGGATGCTATCTCTAATTCTCTTGCCCGCCGGATAATCTTCACCAGCATTTTTTCCGCACACAACACCGTCTTGTGCAGATAGACCTGCCAGTACATAAACCTGCGCGATACCAGGAATTTTTCGATGGAATGCACTCCTTTTTCTTCCACCATTAGCTCCCCATTGTGCACGGTCAGCATGTTCAGAATACGATCGTATCCTATCACACCTTCACTTACTCCCGTAAAGAAACTGTCGCGTATCAGGTAGTCCATCCGATCTACATCCAGTTGGCTGCTTACTAACTGGTGCAGGAATTTCTTCTTGGTTTTATTGGTAAATACATCAATAGCGGGAGTAAGAGCACCACCCATTTCTTCGTTCATGCGGTGCATGATCAGCAGCGTTACCTCTTCATGGCTTTTACTTTTTTCCAACTCATTTTCCAATGCGTGCGAAAAAGGCCCGTGTCCAATATCATGCAGCAGTATCGCAAGTTTGGCGGCCTGTATTTCTTCCTGTGATATCTCTACTCCTTTGCTTGTAAGAATGTTGAGAGCATTGCCCATAAGGTGATAAGCGCCAAGGGAATGATGCAAACGGGTATGCACAGCCCCCGGATACACCAATTGTGCCAGCGCCATCTGTTGAATACGACGTAGCCGCTGGTAATGAGGATGCCGAATTACTTCGAAGATCAATCCATCGTCAATATTGATAAATCCATGTACCGGGTCGTTGATGATTTTTCTGAAAGACATGAAAAGATTATAATGTTAAATTGGAACAGACAGCGGCAAAGATAAATTTTGGGGAAGGAATAATTTATATTTGTGTGATACGGTACTTAAAGATTAAAAAGCATGGCTACAGCAAAAATTTTATGGGTGGATGATGAAATGGACAGTCTGAAATCTCAGATCCTGTTTTTAGAAAAGAGAGGCTATGATGTCAAATCATTGAGCAATGGGTATGACGCTGTAGAATATGTGAAAGATAATATTGTGGATGTCGTATTGCTGGATGAAAGTATGCCGGGCATTACCGGGTTGGAAACACTTCAAAAAATAAAAGCGGAAAATAGCGGGCTTCCCATTGTTTTAGTCACTAAAAATGAAACCGAAAACCTGATGGACGAAGCCATTGGATCACAGATAACGGATTATCTTATCAAACCCGTAAACCCCAACCAGGTATGGCTTTCGTTGAAAAAGATCATTGACAATAAACGGCTTGTTGCACAAAAAACAACTACTGCTTACCAGCAGGATTTTCGTGAACTTTTTATGGCGCTGAATAATAACCCCGATCACCGTGAATGGATGGATATCTACAAAAAACTCGTGTATTGGGAATTGGAAATGAAGAAGAGTGAAAGCCCGGAAATGATCGAAGTATTTCAAACACAAAAGAAAGAAGCTAACTACGAATTTTTTAAATACATCAGCAAGCATTATTCAGAATGGGTTACCAACCAGGCCGCCGATGCGCCTGTGATGAGCCATACACTGATGAAGTATAAGGTGTTACCACATTTGGAACCAGGGTTGCCCATGTTTTTTGTTTTGATAGACAATTTGCGTTTTGATCAGTGGAAATCCATACAGCCTTTGTTTTCTGAGAATTTCAGAGTAGTGGAAGAAGATACTTTTTTCTCCTTATTACCTACGGCTACGCAATACAGTCGCAATGCAATATTTGCTGGTTTGCTGCCATTGGATATCGAAAAGAAATTTCCAGCAGAATGGAAAAATGATGATGAAGAGGGAGGTAAAAATCTTTTTGAAGAGCAATTTCTGGATGCGCAATTAAAAAGGCAGGGACAGGGAAGCATCAAATTCAGTTACACTAAGATTACCAATCACCAGGAGGCACAAAAACTGGTTGACAATATTCATAACTATTTGAATTATGACCTCAATGTCATTGTTTACAACTTTGTGGATATGCTGAGCCATGCCCGTACAGAAATGGAAGTACTCAAAGAATTGGCTGCCGATGAAGCCAGCTACAGAAGCCTTACTGCATCATGGTTTGAACATTCTCCACTGAACCAGGCACTAAAACGGATTGCAGACAAAAAGATAAATCTCATCGTGGCTACCGATCATGGAAGTGTAAGGGTAAATACTCCGCAAAAAGTAATCGGGGACAAACAAACCACAAGCAATCTCAGGTACAAGCACGGCCGTAATCTTAATTATGATGCAAAAGAAGTACTGGCCTTCCGTGATCCAAGACAGGCAGGCCTGCCTGTGCCTAATGTGAATTCTTCATACATCTTTGCAAAGATGGATGGCTATCTCTGCTATCCGAATAATTATAATTATTTCGCCAACTACTATAAGAATACATTTCAACATGGTGGCGTAAGTTTGGAAGAGATGGTCATTCCAGTTATCAGGATGACAACCAAGGAAGGGTAGGGAGCCCATTTCTGCAGTTGCATTTTGTTAGGTGAGTTTAGCTGAAATCAATTTTGAGATAGCTGTTTTGTAGGTTCAATAAACGAAATAAGTGCTTCTGTTCATGTTCTTCAGTTTTGGGACAGATCTTCTTTTTCTCAAGTTTAGGTGTTTACATTTTTTTACAACTGCAAAATTGTGTTGATCCAGTGTTCTGCATTTGAATGCAATTTGTTTACATCAAGAAAAAAAGGTTGATCGGGGTAAGGGGAGTTCAGGCTATCCTGTTGACTATATGTGTCAGCACTTCGCATGGATTTTGCTACTAATTTAGGGAGAAAGTATAGCACCTCGCTACAGGTGGCGACCGAACATTATATTTGCACACTTATGCAAACACAAAATAACTTTTCTGATATCATAGCCCACTGCAAGGAGTATGGGTACATTTTCCCCTCCAGCGAGATCTATGACGGACTGAGCGCTGTATATGATTACGGACAGAATGGTTCGCAACTGAAAAAGAACATTCGCGACCAGTGGTGGAAGAGTATGACACAATTCCATGAAAATATTGTTGGAATTGATGCTGCCATATTCATGCATCCACTCACATGGAAGGCCAGTGGCCACGTTGATAATTTCAGTGATCCGATGATAGACAATAAAGACAGCAAGAAAAGATACCGCGTGGATCACCTGATAGAAGGTCATGCGGAAAAACTGGCTGATGAAGGAAAAGAGTCCGAAGGAACAGCCCTGCTGAAAACCATGGATGCCTTGCTTGCAAAAGATGATTACCCGGCATTAAAAGAACTCATCATCTCAAACAATATCACATGTTCTGTCAGCGGAACCTGCAACTGGACTGACATCCGGCAGTTCAACCTGATGTTTGATACTCAGCTCGGCAGTATAGCAGGGGAAGCTGATAAGATATACCTGCGTCCTGAAACAGCCCAGGGGATTTTTGTAAATTTCCTTAATGTTCAGAAGAGCGGAAGAATGAAAATTCCATTTGGCATAGCGCAGACCGGTAAAGCCTTTCGAAATGAAATCGTAGCCAGGCAATTCATATTCCGCATGAGGGAATTTGAGCAAATGGAAATGCAGTTTTTTGTAAGGCCAGGTACTGAACTGGAGTGGTATGAACACTGGAAGAAAGTGAGAAAGCAATGGCACCAGGATCTTGGACTGTCTGCGGAAAGACTACGCTATCACGATCACACCAAATTAGCGCATTACGCGAATGCCGCAGTGGATATTGAGTTTGAATTTCCATTTGGATTCAAAGAATTAGAAGGTATCCATTCCCGCACTGACTTTGACCTGAAACAACACCAGGCATTGAGCAAAAAGAAGATGCAATATTTCGACAATGACCTGGATGAAAACGGAAAGCCTTATGGTAATTACATTCCTTATGTCGTAGAGACATCAGTGGGATTGGACAGGTTATTCCTGGCAGTAATCTCGATGTCGTATGCCGAAGAAAAATGGCAAAAAGAAGATGGCAGCGAAGACAGCCGTGTCGTAATGCGTATACCACCTAAAATAGCGCCATACAAACTCGCTGTATTGCCTCTCGTGAAAAAAGACGGATTGCCTGAGATCGCCAGGGCACTGGTGAACGTATGCCACCAGCAATTCTACACTTTTTACGAAGAAAAAGACAGTATCGGAAAGCGTTACCGGAGAATGGACGCGATCGGTACTCCTTTCTGTGTAACCATAGACCATCAGACCAAAGAAGACAATACCGTTACCATTCGCTATCGCGATAGCATGAAACAGGAAAGGATCTCATTGAAAGATGTGAAGGAAATTATATCTAAGGCAATCGCTTAAAAAGGAATTCGGCAAACAATTCCAAAGATGGTATTCATTTCTTCCCAGACCTGATCCATCCGATCAGGTTAATGAACAGGATGCCAATGCCTACTCCGCAAGCCAGCAGTGTCACAATCATCACGGCCCTGACATCTTCATGCCCTTCTATCCGGATAAAATTGAATGCAGATAACGCAACGATCACAATCGACGCGAGCATACCCCTTACATACTTGTTTTCGCTATTGAACATGTGCTATTAGATTTTAAAATTAAAAAGTTAGGAAAAAGCAGCGGCTCATCCATACAATTCAAAGTGAATGGACTTACGGTCATAACCCAATTCCGCGATTTTCTTACGTGCATCGTCGATCATAAATTTCCATCCGCATAGGTAGAAATGTGCAGGATGCACTTCGGGACCTCCGGCCCTTTTTCCCGAAATAATTTCTTCGTAGATATTATGAACATAACCGGTGTGGCCATCCCATTGTTCGCGGCTGAGTGTGGGCATATACCTGAAATCATGAAGGCAATCACTCAACTCCTTCATCTCAGTATGATACAAAAGATCTTTTTGAGTGCGGCAGCCGAATATGAGATAAATGTCTTTGTACGGGATCTTTTTAGCCCTGATATTGTGCAGCATGCTTCTGAATGGCGCTATGCCGGTTCCGGTACAGATAAAAAACAAGTCACTCTCAATAGTCTCCGGCAGTGTAAATACACCCTGCGGACCACGGACGATAAACTCAGAACCTTCACGGATCTCATTAAAAATATAAGTGCTGCCTGCGCCTCCCTCAAGCAATACGATCAAAAGTTCAATGACATTATCCTCCGAGGGAGGACTTGCGATAGAATAGCTGCGCCAGCGTGCAGCGGGCTTTTCGGCAATGGGCAAATCAAGCGTAACAAATTGTCCCGCACGGAAACTGAACTGATCCGCTTCGGGTAATCGTATAAAATAACGGCGGGTGTTGTAAGTTTCTTCCAGCACCTTCTCTACGATGCCTTTTTGCCATTGGAGCATAGTTATTTTATTTGATTGTAGCGTAAAATACTAAATTCTCACCAGCATAATCCTTTGATCTCTGCCGGATTTCAGATTTGTGCCTTTGTCCTGACCGAGAGTGCAAATAATTTATAAAAATCCGGATATGCATACGGTTTTCATAAAATAACCCTATCTTCGCCGTCCAAAAAAATAAAAGGAATACAATTTTATGCTGATTATTGACTCAAAAGATTGCGAAAACATTGACAAGGCACTCAAAAAGTATAAGAAGAAATTTGAAAAAAGCCGTGTATTGTTAGAATTACGCAACCGTCAGGCATTTACAAAGCCGTCTGTTCGCCGCCGTGAAGAAGTGTTGAAGGCCGTGTACAAGCAACAGATAGCCAGTGGCAAAATAGAGTTGTAGTAATAACCTCCGTTCAAAATATTCTAAGCCGATAGCTTATCTTTACAGCTACCGGTTTTTTTATGCCCATTAATGAACACATAGAACGATTCCTGAATTACCTATCCACTCAAAAAAGATATTCCCCTCACACTATTACGAGCTATCAAAAGGACCTCATTGACCTGGAATATTTTGTAAACGGTCAATATCCTGATACATCTTTGATCGAAATAAAGTTGCCGGTACTTCGTTCGTGGCTGGCATCTCTCAAGGATTCTGACATGGAATCCCGTTCTATCAATCGCAAAATATCCGGTGTCCGTTCTTTTTATAAGTATCTCATGCGCCAGCAGATCATTCGGTCCAGCCCGGCCGCATCTCTTTCCTTTCTGAAAACTAAAAAGAGCCTTCCCTCTTTTGTAGATGAAACACACATCAAGCAGGTATTGGAGCGCAGCTATTATCCTGAAGGTTTTGAGGGCGACACCTGGCATCTGATCATCCTGTTGTTTTATACTACAGGAATGCGGGTAAGTGAACTCACCGGTCTGACAGAAGACCGGATTGATGCCTCTAATGTTGCAATCAGGGTGACAGGCAAGGGCAATAAGGAACGTATCCTGCCTTTAAAAAAAGAGGTATTACAGATGGTAAGGGAATACATAGCTTCTAAAAAGAAGCTTTTCGAAAAACCCTCATCATTATTATTAGTCAACCGGAAAGGGAAACCTTTATCTCCTGCATCGGTTTATAAAATAGTGAACCACACACTGGGTGCTGTAACCACACTCAGGAAGAAAAGTCCACATGTATTAAGGCACACCTTCGCCACGCACTTGAGCGATAATGGTGCAGCCATCAATGCCATTAAGGATTTGTTAGGACACTCCAGCCTTGCCGCCACCCAGGTATATACGCATACTGCAATCAGCAAACTCAAGGAAGTACACAAACAGGCACACCCAAAGGCCTGAACCGGGCAACCCATACCAAACTTTTGAAAATTCAGGAGGAGGTTGTAACTTCAATTTTGAATTTGAAATCTTTCAGATTCGAGTTCTTTAATTAATTGTTCACCTCAAAAAATTGGATGTTCATGAATATCAACGTTCAAACCCAGCGTTTCGTAGCCGATTCCAAATTGGTTGCTTATATTGAAAAGAAATTAGAAAAGTTGAATCAGTTTCATGACCGGATTGTCAAGGTTGAAGTTTTTTTGATACTCGACAATGTGGTACACAAAATAAAAGATAAAGTGGTCGAATTACAGGTATTTATTCCCAAGCATAACTTTTTTGTAAAACACTCTTCCAAGTCATTCGAAGAAAGTTTCGATATTGCACTGGATTCCCTCATTAACCAAATGAAAAGAAAAAAAGAAAAACAACTATTGTAAATCACCGGGGCTAACAGACATCAGCTTCTCAATTGAAAATAGTTTATTCATCATTGAAAAAATGGTACAACCTGATTTATGCCCCTTCGGAAAAAAAAGGATAAGATAAGATACATCTCCAGGACTCCTGACCTGGAAGAGTGGATCAGAGATTTTGCAAATCACCTGAGCACCCATCCTGATAAAAATTTCGTACAATACCCTGAATCCTTTGCAACCGGCTATGCAAAGGTGATGAAGATAGAAGATGGTTTTACATACCGAATGGTAGAATACAAACTGAATACGGACTTTCAATTCGACCGCACACCATCAGAAGATTTTTACCTGATCCTTTATTTCTACAAGTATTCTAATTGCCGGCAGTTACATGTAATGATCAATGAAAGGGATATTATTGAAAATTACGATGAAGACTTTAGCTCCATGTTGATGACCAATAGCTTTGCAAATCAGCATCTCACGCTCACGAAAGATACTATTGTACAAGGACTGACTATCCAGATTGATGAGGAATGGCTAAAAAGCAAACTGACAGTATCGCCAAAGCTTAACCTTAGAATTTTAAGGCAAAAAGATGTATTCCAATCTTTAATAAAACCAGCTTCAGCTGCACTATTGAATGATATCTTTTCTAAAAAAATATCTTCACCGGTGCCGGAATTATATACGTCTTGCAGGGTAATGCAACTCCTGGATACCTTCCTGGAAGATATTTTCAAGAATGGCTTAGAGGCTAATATACTACCGGTGTCTTCCAGAGATGTACAAAGCATTTTGAAAGTGGAGGAATATTTACTTCAAAATTATCGTTCGCAATTTCCAAGTATCAACATTTTGGCCCGGATGGCTTTGATGAGCAGCAGCAAACTGAAGCAGGTTTTCAAGAAAGCATTCGGGATGAGCCTCTTTGAGTTTTTTCAGAAAAACAGGATGGAACGGGCAAAAGAAATGTTATTATCCAATATGTATTCAGTATCAGAAGTAGGCAAATTACTTGGATATCAGAACCTGAGCAATTTCTCTGCCGCGTTCAAGAAAGAATTTGGTTACCTGCCCAAGGATGTATCCCATAGTTTGCATTGAAAATTGAAGCATCTTATAAATGTAAAAAATGTCCCATACAGGCATTTCTAAACCTCTTGCGGCCCAAACTGCCCGTATTATAGGGGTAAATTTGTACCCAATAACTGATTGAAGAAAGACCGAAAATATCCTTTTGAAAAATTACAACCCTCAAAGTCATCAAGAAAAAGTTTTATTATTCTAATTCCAAATGACCGCCAGAATTTAAGCCCCTTCTTCAGGGGCTTTTACTTTTATCCGGGTATGGTTTTTAATCTTCATTATACTACCTTTGCTGCCCGTAAATTGAAAAATATATGAGTGGTGCTCTCAAGGAAGTCAGAAACCGAATTCAAAGTGTAAAAAACACCCAACAAATCACCAAGGCGATGAAGATGGTGAGTGCTGCCAAGCTAAGGCGAGCACAGGATGCTATCCTTCAAATGCGGCCTTATGCTACCAAACTACAGGGAGTACTTGGCAATATCGTTTCCAATGCTGAAGGTGATATCAATGTATCACTTGCCAAAAGCCGTCCTGAAGAAAAGATACTGCTTGTAGCGATAACCAGTGATCGCGGGCTTTGTGGTGGTTATAACAGCAATATCATCAAATTGACCCGCCAGGCCATTGCCGAAAAATATGCGGAACAGGAAAAGAAAGGAAACGTAACCATCCTTCCTATTGGCAAAAAGAGCTACGAGTTTTTTGCAAAAAATAATTATAAAGTGATTGACAAGTACTGGACAATTTTCAGCGATTTGTCTTTTGAAAATATTTCCAAAATTTCCGGGCATATCATGCAGGGATTTACTGCCGGAGATTATGACAAGGTAGAGGTTATTTACAGTGAATTTGTAAATGCTGCCGTTCAGCGTTTCAAGTCAGAACAATTTTTACCTGTGGCTAAAGCCCAAAAAATAAAAGGCCAGTCGAAAGCGGATTTCATTTTTGAACCTGGTAAGGAAGAACTTCTGGAAGAGTTGATGCCAAAGATTTTGAACACTCAACTTTACAAATCCGTATTGGATGCCAATGCCAGCGAACATGGCGCAAGGATGACTGCCATGGATAAGGCTACTGAAAATGCTGACGAATTATTGAAGACACTTAAAATAAGTTATAACCGCGCAAGGCAGGCAGCCATCACTACTGAACTAACAGAAATAGTAAGTGGAGCCGCTGCTCTGCAAGGATAGCCAACATACAATGGAATTATCTGCAATTCTCCCGCATATTGAAGCCCTGATATTTGCCAGTGATAAACCAATTGCTGAGCCTGAAATAGAAGATTACCTGAACAGGGCGTTGGCATTTATGGAATACCGTGCCGTACCGGGACAAGTGGAGGAAGCTATTACGGCCATTCAGGAGAAATATAGTTCTGAATTTTATCCTTTTGAAATTGTAAAAAGCGGCGGTGGCTGGCAGTTCCTTACTAAGAAAGAATACCATGCTACCATCGCCCAGATGTTTGGCGACAAATTCCTGAAGAAACTGTCAGTAGCTGCACTGGAAACACTTTCTATCATCGCTTATGAACAACCGGTAACAAAATCTGAAATAGAATTGATCCGGGGAGTGAATTGTGATTATGCAGTACAGAAGTTGCTGGAAAAGGAATTGATCATCATTGCCGGACGGAAAGAAGAAGCACCCGGCAAACCTTTAGTCTATACCACCTCTAAATCTTTCATGGATTATTTCGGTATCAATTCTTCGGAAGAGCTACCCAAAATACAGGAAGTACTGAATAAAGAAATCGTAGAAGCAACAAAAATAGCCGAGCAAATGCCTGGCATGACGGGCAAGGACGAAGAGGAGGAAGAAACGTTGAACAGCGAAACCGGCATTGAAGAAAAGGAAGCCCATTCGGAGGTAGAAAATCCGGAAGATAATATTGAGCCCGGCCAATAAAGTTAACTGCCCGGTAAAAAATGAAAGAAACCATTACTTCTGAAATTCTATTAGAACTTGCCAGGAAATACGGCACTCCACTTTACGTTTACAACAATGAGAAGATAAAGAGCCAGTACCAATCGCTCATGAATGCATTTTCAGGATTGCCGGTACGATTCTTTTACGCCAGCAAAGCGCTTACGAATATTCACATCCTGCAATACATTCATTCCCTCGGAGCCTCTATCGACTGCAGTTCTATCAATGAATTGAAATTGGCGAGGTATGCCGGAGTTCCTGCGGATAAAATTCTTTATACTTCCAACAGTATTCATTTTTCTGAAATAGAAGAAGCACAGCGCGAAGGTGCGAGCATCAATATCGACAGCCTTTCTAATCTTGAAAAGTTTGGTAAGAAATTCGCCCACTCATCTCCAGTTGGGATTCGTCTCAGACCAAATATTATGGCCGGAGGTAATTTGAAAATTTCAACAGGACATGATAAAAGCAAATTCGGTATCCCTGTTGATAAGCTGGATAAAATTCTGGAGGTAGTGCAGAAATACAACATGCACATCACTGTGCTGCACATTCATACCGGTAGCGAGATCAGTGATGTGAGTATGTTTATGAAAGCTGTAAACGTGATGTTGGGAATCACACAGTACTTTCCTGAACTGCAGTGCCTCGACCTTGGCGGAGGCTTCAAAGTGCCTTATAAGGAAAACGATGCACAGACAGATATCAGCCTTCTTGCATCAGAAGTAAAACAATCCATTGCTGAATTGAAAAAACAGCAAGGCAGAGATTTCCAGGTATGGTTCGAACCAGGTAAATTTCTAGTAAGTGAAGCAGGCCATTTTTTAGCAAAGGTTAATGTACTCAAAGAAACAACCGCTGCCGTATTTGCCGGATTAGATACCGGGTTCAACCATCTGATCCGCCCCATGTTTTATGGATCATATCACCAGATAGATAACATCAGTAATCCTGCCGGAGTTAAGAAAAAATATGCTGTGGTGGGAAACATTTGCGAAACGGACACCTTTGCCTGGGATAGGGATATTTCTGAAATCCGCGAGGAAGATGTTCTTGTTTTTAGAAATGCAGGTGCTTATGGATTCGAAATGGCGTCTAACTTCAACAGCCGCTTTCGTCCTGCTGAGGTAATGATCCTTGATGGTAAAGACGTATTGATAAGAAGAAGAGATACCCTGGATGACCTGCTCAGGAATCAATTAGTATAAACTTAAAAGCTCTACATATGAAAAATCAATCTGTAATCATCATCGGTGGTGGTGTTAACGGTTTGGCCTCTGCGTATTATTTACAAAAATCAGGTTTCGATGTAACCATTATTGACAGAGGTACCATAGATGACAACTGTTCGTTTGGAAACATGGGCTACATATCTCCAAGCCATTATGTACCCATAGCAAGTCCCGGTATTGTTGCTGAAGGACTCAGCTATATGCTCGACAGCAAAAGCCCCTTCTACATAAAACCCCGGTTTGATTTTTCATTCTTCAGGTGGGCGTTGAAGTTTTACAAGAGCAGTAATCAACATACAGTAGATAAGAATGCGCCGGCACTGGAGGAGTTACTAAAGCTCAGCCGCAGATTGATGGACGAAATTCATGCGGATCTTGGTGATATTTTCGATATGGAATCCAAAGGATGTATGATGATGTGCCATTCTAAAGCAGCATTCGAAAAAGAATTAAAAGTAGCGGAAGGTGCAAAAAAATACAACCTGAATACGGTAGTTCTTGACAGGAAGGCAGTGCAGGCACAGGAACCCGATGTAGAGGTAGATATTTATGGCGGTGTATTGTTTACAGATGACGCACACATACATCCGGGAAAATTCATGCAGGCATTGAAAACAAAACTGCATGAAAGAGGGGCAACTTTTCAATTGGAAACAAAGGTTACCGGTTTTGAAAAAAATGGTAAAGAGATAAAAACCGTACTTACAGATAAGGGCCAATTTTCTGCACATTATATATTGCTTTCACCAGGTAGTTGGCTTGGTGAACTTTCAAAAAAAATAGGACACGGACTGTTGATACAAGGAGGCAAAGGATACAGCACTACCTATGATTATGTGGAAAAAAATATCAAATACCCAGCGATACTTGTGGATGGCAGATGTGCGATGACACCGTGGAAACACACTCTGAGAATAGGTGGCACCATGGAATTCAGCGGACTGAATGATAAGGTTCTCGTGAAAAGAATGGAAGGCATTTATAATTCAGTGAAGAAATTTTACCCGGGACTTAAAATTGATTTTCCTCCAATAGAAAAAATTTGGACAGGACTACGGCCGGTTTCACCGGATGGATTACCATATATTGGAGCACTGAATGGCTTGTCCAATGTTTATGTTGCCGGGGGCCACGCCATGCTGGGTGTGTCAGCGGCAGCAGGCACCGGCAAGATCATTGCTGACTTACTGGAAAACAGGCCAACGGAGTTTTCTATAAAATCTTTCGATACCAATAGATTTTCCTGAAACATGAAGCAACCGTTTCGTTGGGTTCTTTGAATATCCGGGATCTTGTTTTGTTAGGGGAATTCTATTTTTGTAACATATCCATTCAAACAATCACTCATGTTCACAGGGATCATAGAAGATGTCGGTACTATCATTAAAAAAAACGCTAAGAACCAAAATCTCACTTTCGATATCTTCACAATCCTGGACGAGATCGAAACAGATGATAGCATTTCATGCAATGGTATCTGCCTTACTGTTGAAAGAAATGACGACAGGCAACTGACGTTTACAGCAGTCAATGAGACAATTTCTAAAACAAACGCCGGCACCTGGGAAGTTGGTGATAAAATCAATTTAGAAAGAACACTGCGATTCAATGGACGCATAGACGGGCACCTTGTTCAGGGGCATGTAGATACCACCGCCTTGTGTACATCTATCTCTGACGCAGGTGGCAGTTATGTATTTTCTTTTTTGTTTGACAAGAAATTCGCTCCGCTCATCATCGAAAAAGGATCGATTGCTATCAATGGTACCAGCCTTACAGCTTTTGATGTGCATGAGGATACTTTTTCAGTAGCCATCATTCCTTACACTTACGCACATACGAATTTCCAGTTTCTGAAAGAGAATCAACAGGTGAATATTGAATTTGATATGGTGGGAAAATATATCCAAAGGCAACTTTCAAACAGGTAATATATTACTCTTGTAATAGTAGCCTTCATTTCCTTTAAATTTGCGTTCATTTAAAATGTTCTCAATTTGAAAATAGGCCTGATCAAAGAAGGCAAAGTTCCTTCAGACAACCGTGTAGCTTTCACACCAAAACAATGCAAATGGTTGCAGAATCATAAAAATTTTGACATCAAAGTAGAGCCGTCTCCCATCCGTTGCTTTACTGATGACGCATACCGTGCAGAAGGAATCGAAGTAACCGACGATCTTTCAGACAGAGATATTCTTTTCGGAATCAAAGAGGTGCCGGTAGGAATGCTCATGCCTGACAAAAAATATTTCTTTTTTTCCCACACCAAAAAATTACAACCATATAATCAGCAAATGATGCGCACAATTGTTGAGAGGGGCATTACCCTTATTGACTATGAATCGCTGGAGCACGAAGATGGTGCAAGGTTGCTTGGCTTTGGTTTTTTTGCAGGTGTAGTGGGCGCTCACAATGGTATGCTTGCATTTGGAAAACGTACGGGAGCATTTCAGTTGGAAAGGGTATATAAACAAGAAGGGTTTGAAAAATTAGTCAGTTCATATTTTGGTTTGAAACTGCCCTCAATAAGAATAGTAGTGACCGGTAGCGGTCGTGTAGCACATGGCATATTGAAGGTGATGGACCTGATGGGCATTCATGAGGTAGAGCCTGAAGATTTTCTCGCTCATAATTTTATGTATCCTGTGTACACCAATCTGAAAGGCGAAAGCCTGTATGCGGAAAAAGGAACCGGTAAATACAATCGGGAATCGTTTCATCAGCATCCTGAGAATTTCGATTGCCTGTTCAGAAATTACCTGGCCGAAACGGACATTTTGCTGAATGGAGTTTATTGGGAGAAAGGAATTCCCCGGCTCTTTGAAATGGAAGACATGGCCAATAAAAATTTCAGGATTCAAACGATATCTGATATTTCAGACGACAAGATGGGATCTGTGCCCTGCAATCTTGGTGATGTAACCATAGAAGAAATGGTGTATGGGGTTAACAGGACAACAGGATCGAAAACTTCACCTTACCAGGATAACGCTGTAGATGTAGTAGCTGTTGGAAATCTGCCCAATGAATTACCCCGCGATGCATCGCGGTATTTTGGAGAACAGCTAATAAAATTTATCGTTGATGACCTGGAGAGTGGATCAGATATTTTGAAAAAAGCGACAATTGTTGATCATGGAAATTTGACCGAAGCGTATTCATATATGAAAGAATACGCCGGACTTTAGCGAAGGTAGATTTCAATATCATCAGCCGGTTCATTCATTATGGTCAACCATAATAAACTTTGCATCTGAATAACTGTTGAAGAATTGCTGCAGAAAATATTGGATTGTGGAGAAAATTTATATATTTACCTACAAACTAACAGAGCCAAGACCCGAAGAAAAATTTTCAAAATCCATTCAATAATATCCTTTCACCCCTTAAATCCATTTTGTGAGAAAAATTCTATTCTGCTTCCTCATCGGAATTTCTATTTCTTTGACGGTAAGTTCCCAGCCAATATGTGGCTTTGATACCAAAATGCAGGAACTCAAAAATTCCAATCCTGAGTATGCAAAGAAGTTCAATGAAACAGAACAATACATTCGAAATTTTATAGCGTCGCATCCTGAAAATGCACGAAAACCAAAGGCCACCTACGTTATACCCGTAGTAGTGCATGTAATGCACACCGGTGGCGCGGTTGGAAGTATTTACAATCCTACCGATGCACAAATCATGGGAGCTATTAACTACCTCAATCAGGTGTACGCGGGTACATACGTTGGCATGGAAGAACCTGTAGAAGGAGGTGGAGTTGTCAATATGGAATTGCAATTTGCATTAGCACAAAGGACACCTTCCTGTGGATATACCAATGGTATAGAAAGGATAGATGCATCGGGCATTCCGAATTATGTATCCAAGGGAGTAAATGCTTCAAATTCTGATGGGGTACCGGATGTAACATTAAAGGATTATGCACGTTGGAATCCTGCTGATTATTACAACATCTGGGTGGTGAATAAAATTGACAGCAAGGATGGTACTTCCGGACAATTTACAGCCGGCTTCGCTTACCCTGCAGGTGCTCCTGCAAGCGTGGATGGAACGGTGATGCTGGCGACCCAGATGGTAAGTGGTGAAAAGACCTTGCCTCATGAAATAGGACACGCTTTCAACCTCGCCCATGTTTTTCAAGGGTCAAGTGTGAGCACTTCATGTCCTACAAATACTGACTGTACTGTGAATGGAGATGGTGTGTGTGATACGGATCCTGTTTCCATGAATGCAAATAGTTCCGGAGTGATCAATTTTACCTGCCGTACCGGGATCAACTCCTGCACAGGTACCAATTACACGAAGAATACAGAAAGCAATTTTATGGGATACACTTTCTGCTATACACTATTTACTAATGGCCAGAAGGCGCGCGTACAGGCAGCTTTATCACTCCCTTCCAGATCGAGTTTCCTTTCGTCTCCTGCTTTAACGCCATGTGGACCTGAAATCAGTTTCAGCTTACCATCAGCAACTGTGGTGGAAAGTACTGCTTCTCAAGACGGTTGCAGAAATTATACGGATTATATTTATCAAATGACGATTGGCCAGGCTCCAACAGCCCTGGCAAATGTTACGCTTTCTTTTGGCGGTAATGCTACGAAGGGACTTGACTACGAGGTAACAACGAACGGTAATTTTGTGACTCCGGATAATGTGTTGACTTTTGCTGCCGGCAGTACAACTGCTCAGCAATTTACGGTGCGTGTTTATGATGATGCAAGTGCAGAGTCAACAGAGACTGCAATATTGGATTTCTCTATCAGCACCGGGGGAAATGCCACCAAGAGTTCGATATTTCCTACGCTTACTCTTTCTATAGGCGATAATGATAAAGCTCCTGTTGCTGCCAGTTCAGGCGATTACCAGGTGGGTACTTTTTCGACATTACTCTCAGACCCTTTTAATTCAAACAATCAAAAGCAAAGAGGCCAATTCCTTTATAAGGCCTCTGAATTGAATGCGGCAGGATTTAACGCCGGTACTATTAATTCGATGCAACTTTATGTTTATACAAAGAATACTACCGGGAGTTTTAATGGACTGACTTTTCGAATAGGTGAAAGTTCTTCTGATTATTTGTATGATGGTTCTGCTTTTCTTGGTTCTAATTTTACGACCGTATATACCGGTACTTCTTTGAGTACGGTCACAGGTTGGAATAAATTTACTTTCTCCACACCATATACCTGGGATGGTGTGAGCAACCTCGTAGTAGAATATTGTTACAGTTCCGCTACCGGCACAGGTACAGACAATATTGTTGGTTACAGCGATGGCGGAAATGCAAGTCAATCCAATTTCATTCTGAAAAATGGTATTGATTGCGCTACACCATTTAGTTCTTTTTCTTACTACAATACCGGGGTAAAACCACTTGTAAAATTTGGTTTAGACGTAACAGGCACCGAAGTAGAAACTTCTGCATCAGGTACACACACTGAATATCTCGGGATAGGTAGTGATGACTATTTCTACAGTAGTACGAATAAGATCATTGCAAGGATTCAGGGGTTGGATGCAGCGCCGGAATGTGTGCAGGTGGTTGTTCAGGATGCAGGTACAACATGGACACCAATCCTTTCAGGGATGCGCTCTGCCAAGGTTTTTGCTGTTACACCTGCGGCAAACGGAAGTACAACCGGATATACTATCTCTCTTTACTTTGCAGATGCAGAACTTGAAGGCAGGGACCCGGCTACATTAAGAATTGCAAAAACTTCTGCGGCTACTTTGGCCGAAGTAAATGGTTCGAATACAGTAATTGTGACACCTACATTAACCATGCTGGGTACTAATGCCGTATTTACTGCTGATTTTACAGGTTTCTCAAGATTTTTCCTTGTAGATAATATGGTGCTATTACCGGTAAACCTGGTTTCATTCACAGGAAAACTCAATGACAGATCGGAGGCAGAACTTCAATGGAAGGTAAATCAGCAACGCAACCTCAGTGGTTTTGATGTAGAGCGAAGCGAAGATGGTCAGGCATTTAAATCGATTCAGAATATTCCTGCTTTGCAGGAAGCCGGAGGTACTATTGATTATAGCTTTACGGATAAGGCTGTTGTTGAGGGTGCGAATTACTACCGTCTTAAGATGATTGACATAGATGGAAAGTTTACCTACAGCAGGGTCATTAAGATATCTAACTACAATACGAATAGATTCGTTACTCTTCTGCTGAATCCGGTAACGGATGCGATCTCGATCAAAGTAAACAATCCGGACTTAGCTCCGTTTGCTGCCGTACTCTACAATGCAGTAGGAGAGAGGATAGCTTCCTGGCAGTTAGGTAACCGTACAGGAATTGTAGCATTGCCGGTCGGGCAATATGCGCTCACTTCCGGTATCTATCTGCTGCAGGTTTCAGACGGGAAGAGAGTTGTAACGCTGAAGGTGAAGAAGAATTAGGCCGGATGAACCAATAGACCACAATATCTGGGATTAAGACTTTTGAATTATTCATATCCCCTGTGAAATTTCGCAGGGGATTTTTTTATCTTATCAGCACAGTCTTTTTTCCAGTGAGTAATCGTAGGGGATTCACAAAGAAATATTGTGATTCGCGATTATAGATTCAAATAATAATCCTGCAACAGGTTTTTGAAATCTTCCGTGTATCCATTCTTATCTTCAATTGTCAATTGCTCAACATGGTATCCGGCTAATGCACTATAAAAGTTTCCGGAATAAATAATCCGGAAGGCTGGCTTACCCTCACGGTGCCTCATGACAAGGACTGATGAAATGGCAGCACCATTTTTTGAGAGTTCTTTTTCGAAGTAATCTTGCCTTGTGGAAGGAATCATTACTACAAAACTGCCCTTCTGAGAAATATTTAACCGGATAGATTTGATAAGTTCAGATAACAAAAGTCCTGAATCATGCATGGCCATTGACTTGCCGGTGTCTTCCCCTTTCAGATCATTTTCAAAGAATGGAGGATTGGAGATAATGAGATCATATTTTTTCCCAGCATTCCATTTGCGTATATCTGAATGTACTGCGGTGAGCCTGTCACCCCAGGGAGCATTGCTGAAGTTTTCTTTCATCTGCATGTAGCATTTCTCCTGTATCTCTACACTTTCAATCAAAGCATCGCTCTTTTGTGCAACCATTAAGGTCAGCAAGCCGGTACCTCCTCCGATGTCGAGGATATTTTTCGGAATATTATTTTGCCTGTAAATTTCTGAAGCAACAAATGCACCCAGCACACAAGAATCTGTACAAACCTTCATCGAGCATGCGTGCTGCCGGACAGTGAATTGTTTGAATTTAAAAAAATCATTGGGCATAATTCAAATTCTTGCTGAGGGCACAGCGGACAGTGGTGCAAAATCTTTTTCCCTGAATTTATGGTACGCTGCGATTGCGATCATAGCAGCATTATCAGTACAATATTCGAACGCAGGAATAAAAGTTTTCCAACCTTTTTCATCTCCTAACTTTTTGAATGCTTTGCGCAATCCTTTGTTAGCGCTTACCCCACCGGCAATGCACAAATCAGAGATGCCTGTTTGCATGGCAGCTAATTGGTATTTATTGAGTAGAATAGAAATAATTCTCGCCTGGATAGAAGCGCAAATATCAGCGATGTGTTCCTGTACAAAATTCGGATTTACTGCCTGGTGTTCCCTGATGAAATATAAAATGGAAGTTTTCAAACCACTGAAACTAAAATTCAATCCCTCAATGCGCGGTTCCGGAAATGAAAAGACCGGATTGCCATTAGCCGCGTGTTTGTCGATCAATGGTCCGCCGGGATAGGGGAGCCCCAGCATTTTAGCAGCTTTGTCAAATGCTTCTCCTGCTGCGTCATCGAGTGTTTCGCCAATCACTTCGAGATGCAGTGGATCATGGCACAACACGATCTGGGTGTGGCCGCCGCTTACGGTAAGGCACAGGAAAGGAAATTTTGGTACTGCATGATCTTCTCCTTTTTTTCGTATAAGATTTGCCAGTACATGGGCCTGCATGTGATTGATGGCTATCAAAGGTTTTTGCAATGCAAGAGAAAGTGATTTTGCAAACCCTGCGCCTACAAGTAAGGAGCCAATAAGGCCCGGTGATTGTGTGAATGCAAAAGCATCAATCTCTTCAAGTTTTTTGTTTGCTTTCTGTAATGCCTGTTCAACAACGGGTACCACTGCTTCCAGGTGGGCACGCGACGCAAGTTCAGGTACCACACCACCATATTGTTCATGAATTTGCTGGCTGCGAATCACATTACTCAAAATGTATTCATCTTCACATACAGAAGCGGCCGTTTCATCGCAGGAAGATTCAAGAGCCAGAATTAATGCCATTGATTTACCTTTTCTTTTCTTGATTTTAAAGGTGCAAAGGTAAGCGCTTATTTAGAGCGTATGGCTACCACAGGATCGAGCCGTGATGCAGAGTAAGCAGGAATGAATCCGGAAAGGACGCCGACAATAATGCAAATACTGATAGCAAGCCCAAGTATTCCTCCTGAAATATAAACAGGAAATTGCATCAGGTTCGAAAGCAGCAGTGTAAGCAGGAACACCAGAATGAGTCCCATCAGGCCTCCAAGAATACAAATCATTGCAGCCTCCAGGAGGAATTCAGAAAGGATGCTTTTCTTCTTTGCACCAATGGCTTTTTTCAATCCTATAATGGGCGTACGTTCTTTGACCGTTACAAACATGATATTGGAAATGCCGAATGCACCTACTACAAGGCTTAATATACCAATGGCCCATCCGCCCAGGCTGATGCTCGAAAAGACAGATGTTACCTGATCGCTCAAAGCACTGATCTGATTCAATGTGAAATTTTCTTCTTCTGTCGGAGATAGTTTCCTGATGGACCGCATGATGCCGGTCAACTCATCAAATAAGGCAGCAGAAGTTACATTTTCTTTTGCCTTCACTATGATCTTAGGACTTGCATTGTCGTCATCTACTATTTGTCTCAAAAAACGATACGGTACGTAAAACCCCATATCAGGATTATCACCTATCATGCTAAGACCTGATTTCTTGATGACTCCGATAATGGTTACCTGTTTGGATTTTACTTTAACGGATTTTCCAATAGCGCGAGATGCATCGCCAAACAAATTTTCCGCATTTGTATATCCAATGATTCCGACAGGGCTGCCATAAGAAAACTCACTTTGGGATAAGAATCTGCCATATTCAATTTTCAGAGGATTGATTTCATTTCTTTCTTCTGTAAAACCTGTTACGTTTACTCCCTCCAGCGCTACATCTTCGTAAGAAATGTTCATCTGGGAATTCGTTTCGAAGGCAATATGCGAAGCCAATAAACTACGCTCCCTGATAAATCCGGCTTCCTGGTATTTTGGTTCCGGCCTTTTCATATACTTCCACCAGGGATAATCAGGCCCTCCGGCATAATTCCATTTGTCTATGTAAATTGTATTTGTGCCTAATGACTTTAACTGGTTTTGAATATTCAACTCGAGGCTCTTTACCGTAGCCAGTACGCCGATGATACAAAAAATTCCAAAAGAGATGCCAATGAGTGAAAGAAATGTCCGCAATTTGTTCACCCGCAACTCCTGGAAAGTGAGCCTGAGTGAATTCAATAATATGGTTAATGTTTTACGCACGTAGCAAATGTAATCGTTCGTATATATTTGCCGTAAAAAATATGGTGAAAGGTATTTAACTGCTAAGAGTTGCTATAAATCATTATTTAATTTAACTGTTCAATTGTCAAATACACGCGAAAATATCCGGATTCAAACTTTTGTACTTGTACTTGCCATCCTGCTATTTGGAATCAAGATTACTGCCTGGCTGCTTACATCCTCCCTCGCTATCCTCACCGATGCATTGGAGAGTGTGGTTAATATCCTGGCAGGAGGTGTAGGTCTTTATAGTCTGTTGCTGAGTGCAAAACCGAGAGATTCCAACCATCCCTACGGACATGGTAAGGCAGAATATCTTTCGGCTGCTGTGGAGGGCATATTTATTCTGTTGGCAGGTGTGTTCATCATTTACAAGGCTATCGAAAATTTGTTTATAGAGCACAGTGTGAAAGATACCAATCTCGGTATCGTATTGATGGCAAGCACGGCAATCATGAATTATGCTACCGGTTATTACTGCGTTTTAAGAGGAAAGAAAAACAGGTCGATACAATTGATTGCTGCCGGAAAGCATTTGATGACAGACACCTGGTCTACTTTGGCGATCATCATCGGGCTTGTGCTGATTCATGTCACAGGCATTCAATATCTCGATAGCATTGTGGCTTTGCTGATGGCAGTATTCATCCTGTTGATGGGTGTAAAAGTCTTAAGACCCGGCATCAGTGGTATCATGGATGAAGCAGATACTAAACTTCTGGAAAGTATTGTGAAGGTGCTCAATGAAAAGCGAAATGAAAACTGGATAGACCTTCACAATGTGCGCTTCCAAAAATTTGGAAATACGCTCCATTGCGATTGCCACCTCACGGTGCCGTGGTATTTCAATGTGAGAGAAGCACATGCGGAAGTGGAAAGGCTCGGTGCCGTCATTGCGGAAGAATTTGGTACCAAGGTGGAAATGTTTGTACATACAGACCCGTGTCTCGACTACAGTTGCCGGGTATGCAGCAAGCAGCATTGCCTTGTTCGCAAGCATCCACAGGAAACACGTATTACCTGGACGGTAGAAAATATTGCCCTCGACCGGAAGCATCGTCCGGGCAGTTGATCACGTCAGAGAAAATGTTCCCGGTATCGTTGAATGGATTCGTTGATGATCTGGTAAGCTTTTTCCTTTGGCTCAAAGTCGTGAATCCTCACTTCTTTTTTCTCAAGTACTTTGTATTGTTCAAAATAATTGCGCAGCACAGAAAGAAAATGCTCCGGTACTTTACTCAGGTGATCAATATAATTGACACCAGGGTCTTTGGCCGCTACCGCAATGATCTTATCATCGATCAGCCCTGTATCGATCATCTGCATATTACCAATGATGGTAGCTTCTACCAGGCAAAGCGGATGGATAGATTCGCTGCACATCACCAGGATATCCAATGGGTCCCCATCCTGTCCCAGCGTTTGCGGGATAATTCCATAATTGATTGGGTAGTGAAATGATGAGTAAATGATGCGATCCAGTTTGAGCAACCCGGTTTTTTTATCTATTTCATATTTTGATTTTGATCCTTGCGGGATCTCTATCAATGCGTTTACGGTTACCGGTGCGTTTTCTCCGAAGTCCGCGCCATGCCAGGGGTTGGCAATAAATTTTTGATTTTCTCTCATTAGTCTCCTATTAAGTGAATTGCTAATAATGTGGCAAGTAATCCTACCACCACACTAATTAAAATGTACAAGAATGCTTTCATGAGATACCCGTCTCTGAACATTTCAACCGTCTCCAGGCTGAAAGATGAAAATGTAGTGAAGCCTCCTAATATTCCGGTAATCAGAAACACCCTTCCCTGTGTTGCGATCGCTCCTTTTTCCGCAAGTGCAAATAAGATTCCGATCAGAAAACATCCCGCAATATTGGCAATCAGTGTTCCAAAAGGGAAGTAAAAAATCAATTTGTTTTGAAACGGAAGTGCCAGCAGGTATCTTCCTGCTCCGCCGATAAAACTTCCCAATCCTGCCAATAGCACTAATTTCATAGTATTTCTTTTTAAGGCATTTCGTTACCCTGCAAAAAAGTGTATTTGAAATCGACTACCCAGTCGTTACCTTTTTTTACGATTCGAAGTTGAGTGGGTTCTTTCTTATAGGTATTTTTGTAGTAGATGATGTTGGTACTGTCATTAAGCTCGCGGGTGCTGTCAATGATGATATTTGCGTCACGATAATTCTCCCGTTCCAACGGTGTCAGTTTCATGCTGAACTCACGAAGCCTGTCAAGGTATTGATCATTTGTGCTGTCTTGCAGCAGGTATTTCTCCGCTTTTACATAATCACTTTTTAGGGACGCTTCTATAAATCCACGTCCTGTTGTAAGTGGATCACTCCTGTCTATCTTGTCAGATGAACAGGATGCCAGCCCGGCAATCACCACAGATAATAAGAATATCCTCTTCATGCTATTGATCATGTTTAGGTAAATTTTCCATCGCTTTTTTTACTTGTTCCAATTGTTCCGGTGTCATATTTTTCATTTCTTCTTTCATGAAACTGTCTGCCATTGGCTTTCCTTTTGAAAGTTCTTTTAAAGCATCCGGGTTCATCATCGAATCCATGTTTATTCCATCCATGCCTTTTTCTTTCATCTTTTCCTGTGCCATGCGGCTGAGTGTATTCAGGTCAAATGCTACTTTCCAGTCACCCTTTTCTTTTTTCAGAATGAAGTTGACAGTCTCATTGCTCTTCTTTTCGGTAACAGGTACCTGGGCTTCTTCGCCGTCTATCTTCGCATCCCCGATGTTGATCATGTCCGGGCTGAACTTTTCAGTAGTTCCGTTTGCTTCTGCACTATTCATTCCCATCTCCATCATGCTGAGCATGCCTTCGCTGTCGGCAGTCACATATTTCTTTGCTGTAGCAATGTCTTTTTTTGACAATGCCTTAAAAAAGGAAGTCAGCACTTCTTTCGGATTGCCCGAAGATCCGGAACTATTACATCCTGCTATCGTAAAAAGTATGAGAGAAGCCAATAATAATTTTTTCATTGTTTTGATTTTTTTTCTATTGGCAAATGTAAATTTTATTTGTTATTGCTAATTTTAAGATTTGTTGGACGGAATCTCTTTAAAGGAATTAAATGGCATTCCAATGGACTTAATGCAGCAGTTATATGAAGCAGTTTCCGGTGCCGGGCTTTGGGAACGCGAGCGGAAGGTAGCCAAGGGTGAATTGTTGGTAAAAGCAGGCAGGATTGATTCCGCTATTTATTTTGTACGGAAAGGAACCTTCAGAATCTTCGTTTGTGATGGGGATAAAGAGCTCACGGTACGATTTGGCTATTCCAACAATTTTATTACCGCACTGGACTGTTTTATCTCGGGAAAGCCGACTTTGTTTAATATAGAAGCATTGAGAAAAGCGGAAGTCAGTATTGTGCCTAAGGATGACTTTGTCTCCTTTTGTTCTACGAATGAGAAGGCCGGTCGGTTGTGGGATCAGCTATTGCAATCATTGGTATATCAGCAATTAGAAAGAGAGATTGATATCCTGATTACCTCTCCGGAAGAAAGGTACAGGCGTGTGTTGGAAAGAAGTCCTCAGCTTTTCCAGGAAGTACCAAATAAGTATATCGCCTCATATCTGCGGATGGCTCCTGAGACGCTCTCACGATTGAGTAAATCTTGATTTCGGTCAATTTTTGTTAGGAGAAGTAATTGGTTCTTTGTACAAAACTCATTGTATGAAAATGGAACAAGATATACTTTTGAAACAACTACATGATATGACCGCTGCTCATCTCAAGACTGTGAGATCGTTTCAATGCCTTCCGGAAGAGACTTTGAATTACAGGCCTTCAGAGAATGCCTGGAGTATATTGGAGTGCATTGAACACCTGGTGCGCTATGGTGAATTTTATATCCCTGAAATATCGAAGAGAATTAAGGTTAGTAATTATGGCACTACTAAATTCTTTAAGAGCGGGCTACTGGGAAATTATTTTGCAGAGATGATGCTGCCTAAGCAAGGAATGAAGAAAATGAAAACCTTTAAGAGTATGAATCCTTCTGGAGTCAAATTGGATGTCAGTGTTCTTACAATTTTTGCTGAGCAGTTGGAAGAACTGTTAGATATCTTATCGAAAGCTGCTTTAACGAACCTGAACAGAACAAGAACTGCTATCTCAATATCAAAGTGGGTGAAACTCCGGTTGGGTGATACACTGAGAGTAGTGATCTATCATAATGACAGGCATATCGTACAAGCCAGGAATGTTCTTGAATCCTCAAAGACTATTCAGATGGCTGTTGACTAATGAGTCGCTATTCATGGTGATGACGTCTTTACATATCTCAATCACTTTCCTTTTTGTTGGTTTAGACGATTGGCTTTTGCAGGATTGTTTCTTACTACGGCCTCTTCAATAATTAAATAAAAATTCAACTACCAATTGGTATCGGATTGGAATAATTATCAGCATTGGCACAGTACGTTCGTACTTTAAAATAATAAGCATCAACATTATTGTGAGTGCCTGAATTGAAGCCTTCCCTGAATTTATATAGTAAACGCAGGTCTCATTCCACTACATGATTATGTGGTTTTTTGAAACACATTAGGAAGATACTTTTGATTTAAAATATTTACAAGATCCTTTTTATGTGATTCTGTTAAGTTGAGGGAGAATGAGATTGAAGGCCGGATTCAGGATACAACGAGGTTTTCTCTTTGATACATTTTCTAATGATAAAAAATTAAATTAAATGAAAAAGATACTTTTCGTTTGTGCATTGTTGTTAACAACGGCGACCCTTTTTTCTCAGAACGTTGGCATTGGCACCACTACTCCCGATGTTTCCTCGCAACTGGATGTATCCAGTACCTCCAAAGGGATCCTGATTCCGCGAATGAACATGACCCAGCGTAATACGATCGTGTCGCCGGCTACCGGCTTACTGATTTATCAAACGGATAATACACCCGGGTTTTATTTTTTCAATGGATCAGCATGGGTAGCCATAGCAGGTAATACCGGATGGAACCTGACCGGTAACACCGGTACCAATGCGAGCAACTTCATTGGAACCAGTGATGACCACACTACCAATAATCCCTTGCGCTTTGTGGTTAATAGTGGTAGTGCAGGTATCGTTGATTCTCTTCGTTCTAATACCGCCATTGGTTTGGCTGCTTTGCGGGGCAATGTCAATGGAATCTACAATACTGCGATTGGCACTAATGCACTTTTGCTCAATACCGATGGATACTCCAATACTGCAAGTGGTACAGATGCACTTTTTCACAATACTATAGGCACTGATAACACAGCAAATGGAGAAGGAGCTATATTTAATAATTCCACCGGATCGGCCAATACTGCAAGTGGCCAGTTCGCATTATATTACAATACTACCGGATCCAGCAATACAGCTTCAGGAGTTGTTTCAATGCATAACAATACCATTGGAAATTACAACACAGCTATTGGCTCTAGTGCACTTTTTAAAAATGCCACAGGTTCTGGTAATACAGCCATTGGCTCTTATGCTGATGTGGCTACTCCCGACTTAAGTTATGCTACTGCCATTGGCTCTGATGCTATTGTGTCGCAAAGCAATTCATTAGTGTTAGGTAAGGTTGATGGCGCCGGTACATCAGTTGGTATCGGTACTACTGCGCCCAGTGAAAAGTTAGAAGTTGTAGGTAATATCAAACTGAGTGGAGAAGTAAACCGACCGACGACGGGGGCAGCTAATTTAGTTCCGGTATGTTACGGTACAGTAAACAGTTCCGGAGTGGTGATGTCGGGAGGTAGTGGCAATTTTACCGCTTCTAAAATTACGACAGGATTGTATCTGGTTACCATTACCGGAGTGAATTATTATTTCACCATGCCGGCCATCGTTACGCCTATTGGCACAGTACCGGTGACTGTAGTTACGAGCAGTGGTGGTGGCAAAATGAATATAATGACTTTTGACAAGAACGGTGCTGCAGTTGATGCAATATTTTCTTTTGTAGTTTATGAGCCGTAGCGAAAGGGGGGTATCCCAAATATCCGCTTCTGATATAGTAAACAATTCAGCGACGAGGCCGACGTGGGCAGGTCACTATGGTTGTCTTCACCGACAAAGAGAATGCTTCGGTTATTAATTAAAACCAATTATGAAGACCATGAAAAAGGAGCCAATTCTTACATTGCCGGAAGGGAGTAATAATTAAATAAGCAAACAAGGATTGTTTGAATTACTATTCGTGGTGATGGTGCCGCTCTTTTTCACGTTCACTTTCCTTTTCGTATGCTTTGATGATTTGTTTTACCGGTTTATGTCTTTTAACTCCTTCATCCGGTTCTGAGTTTTAGCATGGTGGTCAGGCTAAAGTGATTTTTTTTAGATTGAAAATAGAATGTTCTGCAAGTGTGCTCCTCAATCACTAACTGATACGGTTTTGAATTTTAATTCAGACCAAAACCTGGCCGTATAATGCTCCGCCGCGGCGGATGATAGTCGTTTAGACCAAATTGATTTGGTCTATTATGGATATCCTTTCGGTATGAAAATGCAGGATGAATGAAGAATGTTTCACTATTTTCCGGATGACTCAATTACATCCTCCCGCTCTTTGATGTGCATCCATCAATATTCTGGATTTCCTGGCAATTAATTCAACAGCATTGTAGTGCATACCGTCTAATTGCTCCATTTGTGCTTTAGCTGCCTGCATGATGGAGAGTGAATTCCTTAAGCAGGCTACTTTGTCTGTCTGCCCTTTACAATTGGCCATACATATATTCTCTTTGAGCGTTAAAATATCGCCTTCAACAACTCTTGAAGGGTCCATGGCACTGAGCATGGCTTTTTGGGCAGCCCTGTCCTGCATTAGATTTCCGCTCTGTGCTACACGGTTGTTTTCTCTTTGCAGGCGCACATTTTCTCTCCTGAAATTGATGATGGCCCGTGCCTCGGCCTGGCAACAATCCATATCACCTATTCTGCCTTCATCGCGGTTTATTTTTGCTTCTTCTTCATTCGTTTCATCAGTAGTCTTTTGATAAAACTCCTGCTCCATTAATTTAAACTGTGATGGATCAAAGCATTGCACCGTAGGCTGAATGTGTTTAATAGTAACCTGCATATTGCCTGATGTTCGCTGCATGATGATAAATTTGCCTTTGCTGGTTTGCACTAAGCCAATGCCCCAACCACCAATGTATTTCTGTACCTGCAAGCCTGTGGGCATTGAATGGCGGTGTTCAAAATCTTTGTTGTACAAATACCAGGTGGTGGGTAAGTCTTCTTGTTTATAAAGTGTAGCCCGTAGTTGTCCATCACAAAAATGATGTGTCTGTTGTTTATTATATAGAGGTCCTGATGTCAATAAATTTCCTGGGGCATAATCGTGTGCTTCGGTGTTTTGAGTGGAGACAAGGTGCTGTATCGGCTCGTCTCCGCTTGCTTTTTGGTTGTGATACATATAAATCTTCCCCAATTTGTAGCTGATAACAGTAAAATTAAAATCTTCTATTTCCGGGAAAAGTACATTGTCAGCTTCGGCAGGTCGTGGTCTTGTAAAGCCAATATAGCCCTCCGTAGTATTGATAAACAGCCCTGCATAACGGGTGGAGGAACCCCCGAAGTTGAGTTCTACATCCATCACTACATTAAAACAAAAACGTTGACGCGGCATAATGTGTATCAACTCACTTTCAGGGCGATGAAAGGCCGGTGGATTCAGTAGATCAGCCATTGTGGCATCTCCTATAAATACAGTATCATTTGTATTAAAAGTCATCGTATCAGTTAGTATATGTATCAATGAGTCGGTAGAAGTGCGTACTCTGCGTCCATGAATGATTTGGGCCTGTGTTGCTACTGATACAACCATTACCATCAAGCATATTATTTTGCGTAGCATATCTCCGGAATATTTACAGTTTAATAAATTCTACTCTCCGGTTTTTAGCCTTTCCTGCTGCAGTACTATTCGACGCTACAGGGTCTGATTCACCCTTGCCATCAGTTTTAATGCGGCTGTCTCCAATTCCAAACTTATAGAGTAAATAAGTTTTCACTGAGGCGGCTCTTTTCTTTGAAAGTGTCAGGTTACTTCCACCATCTCCGTCACTATCGGTATATCCCACAATTTTAATTTTTAAAGTAGGATTGGCTTTTAATGCATCACCGAATTGGTCAATTATTTTATAAGATTCCGGTTTGATGACATCACTGTTTACGTCAAACAAAATGTCACTGGTTGTAGCGCTACCTTCTTCCATTAGTTGTTTTACCAGTTGGCTTCTTGCATCTGCACCGGCTGTGGCTATACGTACATTACCAATAAATAACCCAGCTGTAGAAGCAGGTATTTTAGGATAGTTGGCAATGTAAAAGCTGTGTAACATCGCTGGAGTAAGCACTCTTGGCAAGTCCACAATCTTTGTCTGGTCGAGATAAACACGTGCTCTTGTTTTGTTGACAGCAATGCTCACATGCAAAATTTTATTAGCATAAGATGTAAGCGGAAATGATTGCTTATTTCCAATGGGATCAAGGTCGTTCAATCCATAGTTCACTACATAAGTACTTTTATCATTGTAATTATCGAGCGATACCCAAAACCTTTTGGAACGATATACATCCTGTGTGAGAATATTTTTTGAATCGGAGAATCCGAATTGAATGAAGGGAACCATAGCGCCTTCGGGTGAATTGAGAAACAAGTCAAATTCAATGGTGCAGTTTTCAGGCAAGGATTTTTCCATGTAAGGTGTTACCAGTGTATTGTCTGCAATTTCCAGCCAACGGCCATCTACTCCATTTATCGTAGAGACTTTGCCGGAGCCGGTGCTATTCCATTTGGCCGGGAAATCTGATAACGCATCTTTTTTGAAATCATCATAAAAGATAACGGATGCACCCGGAGTAAAATCGGAAATAGCTGTATCTGCTGTATTTCCTGGATTAACAGAAGTGTTAGGTGAGGTGCTATTATTCGTTTGCGTTGTATTATCTCCTGTGGAAGTTGCTACTGGCCCATTTGATGAGGGACTGTTTTTCTCATTTTGAGTTTTATTTTTCTTATCCTTTCTTTTCTTATTTTTTTTCTTGAAAATATTACTGACCGCATTGTCAACTTTATCAACAGTATTATCAACCTTGCTGTCAATTTTGTACCCTGCATCAGATACAGCACGGTCTTTTACCCGCTGTCCTACATTTTGAGAAAGTACCGTATTGCTAAAGAGAAGAGAGAAGGCGAGTGCCGAAATTGTAGTTTTCATGATCGAAGTTTTATTGTGATTAAAACCAGGTGGTTTGTTTCAAAAAATATTTCTAAAGTGATACGATAAATGTGAATATTGGTTGGTTCAATATTGAGTAACTATTCGGACAGAGTAAAAGTAGAGTGAATATCAAAGTGGCACAACTACATAATAATGTAGCGGCAATGGACATGAGAATTACTAAAAAAAGGTGCTCAGCAGCTTATTTTTTAATGCTTTGGAAACCGCTTCTGTAGCGGAGTGTACATGTAGCTTGTCGTAGATCTTTTTGATATGAAAGCGAACGGTGTCGATACTGATCTTGAGGTCGGCTGCTATCATTTTGTAGCTGTATCCATTTACAAGATATTGCAGTATGGCTGTTTCTTTTTGTGAGAGGTTTGTATTCTCCTGCTCCGAACTCTTTGCCTGTGGCACCATGGCCAGCACCTTCCTTGCTACAGTACCGGTCATTGGCGCACCGCCGGCCATTACAGTCTTAATGGCAGCCGGAATTTCTTCCGATATGTATCTTTTCAAAATATAGCCGGTGGCTCCTGCACAGATAGCATTGAAGATATTTTCATTGTCATCAAATACAGTGAGCATGATCACGGGAAGAGTATCATTTACTTTCCTGATTCTTTTCACGGCTTCCACTCCGTTTACGCCAGGCATATCTATATCCATCAGCACTACATCGGGTTGCAGATCATGGATGTCTTCCTCCACGGTTTCTGCATTGGGCAACAGTGCAAGCAATTCATCATCTGCTTCTTCTTCGATCAGAAGTTTCAGGCTCTCACCCAGCGTTTCATTATCGTCATATACCAATACTTTTACTGCCATGAGGTAAAATTAAATGTTATAATGAAAGCTGCTACTACATCTTTATGTAGTTGGGATAAAAAGATCAACGGAGGTTCCTTTATTCAACCCGGATGTGATCGTGATGCGACCATTAAGGGATTCGGCTCTTGATCTTATATTTTTCAGGCCACTCGATGAAGTTTGCTTATCCGGATCAAAGCCTTTGCCATCGTCTGCTATTTTCAGATGAATGTCGGGTCCTGTTTTTTCAATTTGAATGTGCACATGAGTAGCATCTGCATACTTAGTGATATTGTTCACCACTTCTTTAAAGATCATAAGTAGATCCCTGCGTTGGGCCATGCCCAGCGTTTGATTGAGAATCTTCTCATCAATGTCAATACTCGTTTGAATATTTTTTGATTCCAGTGTATGTGCTATGTATTCCCTCATGCGGATCACCATATTTTCCATCTTATCATTTTCCGGTTTTACCGACCAAACGATATCGCTGATGCCTTGCTGGGCTTCGGTGGACTGCTCGGTGATCTTCTGTAATAATGTATAGGTTTTCGCCTGGTCTTTAGCCAGGTGTTTTCCTGACACTTCGGATAGTATTTTAATGCTGGTGAGCGCTGACCCTACTTCATCGTGCAGGTCTTTGGCAATGTTGCTGCGGACTTCCAATAATGCCTCCTGTTCCCTGATCTTTCTTTTCAACTGAAAACGGTTGAATAGGAAATATCCGAGCAACAACAGTATTCCAACACCACCTAAAATGAAATTCCTAATCGTTCTGGAATTCTTCAATTGGCGTTGCTGCAATTGTTTTTCTTTTTCTGCAAGTTGTAATTGTTGTGCATTGTTTTTCGCAAGGAGTTGTTGTTTTTCCAACAGTTCATTCTGTTGATTGATCTTTAAATCCTGTAATTCCCTGGCCTGCGAAAGCAATTCTATTTCTTTTTCTTTTCGTTGGGCATCTAATTTATTACCTGCCAGTAAGGCATCTTGTTTTTCAATTTGCAGTGCTTTGATACGTTGGTCAGCATTAAGACGGGTGATCTCATTATCTTTTTTCGCCGTCTGGTATTTCGTTTCTATTTCAGCAATGCTTGCATTGGTATGTTCATTTACAATGGTGTCGCGGTAGTGAATATAATTTTTATAGTTATTGTAGGCCTCTTCATAATTTTTGTAATGCTTATAAAATCGGGTGAGGTGATAGTAGGCATCCCGAAGGTTAGTAACATTTTTTATTTGCATGGAAATGTGTCGTGCTCTTTCAAAATAATCAAGAGCAGCAAGAGAATCTCCCTGCTCCTGGTAGTCTATGCCTACAGCAATGTAACGGCGGGAAAGCATAACGGAATCTTTCCCGTTTTTTTCGAGCAGTGCAATTGCTTTTTTTTCATAGGCCAGGGATTTCGCAAAATCCTTCTGGCTACTTGCCATCAGCGAAGAAGAAATGTATGCGCTCAACATTCTCGTTTCATCACCAGACTGTTCCGCATACTTCACACCTAATTCCAGGTATTCCTTTGCCTTTTCATGGTTTATTCCTAAATAGATCTGGCTGAGATTGCAGTAACTGAGTGAGAGTTTTGAAACATCACCTGTTTTTTTTCTGAACAGGATGGACTTTTCTCCATATTCAATTGCCTTTTCTCTCTGTCCCAGGGAATAATAAAGCGAAGAGAGATTACTTAACACAACGGCCACCTGCTGATTGTCTGCATCAGGCAATTTATCATAAATCTCTAATGCTTTGATGAAACATTCAGCCTGCATTTGAGGTTGAGATTTCCGGCCATAGGTGTATCCGAAATCATTATAGGCCAGGGCCGCATATTTTGATGGATGCCTGCTGAAGTAGGGAATACATTTTTCGAAAATTGAAATAGCATTAACAAAATCGTTGGCATACATTTTTGTTTGTGCCATCTGCATGGTGGCAACCGCCATGATGAGAGAGTCTTTTATTTCTTTGCCAAGGCTGTATGATTGCCTGGCAAGATTATCTGCTTTGGCGAGATTGTCTAAATCTATGTGTATGTCCGTTTGTTCCATCAACGAGTATGCAATTCCTCTCCTGAAATTGTGTGTCTGCGCATGTTGCATGGCTTTCCCGGAATATGATAATGCAGAGTCGTAATTGCCGGCGGAGAAGAAGACTTCAGCATTATTGAGCAGGGAGAATACATACATAGAATCGTTAGCAGTATAGTGTTGCGCCAGGCAATAGTTCAACAGGAGAGTTTGAAGAACGAACAGAATAGATAGCTTTTTTACAAGCGACATGTTCCTGGTAGTGGTTTGCGAAGAAAGAAATGAAATCTAAATTATTAAAAAAAATACTCTTCTCCGATTAATTTAGCCAAAGCTGTTGGAATTGAGAATGAAATAGAACTGAAATCTTTTTCTTAGACAATTATGTTGCTATTGCATACTCGGAAATATTATTCCACACACGGTATCCTGCCAGGGCAATTATCCATCGTACTAACAAAGGATAATTGAAACCCGCACTGTTGATGAGTAATAGACAATGATGTTTTAATGTAGCTAATTGGGATAAAAAATAAAAACAAATTTTTTCTCTGTCGCAGAGGTTGTATTAATTTTCAAAAGCCGCAACAGCGGCTTTTGAATGATAAATTATTACTCGTGTGGGTGATGTCGTTCTTTCTCACGCTCACTTTCCTTGTCATAAGCTTTGATGATTTGCTTTACCAGTTTGTGCCGTACCACATCTTCTTCATCCAGTTCTATGTGTCCAATACCACTGATATGCTTTAGTATCCTCGCAGATTTCTCCAGACCGCTCTTCACCTTTGGTGGCAAATCGATTTGAGAAATATCTCCTGTAATAATTGCTTTCGCATTGGCGCCAATCCTTGTTAAGAACATTTTGAGTTGCAGGTCGGTTGCGTTCTGTGCTTCATCAAGGATGATGAAAGCATTGTCCAGAGTGCGTCCGCGCATATATGCCAATGGGGCTATCTCAATGGTTCGCGTAGTCATGTAATAACCTAATTTATCTGCAGGGATCATATCATCGAGTGCATCGTACAAAGGCCTTAAATACGGATCAATTTTTTCCTTAAGATCACCGGGTAAGAAACCAAGGCTTTCACCGGCTTCGACTGCGGGTCGGGTCAGGATGATTTTTTTCACCTGTTTGTTTTTCAATGCCCTCACGGCAAGCGCGACAGCAGTGTAGGTTTTACCGGTACCGGCAGGGCCAATGGCGAATACAATATCATTCTTGTCGGTAGCCTCTACCATCTTTTTTTGGTTGGAGGTACGAGCCCTTACCGTTCTCCCGTTTGGACCGAATACCAAAACCTCATTCGGATGACGTTCCAGGAAATTGTCGATGACACCTTCATCATCACCGCCGAGAATCTGCTCCATGTAATTGTCGCTCATCTGGCCATTGCGTTCCAGGTACTGCACCGCCAATTCAATTTTTTCTTTGGCAGCAGTGATTTGTTCGGGCGCGCCTGATAGTTTTAGCTGTGTACCTCGACTAAGGATCTTCAGTCGGGGGAACTTCTTTTTCAGGATATCAAGTTTTGAATTATTAACTCCGAAAAACTCAATGGGGTTAATGGTGTCGAGGCTAATGATCGTTTCTGTCAAATGATAAGAATTTAATTTGTTTTCAATAGTACGGAATGAAAATATCGAATAGAAATTACACGTACTAATTTAGTTATTCACACTTGGTTGAAAAAGTTAATTCACCATCTTTAATTCTGACAAAATTATGACGATCTGAAAAAAATATTACTTTCGAAAAAATAATTCTAATGAACAAAAAATTTTTAGCCCTGTCTTTAGTGGTAGCTGCCATCTTCGGATTACAGGCATTTACTTCTATCAATGTACCTGAATGGAAGAACCTGCATATCCTTCCCAAAGACATTTCGGAAGATGGACTGGACAGTGTCATGCACCACTTTACCAAGTCTCTCAATGTAAAATGTAACTATTGCCATGTGTGGAATGGAGAAACAAGAAAGATGGATTTTGCCAATGATGCAAAACCTGAAAAACTGATTGCAAGGAAGATGATGGAGATGACCATTGATATCAACAAAAACCATTTTGTTCAGATTGAAGAATCCCTGGACAGTGCTTTTCAAAAGCCAAGTGATACCGCTTCCGTTCAATATATGTTGAAGTACGTTACTTGTTACACCTGCCACCATGGCAATCAACGTCCCGAAAATCAGCCTCCTAAAAAACAGGAACCAGCGAAAATGTAATCACCTCATTAATTAATGGCAACCGGTGTTTGCAATTTTTTAAACATCATTTGCCATAATATTATTTATTGCCGGATAGCAGCAATGCCTTCCGGCAATATTTTTAATTGCTTAGTTCGAAAAGCAACAACTGGCTCTTCTCAAAAAAGTTGAAATTATTATCCGCGATAAAGATCAGCGATTGTTTTCCGTTATCCAGTCGCGGCCCTAATGTTACTCCTTCAATATTATCTATAAATATTCCCAGCGAATCCATATTCAGCAATAGTTTTTTGGGCAGTACCGGTATGGCTGTGTCTTTAAAACTATCGATGCTGCTGATGTCTTTGGCATCGCTGATATCTGTGAGATACACTTTGATGGTACAGGTCAGTCTGCCGGTAGAGTAGGATCGCTCTACCACGAGCAGGTGGTCGTTGTCCAGGAAGAGAATGTCTGAAATGCCATTTACCCTGAATCCTGATGGCGGTGTTACTGGATAGGCTACCGGATCGATTCTGTATGCGAATTGTGCTACTGGTTTCTTAGTATTGATATCAAATTTTATCAACCTGACCACACCTGATGAATCACCAATGCCAGCTCGCGGGCCGTCACTGATCAAAGGCTCTTCCGTACTCACCCACACATATTGATGATCGGGAGAGATGGTAAGGCCTTCAAAGCCGCCGTTATTTCTCGGACCTTTTTCCTCTGCGCTCATGTGGAATTGGTGAGGTAGTTGAAAGGTGTCGATAAAGTTGCCATTCCGGTTTGCAAAAAATACTCTTGGATTGATCAGCACTGTATCATTTGGCTGTACTTCCCGGTATCCTTCATCGCTCCAGATAATATCATTACTGCCAAAAAATCGTAATGCTTCGGGATCCACTGATTTTTCTTTGTTTGTTTTGAATGAAGGGAACAAAGTGCCGTTTGCATTTTGCAGGAAATTTTTTTCCTTGAAAATGACGGTATCTATTTTTTCATTTTTGAGTGTTATTTGGTAGGTGTAATACCGTGCGGGGTTGATGTCGGACCGGTCATCACTGATAGAAGCATATTCCTTTGAACCGGCATTGTAATCAATTCCGGAAAGTCCGCCAACAGTTGTGCCATCAAATTGCATGGCATAAGGAATATCGTATTCATTCAGAAATTTCAAATGAAATGATTTGGTATTGGTAGCAACCTTCCGGGGACCGGAACATCCTGAAAATATAATTATGGAAAGCAGTAAAAATATTCTCCGGTTTTTGAGTCTGAAATATGATATGAGCATAATGTTTGTGGTTGATATTCTTACAAAACTATTAAGGCTATGAAAGAGACAAATGTAACGGAGAATACAACGATTCAGCCCTGGTATTTCACATTACTTCGAATCCTTCTTGGATTCATTCTCATTTGGAAAGGAATTGTTTTCATCCGGGATATCACCCGTTTGCAAACCCTCATTGAACAAACCGGGGTAGGCGCATTCAGCAGTAATGCCAATTTGTTGTCATTGATCATCAGCTATCTTACATTATTATGTGGGATATTTATTGGTTGTGGATTATTTACCCGCACCTCATCACTTGTGCAGATTCCTATCATGCTGGTGGCGATCATTTTTGTGAATGTTCGAATGGCGGAGCCGAGGTATTTTGAGCTGGCGCTGTCAATTGTTACGCTTGTTTTGTTGGTGATTTTTTCAATCAAAGGGAGCGGGCAGTTGTCGGCAGATGAATTTTTCAGGTCCTATTATAAAGCGGGCACGGAAACAGGCCATACGGACAGGTTGTTTCAAACTGAAGAAGAAGCATAAAAAAAGCTCCTGAGTGGGTCAGAAGCTTTTTTCATTTCATTTAATCCTGGGGTTTTAGAGGTTTTTCAGGTTTAAATTTTGTGGTTGGTTTTCAAAGGATGTGTATTTTTCGTAGGTATCGGCCTTTATTTTAGGTTAAAAAAAAATTAGAAGTTGACTGATATCGGATTTTTGGTTTTATTAAAGGATTTGGTTTGTATTCTTCATTAGGATTTGGATTCTATGATCAATGTTTGTTTGAACATCAATCAACTTCTGGTACAAACATACGGTGGCCACAAAGAGCATTCAAGAGGATTACTTCCCGATTTTGCGTTCTAAAATTTTACTGCTTCCAATCGTAACTTTACGAATGCCCTATCGTAAACAACCTTTTTTCAATAATATTTAGTGGCAGCCGAATAATATTGTTGCACTAATGCTTTTCACAGTCGGCAGGTACATGTCGTTTAGTAGCAATTGAGAATGTTTTAGGCCACGAAGTCACGAGGACACGAAGAAGAAGAATGGGGGTAAATATTTATGATTGGGCTTTGTGGCTTAGTGGCTTTGTGGCAAATTTTATCAAAAGCAATTTGGGCCACGAAGTCACGAGGGCACGAAGAAGAATGGGGGTAAATATTTATGATTGGGCTTAGTGGCTTAGTGGCTTTGTGGCAAATTTTATCAAAGCCAATCTAGGCCACGAAGTCACGAGGGCACGAAGAAGAAGAATGGGGGTAAATATTTATGGTTGGGCTTTGTGGCTTAGTGGCTTTGTGGCAAATTTTATCAAAAGCAATTTAGGCCACGAAGTCACGAGGACACGAGGACACGAAGAAGAAGAATGGGGGTAAATATTTATGGTTGGGCTTTGTGGCTTAGTGG
>CAZGNJ010000004.1:6907-18235 GCA_964526985.1 uncultured Ginsengibacter sp. | reverse complement strand
CTTTGTGGCAAATTTTATCAAAAGCAATTTAGGCCGCGAAGAGTCACGAGGACACGAAGAAGGACTACTTAGTGCCTCGGCTCTGGCGGACAGGTTTGTGTCTCCGCCCCGGCGGACAGGTTTGTGTTTGTTGCAAATTATTCTTACCCTCCGGCTACATAATCATGTTCCAATTACATTTGCATGTACAATCACAGTTATTCTCAATTATCAAGATATGATGTTGTATTTAGTAATAGCCAATTCACTGCTCCTGATCATTCTCATCATACTTGTCATTCTGAATTCGAAAGGGAAAGGCAAGGTGGCAACAATGAAAGAAGAAATGATCAGCCGTTTTTCGCTAATGGAAAGCAATACCAGGGATGAGTTTCTGCGAAGCAGGACAGAATTGGCAACAGCCAACCAAAGCAACCGGACGGAACTCAATGATACCATCAGGAAATCTCTCGAAGATTTTGCGGTTGCCTTTGACCGGAACGTGAAATCATTTAATGATCTGCAACGGGAAAAATTCGGAGAATTGGTGACCCGGCAGAATGAACTGGTGAGCCAGACGGAATTGAAACTGGAACGCATCAGAGGCGCTGTAGAAGAAAAATTGGAGCAGACACTCCAGGAGCGGCTGAAGCAAAGTTTTATGGCCGTAAGTACACAGCTCACCGAAGTACAGAAAGGGTTAGGAGAGATGCAGGTACTCGCCAGTGATGTCGGTAGCCTGAAAAAAGTATTGAGCAATGTGAAGATGAGAGGCGGCTTTGGTGAAATACAACTGAGCCTTCTGCTGGAGCAATTGCTGAGTCCTGACCAATATGAAAGTAATGTGAAGGTGAAACCGGGAGCCGGTGAGATTGTGGAATTTGCCATTAAATTGCCAGGCAGGATGGAAGGAAGTTCGCATGTCTATTTGCCGGTAGATGCCAAGTTTCCCAAAGATGTATATGAGCACCTGCAGCATGCCTATGATCACGGAGCTACCCAGGAGATAGAGCAGGCAAAAAAAACGTTATTTAATACCGTTAGGAAGATGGCGTCGGATATTTCGACCAAATACATTGACCCACCGCATACTACCGACTTCGCCATCCTTTTTCTTCCGTTTGAGGGGATCTTTGCAGAGGTAGTGAGAGAAGCCAGCCTGCTTGAAGAGATACAACACAAGTACAAAGTAATAGTAACAGGCCCGACTACACTCGGAGCCATTCTGAATAGCCTCCAGATGGGATTCAAGACGCTGGCCATTCAAAAGAGGAGCAGCGAAGTGTGGCAGGTGCTGGCAGACGTAAAAGGTGAGTTTGAAAAATTTGGCGGCATGCTGGCCAAAGCACAAAACAATATCCAGACCGGGCTGAATCAATTAGATGATGTAATGGGAGTGCGCACCAGGGCTATCCAGAGAAAACTTCGCGGAGTAGAAACGCTTGATGCTTCGCCGGATCATCCGCCGCTCTCTTTGCCGGATGATGACGAAGAGTAGCGTTCAGATTTGCTTACGGCTCATGAGATGAATTCCTGCTGCCTGCATATTATCAAGCGCACGTTGTGTATCGCCTGCATTCACTTCTACGGCAGCGATCGCGTCTTTGATCACAAACGTATTGAATCCCGCTTTCAATGCATCCATAGCTGTGGACATTACGCAGTATTCCGTAGCGATCCCACACACATACACATCCGTAACCTGGTTCTTGCGCAGCCAGTAGGCTACATCAAGGTTCGTTGCTTCAAAGGCGCTGTATCCGTCATCAGAATTTCCCGTACCTTTCAGCGCTACTTCATTGATATGATCTACGTCTAACTGTTTGTGAAATTTAGCGCCATTAGAACCTCTGACACAATGCACTGGCCACTTTTCGAAATGCACCGTCTTAGCCGGATGCCAGTCTTTGGAAGCAATGATCAGTGAAAATTTTCCCATGATCTTGTTGATGACCGGAACAATATCATTACCATCCGGAGCAGGCAAGGCGCCACCCGGGCAAAAATCTTTTTGAACATCTACTATGATAAGGCACTTCACTGAGGGCATTGATTTTTTTGCGCAAAATTAGAGGAAAAAATATTGCAGCCCTATTAGTGAATGAATAACAAATATCAACTTTGAAAGTATCAAACATAGCAGTGACTTACAACCATGCCCATCCTGAAAAAAGTTATTGGTCAACCTGGAAAATATCTGTTCATTATTTTCCTTTGTTTAGGTTCATTTTGTGCTCATGCCCAGAAAGTAATTTCTATCGACGTAACCGAAAGCATCAATCCTGCCTCCGCAGAGTTTATTGAAAACTCCATTCATACTGCTGATGATAAGAAAGCGACCTGTAGGGAAGAATTGGTATGGAAAAAAGGTTATTTTTGAGAAAGCAACGAATGCTACGTTAGATTTAGATTAAAAGGTGGGTCAGGCAAACTGGCGATGTAGGAAAAGTCTCGAACGATAAAATAGAAAAATATGGATGCCTCGTTAAATAATCCGCATTTGAATGAGCAACAGGTTTTGATGTTACGTTTACTGAAAAAGCCATTGCCCGAGGAGGATTTTATTCAAATGCGCAGGTTGGCAGTACAACTTTTGGCTAAACAAATTGAGAATATTACCGATCAGTGGGAGTTAGAAAATAACATTACAGAAGAAACCTATGAAAAATTAATCAAAGAACATTTTCGCACCAAATCTTCTAAATAGCAGTGATGAGGGTTGTTTTAGATTCAAATGTTTTGCTGGTGGCTTTAGGTAAACGCAGTAGGTATAGACTAATATGGCAGGCTTTCGTAAATGGTAAATATAAGATTGTTGTATCAGAAGAAATTTTACATGAATATGAGGAAATCCTTCTTGAACATGCTGCTCCAGACATTGCAGCTTTGGTAGTAGAATCTTTTGTTGAGTCGCCTGATGTAATTTATCAACGTATCTTTTATAATTGGAATGCCATTTCTGCTGACCCTGATGATAATAAATTCTTTGATGCAGCCGTTGCTGGCAAAGCAGACTTCCTGGTTACTAACGATGCACATTTTAATGAAGCAAAAAAGATAGAATTTCCAATGATTAATATCATAAACGCAAATGAATTTTTAGAGGTACTCAAAAGGAAAGCGTAAACAAAAAGAAATGGAATGGCCACTTGAACTTTGAGGAAGAAATTTAATTCAATAGATATTGAAGACCTAATAGGCTTGCATTTGGAAACAAGTACTTTGAAAGTATAAAACTTAGGGGTAACTTACATCCATGGCCATCTCTTCTAAAATATTTTGCAAAACCGGGAGATACCTGATTATCGTGATCACGGTTCTCCTGTCGCTGACCGCCCATGCCCAAAAAGTAATTTCTATCGACGTAACCGAAAGCATCAATCCTGCCTCCGCAGAGTTTATTGAAAACTCCATTCAGCAAGCTACTGATGAAAAGGCGACCTGCATTATCATCCGGTTGAATACTCCGGGAGGATTACTCACTTCTACGAGAGACATCGTAAAGAGTATTATGAATTCACCAGTTCCCGTAGTTGTTTACATCGCTCCCTCCGGCGCGCGTGCCGGCTCTGCGGGTGTATTCATCACCATGTCGGCACATATAGCTGCAATGGCGCCCGGTACCAACATCGGCGCAGCACACCCGGTATCGCTGCAAGGCAAAGCAGATGGTATCATGAATGAAAAGAGTACCAATGACGCGGCAGCATTTATCAGGAGCATTGCTGAAAAAAGAAACAGGAATATCTTATGGGCCGAGGATGCTGTGCGCACCAGCGCCGCTCTTTCAGAAACGGAAGCGCTGTCTCAAAATGTGATCAACCTGATTGCAGACAATGAACAACAATTGCTGGAGAAGATCAATGGGCTGCATATTCAGACAACCAATGGCGAACATGTTTTGAAAACATCCAATGCTCAAGTCGAAAATGTAGAGATGGGTTTTTTTCTAAAAGTACTGAGTCGTATCAGCGACCCGAATATTGCGTACATCCTCATGATGCTCGGCTTCTTCGGATTGATTTTCGAACTCTTCAATCCCGGAGCTATTTTTCCCGGCATTGTCGGAGTTATCTGCCTCATTCTTGCGTTTTATACGATGAGTTCACTACCGGTGAATTATGTGTCGGTAGCGCTGATCGTATTTGGAATTGTCCTTTACCTCTTGGAAATAAAAGTGGTGAGCCACGGAATGTTGGCTATTGGAGGAACGGCATCTGTATTATTGGGTTCTATGTTTCTCTTCCGTACTACCAGTACGGAAAATGTGATGTCGCTTTCGTGGGCTGTGATCATTACTACCACGTTGATCACTTTCTTATTTTTTGTTTTCGTCATCGGTTTGGGATTGAAAGCACAACAATTGAAACCGGCAACGGGTAAAAAAGCGCTGATAGGAAAGAAGGGGATAGCGCTCACTCCTATAGAAGATGGTGGTATGGTGAGGGTTTCCGGCGAAAGTTGGAGAGCTGTTTCGGATGGTGATGCTATTCCTGAAAACACAGATGTGATCGTAACCGGTATGAAAGGCCTTACTTTGCACGTAGCTCCGGACAAGAGTCCGGAGTTCGATAAATCATAAAAGTTCATTCATCAAAATCAATAATTAATATGCAACAGTTTCCGGTAATCATAATTGTCATTGTCGTTTTTGGATTATACATACTTGCCAGCGCTATCAGGGTGCTGAGGGAGTATGAAAGAGGCGTCATCTTCAGGCTGGGCCGTGTGATCGGCCATGGGCCAAAGGGGCCGGGTATCATCCTGTTGATACCGATCATAGACAAGATGGTGAAGGTAAGCCTGCGAACAGTAGTGATGGATGTGCCGCCACAGGATGTGATCACCCAAGATAACGTATCTATAAAAGTGAATGCTGTAATTTATTTCAGGGTGATAGATCCCCAGGCCGCGATTATCGAAATCGAAAATTATCTTGTGGGTACTTCCCAGATAGCACAGACCACATTGCGTAGTGTACTTGGGCAATCAGAGTTGGATGACCTGCTGAGCCAGCGTGAAAAAATCAATGTGCGGTTGCAACAGATCATAGATAACCAGACTGAACCCTGGGGTGTGAAAGTAACGCATGTGGAAGTGAAGCAGATAGATCTGCCACAGGAAATGCAACGCGCCATGGCACGGCAGGCAGAGGCTGAAAGAGAAAGAAGAAGTAAAGTCATAGCTGCAGAAGGTGAATTCCAGGCATCCCAAAAGTTGAGTGATGCAGCACAGATATTGAGCGAACAGCCAAGCGCGTTGACACTTCGTTATCTGCAGACATTGAGAGAAATTGCGACAGAAAATAATTCTACCACTATCTTCCCGGTACCAATAGATATCCTTAAGCCTTTTATGAAAGGGGATGGCACTCCGATTCAACCATCAGTAAAAATTTCAGGAACTAAAGAGCCGGGAGAATAACATAGACAGTTATTCGGGATTTTTTCAAATACAGAAATCGTGCAGTCAAGTGATTGGGAACTTTCTTTCCCGGATCAGTTGGACACATGTAGAAGTGATCGCAACTAAACAGATCGCGGGTGTGGCTTTAAAGAATTATACCTAATGTGTTATCCATTACCTTAAACGTTGAACCTTCAATTTTAAACTTTGAACCCCAAACTTTCTATCATATAATGAGGCGCACTCCCCCTAAGTCCTGCACGGCATGTGGAAAGCGGTCTCCGGGCGATCCGATGAACATAAAGTTTTTAGGAATATTCCATTCGTGGCTCAATTTGTCGATGATGTCAGGCCCAAAGGTTCCTTTGATCGTGATGAATTCAATACGAATGTCCGGGTAAGCACGATCCAGAGCTTCAAAGTCACGTGCAAAAGTTTCAGAAAGTTCTTGTTCTTCATTGAGCACCGTTACGATCTTGAGTTTTTGAGTGATCTCGTTTTCCTTTACGTAAATAATAACCTTGTTTAGCGTAGCGATATTATCTCCCTTAGTAAAATAAACAAATGGCTGCTTGTTGAGCTTGCGCATTTCCTTTTGCAGATGAAAGCGGCTGAATACACTCAATCGCTGTATGCTGTCAAAAATCTGATTTACGTAGAGCAACAAATAATGGATGACTGCCTTACGTTTCAGGAAAATATAGATGATCAGCATCGCAGGTATAAAATATTGCAGAAATACAACCAGGTATTCAGGATGTATTTTCACATTTCCATAGAGCGCGATGAGAATACCCAATATTCCTAAGAGCACAATAGAAGGCGCAGCATATTCCGGGCGGGGGAGGCGTGATCTTTTTATTTTCAACAACAAATTTCCAAAGCCGAAAAATGCCATCACTGACAGAAACGAAATGGTGTAAACTCCAGCCAATGGTGCTATTTCGCCGGAGGTAAGAAATAATATGGACAGGCACAAAAGGTAAAAAACAATGATGATCCGGTAGGAACTGCCACGAGAATTTTCTTTCAAAAGAGCTTGAGGGAAAATTCTATCGAGTACCATTCTTTTCATCAATCCGGTTACACCAATATAAGCAGTCAATACGGCGCCACTTAATACTATGGCGGCATCGATGGATATAACAAATGCCAACCAGTTTCCTCCGGTTCTCTGTCCGAGGAAGGAAAGAAATGAGTCATTATAATTGGCTATTTCGCCAATAGGCATGATCAACACGCCGAGTATCGCGATGGCAGGATTGATGATCGTAACGAGAATCCACATGTATTTGAGTGTCTTTCTGAATACGCCTTCTTTCTGTTCTTCTACAAAATTTGCAGATGTTTCAAATCCGGTAACACCCAGCATACCCATGCTGAATCCAAGAAACAAGGCATTAAGCAGGCTGCCGTGTGTCGGTGTGCTGAAATTCACTTTACCAATATCGATACCATTGGCTATGATATAATAGATGCCACTTAGCAGTAGCAGTAAGATAGCACACAGGTTAGCTATGAAAATAACGATAGCAACTTTTGCAGACTCAGAGATGCCGGCAATAGTGAGCAACATAAAGACAGTGAGCAATATCAGAGTGGCAACAAAAACAGAGAAGGTGGGAAAAACAGAATGAAGATAGTGCATACCGGTACTGGCTGAGATTACAGCCGTTGCCATATAACTGAGAATGGTCAGGCAGGCCGCCAGTGATGCGTTCCCCTTGCTTGTAGTATTCAGCAATATATTGTATGCGCCTCCATTCAAAGGCAATGCGCCTACAGCCTCTCCATAAATTTTTCTGAAGAAAAATAATACCATCGCCACCAACAGCAGAGAAATGAAAGCATATTGCCCAGCATAAGCGATCGCGAGCGCGGATACATAAAAGCAGGAGGATGTGATGTCATTTCCGGAAATAGCTGTAGCTGGTAAGGCTCCTAATTTTTTGATTTGGTGAATTGCAGATTTCGCCATGCTGTTGTTCAAAAATGAATAATGTTGAAATCACAATATACAACTCTGATTTTTTTCTGACGAGCTCATCTGATTTTTGGCCACGAGGCGCGAAGAAGAAAAATGGATGAATAATGCTTAGTTTCTTTGTGATTTTGTGGCGAAGTATTCTTAATTTAATGACAATGAAAGAACTCCTGCATGCAAGGCTCTCTGCCAACCGGACATAGATTTTCTTACAAGAGAATATGTAATGCATTTATCCTTACACTCTGAATAATTCAAATGTATTCGCAGAAGTCACTGAAGCTACCTCTTCTATTTTCATTTCCTTTATGTCAGCAAGTTTTTGAGCTACGATAGGCAGGTATGCACTCTCATTTCGCTTGCCACGATATGGTACAGGTGCTAAATATGGACTGTCTGTTTCTAAAACGAGATGTTTGATATCGATGTTTTGAATGGCCTTATCCAACCCACTGTTCTTAAATGTAAGGACTCCACCAATTCCTAAAAAGAATCCAAGATCAATAATTTCATGTGCCTCTTCTTCAGTACCACTAAAGCAATGGAAAATACCCCGCAGGTTACTTCCTTTATATTGAGCCACAATTTCTATCGTTTCTTTATTTGCATTTCTGGTATGCAGGATCAATGGCTGGTCATATTTTAATGCCCATTCAATGTGTTGATGGAGGCTGATGATTTGCTCTTTTATAAAAGTTTTATCCCAATAAAGATCCAACCCGGTTTCTCCAATACCTGAAAAATCATAATCATTCATGAAAGATTCAACTCTGGATAGTTCTTCCCTGTAGTTTTCTTTTACGGAGCAGGGATGAAGGCCTGCCATCAGGAAAATATTTTCCGGAAACAACGCTTTGGTTTCCAGCATCGCAGCTAAGTAATTGCTGTCAATTGCAGGCAAATAGAATTTACTGACTCCGCTGTTGATAGCTCGCAAAATGGTTTCTTTCCTGTCGTTATTAAATTCTTCTGAATATAAATGTGTGTGTGAATCTATCAATGACATTTCATTTTTTTTATTACCCGATTAAACCCCGGTATGTTCATACAGTCAATTGACCGTTCCTAATTTATAACATTTTTAAATCTTAAACTTTATGAAATCAATTATTCTGTCAATTCGCTTGACATCAGTACTGGCGCTGGTATCCGCCATTACTTTTACATCGTGTAAAAAAAATGATGCTGTAACACCGGAGGGCGATAATATAGATGAAGCAGTATCCGTGTCACAGAGTGACCAGGCTGCTGCATCTCAATTTGATGATGTATTCAATATCGCTCTTGGAGTGCAGTCCGCTGATGCGGGCGATGATATTGGTATTGGTACTGGTGGCGGCATTATGTACAAACCCGGTGGTGCGGAAACAACGCTTGGTGACCGTTGCTATACCGTAACAGTGATACCAAAAGAAAAAAATGTTTGGCCTAAAACAATCACATTCGATTTTGGAACTGAAGGTTGCAAGGGGCACGATGGCAAAGTGAGAAAAGGTAAGATTGTAGTCATTTACACCAAACCGGCCTGGAAGCCCGGAGCTAAAATCTCTACAACCTTTGATGAGTACCAGGTAGATTCATTTGCGATCAGTGGCACTCATATTATTACAAATACAAGTACTGACAATCATTTTGGGTTCAGAGTCGAAGTGATCAATGGTAAACTTACGAATACCAATACCGGTTTCTGGCATAAATACGAAGGCAACCACCTGCGTACCCAGGTAGCCGGAATGGATACTCCGTTCAATCCTTTTGATGACACCTACAAAGTAACCGGGGGAAGCCATGGAGGGAATTCTAACGGATTGACCTGGACCAGGGAAATTACTACACCTGTGATGAGAAAAGTGAATTGCCAATGGAGAGGTGAAGGCGTGGTTACTATTCACTGGAATCAAAACGCTGACGCGGCTACGCTTGACTATGGCGATGGAAGCTGTGATAATAAGGCTTTGTTAACTTACAAAGGCCATTCAAAAGTGATTACACTGAAGTAGTAAATTGTGAAATATTGGTTCTGAGAACGACAGCGTCTTACAATATTGAAAAGACGCTGGCGTTTTTAAATCCTGAAATAAGTTCAAATATCAATTAAGTCCTTAAAAAACCTTCTATGAAAAAAAGTACTGTTTTGAAATCCTCCCTGGCATTAGCCGGCCTGATTTCGGTTACAATGATTTCTTGTAAAAAAGACAATAGTAACAAAACTGAAGACCCGCAAATGGAAAATGCTGTAGCAGCATCTTCTGATAACGACCTTGTATCCAGCCAGTTTAGTGATGTGATGAGCATTTCATTGGGTGTCCCTGATGAGGATGCCGGTGAAAAAATTGGACTTGGAACCGGAGCAGGAACAATCTATCGTCCCGGAGGAAATGAATCCACGCTCGGAGACCATTGCTTTACACTAACAGTAAGCCCGAAAGTCGCAAACGAATGGCCTAAGACAGCAACTTTCGATTTTGGAACCGGATGCAAAGGACCGGATGGCAAGGTGAGGAAGGGGAAAATAGAGGTAGTTTTTACCAATCCGGCATATATGCCAGGCGCTAAAATCACCACCACCTTTGATGGATATGAAGTTGACAGTTTCGCAATTTCAGGTACCCAGGTGATTGAGAATACTACCTCAGGTGATAAATTGGGGCTATCAGTTACGATCACAGATGGTAAGCTTACTAACACGAACACCGGTTTCTGGCATTCATTGGCAGGAAAGCATACATGGACCCTGGTGTCAGGAATGAATACGCCTCTTAATTTCCTTGACGATAAGTATGAAGTAACGGGAGCGGTGAATGGTGGAAACTCTACCGGTTTTACCTGGTCAAGCGAAATCACAAAACCGCTGATAAGAAAGTTTACTTGCAGGTATAGAGTGCAAGGCACACTTTCCATACACTGGAACCAAATTCCTGACGCTGCGACACTTGATTATGGCAAAGATGATGACTGTGATGCATTGGCAACACTCAGCTATAAAGGCTTCTCAAAAGTTATTTCCCTGCGATGAAAATTTGTTGGTGAAGTGTTAAAAAGAAACATTACCTTCACGGCAGTTTTCATAGGGTACGGATTAAAAACGGGCTTGGGTTTCTACCCTGGCCCATTCTTTTTTTAGGGAAGAGATTCAAAAATAAATTCCCTGTCTTTGTAATATTCCAGGGCACGCGGCAGAGAATCCTTCATATTCGGAAAGGCCTTTGCACTGTCATGAAAAACGACAATACTTCCTTTTCCTGCGTTTCTGACTACATTCAGATAACACTGGTCAGGAGAGATCTTAGTGTCGAAATCAGCACTGATCACATGCCACATGATGGTCTTCATTTGCAATCGCTCACCGGCTATTGCCTTAATTTGAAATTTTGAGATCTTTCCAAATGGAGGCCTGAAAATTTTGGAATCTATCAACCCTGCTGCCTGTACTACATCCTGGTAATATTTGTCATTAGGGGTTTCCCATCCGTCCAGGTGGCGATAAGTGTGGTTGCCGACGCGGTGTCCTGCAGCCAAAACTTGCTGATAGATCTCAGGATGCTTTTCTACCTGCTGACCAATGCAGAAAAATGTCGCTTTAGCGCCGAATTTTTCTAATTGCTCCAACACAAACGGCGTTGCCTCTGGCGAGGGGCCGTCATCGAATGTGAAATAGATTTTATTGTCATCGGTCTTGATCTTCCATACACATTCATGGTAGTATTTCTGAAGGAGCCAGGGAGCTTTGATGAGGTAAAACATGATGGGAAATTATAGAATATTCTCAAACCGCAGCAGCAATTCTCTTGGATCCATATTTAGTATCATATCTAATGAAGATTGTATCCAGGCAAGCACCTGTTGATCAAGGTCGAAAAAATTAAACTAGGGTAAGAAATTCGATGATGAACTAAGGGGAAGGATAGCCTTCATCACCAGCTTCAAATGCTTCTTTTTCTGTGAACGATCTTTCCCGG
>CAZGNJ010000004.1:0-6897 GCA_964526985.1 uncultured Ginsengibacter sp. | reverse complement strand
CAATTCTCTTGGATCCATATTTTGTGGCACATCCAATGTAGGTTGTGTCCACACTATTACCAGTTGGTTCTGGTAGAAAAAAACGGTAAGAATTTTGAAAGTGAATTACGGAGCAGGGTAGCCTTCATCACCAGCTTCAAATGCTTCTTTTTCTGTGAACGATCTTTCCCGGTCTTCTGCGCCATGTGTCAACCGTTTCAATGGTTTCAGCATTAATAGCAGCAGGGCACCAAAGATGGAAGTGAAAATAATGATCCCAACAAAAGTTCTGAATTCCATTTTGGTGCTGACTTCGTCAATAACAAGTTCACATGAATAATTCAATTTCTCGATCGTAACGGCCTCTCTCGCATCCGGATTCTTATCAAATTGAAAAGTGGCATGGTAAGGTGTTTGACTGGTTACATTATTTTCATTCAGTACCTGCAATATTTCTTTTTGCTTTTCAGGCTTTACGAATTTTACCAATCCGAATACAGGCTCATTTGTGCCGGTACTGATGGCATCCAATGCTCCATTGACCGGATAAATCAAAGACTTGACCTTGAAATTTTTTCCTTTTGTAAATACACTATCTGTCGGATTGAGAAATGAAGAAAACTTTTCTCGTGAGGCTACGATTTCCAGTTTGATGGGTTTGCTCTGTGATACTTCACCTACTATCCCCGCAACTTTATTTCCAAGCCCTGTGGCAGCAAAGTAAACACCCATCATCAGTGAAGCATATTTTACAGGAGCCAGTTTGGTGATGAATGAAAGTGCAACTGGAGATGAGCAAAGTTCACCAATCGTATGCAGCAGGTAGGCAAATACCAACCAATACATCGCTGATTTGGAAACTCCGGCTTCATAGTTTTTTGCTGCAATAGCCATGAATGTGAAGCCAAGCCCCATGATGATAACACCTGTTGCCATTTTGAAAATCGAGGAGGCCTCCTTGTTTTTCAGTTTTCGTCTTGCCCAGAAATTGGCTACTGCTACACCAAGAATGATAATGTAAAACGCATTCAACGATTGGAACCACGAAGCCGGCACTTCATTCCCGATCAATGGAAGGGAAAATGATAAAGTCCTGTCAGTTTTTTCAAGTGCATAGATGTTGAGTAACCCACCGGCTTGTTCATACGCACCCCAAAAAACGATGGTGAGTGTAAAAGATAATAAGATGACCACATACCGGTCTTTCATGACCTGATTGGGAAGATCTTTATAAATCATGAGCATCATTGCCACTACCACACTGATGAATATATACAACAGACCGTAAGGCAGTGACTGAAAGAATGTCCAGTAGAGTGAAAAGAGAATGAGCAAAGAAGATATCACCAGTTGCTTCGGCGATTGAAACAGATTGGTAAACAATTCGCCCAATGAAGCTCCTTCATTTTGCTCTGCAACGGTAGGAATGTTTCCGACTTTTGAAAGATACTTTTGACCTGACATATACACAATCAATCCGAGCGCCATAGCAATGCCGGCCAATCCGAATCCCCAGTGCCAGCCAATCTTTTCTCCGACATATCCTACAATCAAACTGGCAAGAAAAGCGCCTACATTGATGCCAATATAAAAGATCGTGAATCCTTTATCTCTTCGAATATCACCCTGCCTGTACAACCCGCCTACCATTGTGGAGATATTCGGTTTCAGAAGACCAACACCGCAAATGATCAGTGCCAGCCCACCATAGAAAGTCCACATTTGCTGGAATGCCAGCATGAAATGGCCTGCAACTAAAACAATACCGCCTATCAGAACTGTCTTCTTCTGACCCCAGGCTTTGTCTGCAATCATTCCTCCCGGAATGGAAGCGAGATAAACCAACATGGTGTACCATCCATACAGTGCCAACGCTTCACCTGAAGTCCAACCCAGTCCCGCATTTCCACCTATGGTGGCGCTTACGAGATACAGTACCAAAATGGCCCGCATACCATAATAAGAAAAGCGCTCCCACATCTCCGTAAAAAACAAAATGTATAATCCTACAGGATGTCCGAAGAGTTCTTTTTGATGTGTTGCAGTTTGATTTTGTGACATGGATCGGGTAGAAGATTTGATCTGTTAAATGTTGTTATTCTAAAAAGATTTTGGTTTGACACGCAAAGTGCCTTTTCGATTTGTACATGAATTGGGGAAATTTAAGATTAAAATATTTATGCAGGAGAGAAGTGCAGAAAAAATCCGGGAATGATGAAATTTTCTTGCATTTTTTCTGATAGGTTTTCGTGATAAAGGGAAAACACTTCTTCCTGCATTGTCTTTGATTAATGTGCAGCGCTAATTTATCTTTGCTTCATGAGTAAAGTAAGAGTAAGATTTGCACCGAGCCCAACCGGAGGCTTGCATCTTGGCGGAGTACGCACAGCACTGTACAATTATTTGTTTGCAAAAAAGCAAGGTGGTGATTTTGTATTGAGGGTAGAAGATACAGACCAGACACGTTTTGTAGAAGGTGCGGAGGAATATATTTACAGTTGCCTGGAATGGTGCCACATTCCCCCTGATGAAAGCCCGAAGACAGGAGGAGCCTACGCTCCATACCGGCAAAGTGAGCGTAAGGAAATGTACAGGCAGTTTGCAGAGCAATTGGTACAGTCAGGCCATGCATATTACGCCTTTGATACTCCGGAAGAAATAGAAGCACTGCGTGAAAAACTGAAAAGCGAAGGGAAAGACAATCTACAATATGGGCATCAAAGCCGGATGCAGATGCGAAACTCTTTGACACTTTCTAAGACAGAAGTAGAGAGACTTATTGCTGACGGCGTGCCTCATGTGGTGCGAATTAAAATAGAACCCGGACAGTCCATACAATTCCATGATCTTGTAAAAGGAGATATCGAAATGAGTTCTGATACTGTTGATGATAAGGTATTGCTGAAAGCAGACGGTATGCCAACGTATCATCTCGCAGTGGTGGTGGATGATCATGCCATGAAGATTACGCATTCTTTCAGAGGTGAAGAATGGTTGCCGAGTGCGCCTGTCCATATTTTGTTGTACCAGTATTTCGGATGGAAGAATGAGATGCCTCAATGGGCACATTTCCCTTTGATACTAAAACCGGATGGCAATGGCAAATTGAGCAAGCGCGATGGAGAACGATTAGGATTCCCGGTGTTCGCAATGGAATGGAATGACCCCAAACAAGGACTGGTAAAGGGTTTCAAAGAGTTGGGTTTTTTGCCGGAGGCGTTTATCAATATGCTGGCAATGCTGGGATGGAATGATGGTACGGAGAAAGAAATATTCTCACTGGAAGAATTGGTTAGTGCGTTTGATATCGAGAGAGTTCATTCTCATGGTGCAAAATTTGATTTTGAAAAAGCAAAGTGGTTCAATCATGAATGGATCAAGAAATTATCTGTGGCAGAATTAATGCCTTCGCTATTGCCCTGGTTTGAGAAGGAGGGTTTTGAAATATTCGATAAGGAGAAATTAGAAAAGGTGATTTCACTTGTAAAAGACCGATGCACAATATTGTCAGACTTTATTCATCAATCTGCCTACTTTTTTCAGGCACCCGAAGTGGATTTGGCTTTGGTTCAGGATAAGTGGGAGGGCAAGAAGAAAGAATTCTTTGAACAGCTAATTCTTGCCTGGAAGGGGGCTGATCAATGGGATCATGATTTCTTAGAGAGTAGTTTTAAAGAACTTGCGAATCAGATGGAATTGAAACCGGGAGCAGTATTGGCGCCATTCCGGGTGATGCTGGTGCGGGGAAAGTTTGGGCCGGGCGTTTTTGATATTGCAATCGTGATTGGTAAAGAGGAAACGCTTTCCAGGATCACAAAAATAATTGGGCAATTGTAGTTTTTTCAAAGTGCCTGTTCATGCGGACAGCGATATTTACCTGCTCATCCGAGGCATGTCTTCACAGATCGAAATAATTGCTTCAGCCTGGAACGTGAGGTGGAAAAGAAAATGGTCAATTGAAACCACTTTCAATTGAATACGCTATAAGCCAATACCACATTAGATTTACGCTGATTTTACCAACTATTTTTGACCATTATATCCAAATTCTTGAGCAAGAATTCAACCTTCCAATATGAGCCGGATCATTTGATTCGTAAATCCCCATTCATTGTCATACCAGGCCATTACTTTACAGAGGTTTCCATCTACAACACTAGTCATCTCTGAATCAATGGTAGCAGCATAGGTGCTTTGAATGATATCTGTTGAAACCAAAGGATCATCTGATACACACACCACTTCTTTGTAACGTTCGGTTGCCGCTTCTTCTCTTAATACTTCGTTGATTTCTGCTGCTGATGTTTTGCGATTAGCTATAAACGTTATATCCGAAATGGAGCCTACCACTACCGGAGTGCGAATCGCAATGCCATCGAATTTGCCTTCATATTGAGGAAGTGTCTTGATAGTGGCGATTGCAGCGCCTGTAGTAGCGGGTACCAGGTTCATCGCTGCCGCCCTGCCCATCCTGATCTTCTTTTTGGAAGGTCCATCCACTATCGACTGCGAAGCGGTATAGGCATGGATCGTATTTAGAATGGCTTTTTGAATTCCAATTCTCCTTCCCAATATTTCTATTACCGGGCTTATGTTATTGGTGGTACAACTGGCACATGAAAATATATTTGTCTTACCATCTTTTGTATTTACACCATGAACCACTGTTGGTGTATCCACACTTTTGGTAGGTGCGGAAATCACTACCGTTTTGGCTCCAGCAGCAATGTGTTTGGCTGCGTCTTCTTTTTTCGTAAAGTGCCCAGTGCTCTCTATGACCACGTCTATGCCTAATTCCTTCCATGGAAGTTGAGCAGGATCTTTTACCGAAAGATATTTTATCTTTTTATCCCCCACTTTCAATTCGTTTTCTGTCTCATAGCCAATCTCTTTGGAATACCTTCCGTAAACGCTGTCGAACTTTAAGAGATAGGCAGCATTTTCTATGGATAACAAGTCGTTTACTGCTACCAGTTCTAATTCAGGTTTTTCCAGGATAACTTTTAGCGAAGCCCTTCCGATTCTGCCGAATCCATTAATTGCAATCTTCTTCATTTGTATTTTTATTTATGCTGTTATAATAATCGATTGATTTCTTCACCCAATAATTTTTCAGAGGTACTCCCGTGGTAATTATAAGTTGCCACTATTTCTACAAAGCACGTGCCACGCAGTGATGGTAATATTTCCGTGCACAGTTTATATTCGCAGAAGCAAAGTGCGGGACAGAGATTGAAGGCTATTGTGGAAAATGGGTATCTGTTTGCCTCATTTCGTCGCTACATGAACTGAATTCCGGAAATAGAAAGAGCATTTATTATTTATAACCAGGATATAGTATGCGGAACCACAACCGTCTCATTCTTTTACTTGCTATTGCAAGATTTGTAATACCATATTTATTACAAAGCCCGGTGTATGAACCGCACCGCGATGAGTTCCTGTACCTCGCTGAAGGGCAACATCTTGCCTGGGGCTTTCTGGAAGTGCCACCATTGATATCTGTTTTCGCCTGGCTGAGCAGCTTTTTAGGAAACTCTATTTTTTGGATCAAATTCTGGCCCAACCTGTTTGGTTCCCTCACATTTTTCGTTTGTGCTAAGATGATAGTGAAGTTGGGGGGAGGTAAGTTGGCTTTGTGGCTGCTGTTCTTTGTGTTTGTCTTTGGAGCCTGGCTTCGGATGTTTTTTCTTTTTCAGCCCAATGCTCCCGAAATATTTTTCAGTGCATTGATGGCCTATGGCCTATTGAGGTTTGTTCAGACTTCTAAAACGCAATACCTGTATGCTTTTGGAATTGCTGTTGGCCTGGGTATGCTGACCAAGTACACGATTGCGTTCTGGACAGTGAGCCTGCTTGCTGGATTGTTGTTTACAGATAGGAAGGTTTTTCTCAATAAGCATTTATATTATGCGCTTGGCGCAGGCTTCCTGATCTTCCTCCCAAATTTCGTTTGGCAATGGACACACGATTTTCCGGTACTTCATCACATGCAAGAGTTGAAAGAGACGCAACTCGATCACGTCAGTGCCGGTGATTTTCTGAAAGATGAATTACTGATGTATTTGCCTGTATTTTATATCTGGATCGCAGGACTCTTGTATTGCTTCACCAGCAAAGGGAGAAAGGTTCGTGCCTTTGGCATTGCCTTCCTCGTGTTGCAGGGAATCCTGCTGTTACTGCAAGGCAAGGCCTATTATTCAGCGGGTTCATTTACGGTATTGTTTGCGTTGGGAGCGTATTATCCTGAACAAATATTTTCGCGGATTAATAGTGTCTTCAAATATACTGCCATCGGCTTTTCGGTCTTGTCAGGGCTTGCGCTATGGCCATTATTATTGCCGGTAGCTTCACCCGCTAAACTCGCGTCTTTATATAAGACTTTGCATTTTGACAAAGCCGGTGTATTGAAATGGGAAGACCTGAAGAACCATGAATTACCACAGGACTTTGCCGACATGCTCGGCTGGAAAGAAATGGCTGCCGGAGTTTCAAAGGCGTATTCAACTTTGGATTCATCAGAGAAAAGACTCCTGCTCATCTGGTGTGATAATTATGGGCAGGCCGGTGCTGTGAATTATTACAGGAAAGAATCAGGAATCCCGGAAGCCTATTCCAGCAATGGAAGTTTCTTGTTTTGGTTGCCTTCAACAGATTTTCCTGACAACGTGATTTTAGTTTCAGAAAATCAAAATCCGCTTGAAGACCCGCTGATAAAACAGTTTACGTCAATCGTACTGATTGATAGTGTGCGCAATCCTTATGCAAGGGAATACAGATCTACAATCCTTGTATTGAAACATCCTTCTGAGAAATTGAAAGAAGTGATGAAGAAAGAAATTGAAGGAGATCGGAATCAGTTTATAATTAACCGCTACCAATAGTACTAAAATGGCTAAATCCATGACTTAACTGTCT